>NZ_JBSFNM010000117.1:0-12250 GCF_053587085.1 Kitasatospora sp. NPDC003701
GGTCCTGTTTCACGTGAAACAGGACCCGGCCCCGGCCGTTCCGCGGTACTACCGGCCTTCTGCGCCCGATCGGGTCAGAGGCCCAGGTCGTCCAGGTCGTACGCGGTCACGTACGGCAGGCCCTCGGCCTCGACCGCGGCGGCGCCACCGCGCTCCACGATCACCGCGACGCCGACCACCTCGGCGCCCGCCTCGCGCAGCGCCTCGACGGCGGTCAGCACCGAGCCACCGGTGGTGGAGGTGTCCTCGACGGCCAGCACCCGGCGGCCCTTGACCTCCGGGCCCTCGATCCGGCGCTGCAGGCCGTGCGCCTTGCCCGCCTTGCGGACCACGAAGGCGTCCAGCTCGCGGCCGCGCGCGGCGGCGGCGTGCAGCATCGCGGCGGCCACCGGGTCGGCACCGAGGGTCAGACCGCCGACGGCGTCGTACTCCAGGTGGGCGGTCGCGTCCAGCATGACCCGGCCGACCAGCGGGGCGGCCTGGGCGTCCAGCGTGATCCGGCGCAGGTCGACGTAGTAGTCGGCCTCCTTGCCGGAGGAAAGGGTGACCTTGCCGTGCACGACGGCCTTGTCCTTGATCTGTGCCAGCAGGGCGTCGCGGTCGTTGCTCATGAGCGTTCAGTCTAGGGGGTGGCGGGCCGTCTAGCGTCGGCGCAGGGCCCTGACCAGGACCACGGCGCCGCCGATCAGGGCCACGCCGCCGCCGATCATCCACGGCACCGCGCTGCGGCCGCCCGGCCCCGGCACCACGATGCCGCCCGCCTCGCCGCCCCAGCGGGACGCCGCCCGGGCCCGCGCGCTGCGGGCCGGCAGGGCGGGGGCGTAGGGGCCGCGCGGCGGGGCGTGGTCGACCTCCTCGGCGGAGCGGCCGACGATGCTGCGGCGGACCGGGCCGCTGAGCACCGGCTCCTGCTCGTAGCCGAAGGGCAGGTCGGCGGGGAGCTCGGTGCCGGCCCCGTCCCCGGCCTCGGCGGCGGGGCCGTCCACGTCGGCGGCCTCCTCGCGGTCGTCCTCGTCGCGGTCGCCGCCGGTGGGGAGGCCGAAGCGCTCGGCGTCGGCGTCGGAGAAGGCGATCAGGTCGGAGAGGTCGTCGTCCAGGTCGTCGCCGGGGTTGTCCTGGTGGTCGTCCAGGAAGAGCACGGTGGCGCCGGGCTCCTCGGCGTCGGTGTCGGTGTCCGTCTCGGCGTCCGTGTCGGCCTCGGCGTCCACATCGGTGTCCGTCTCGGCGTCCGTGTCGGCCTCGGCGTCCACATCGGTGTCCGTCTCGGCGTCCGCGTCGGCCTCGGCGTCCACATCGGCGTCCGCGTCGGCGTCCGTCCCGGCGCCCGCCTCGGTGTCCGTGTCGGCCTCGGCGTCCAGATCGGCGCCCGCCTCGGCGTCCGCGTCGGCCCCGGTGTCCAGATCGGCGTCCGCCTCGATGTCCGCGTCCGCCTCCGCCTCCGGGGAGGCGAGGGCGGCGGCGAACCGGTCGAGCAGGCGGCGGCCGGTGGTGGCGAGGGTCTCCCCGTCGAACTCGGTGAGCCGGCCGGTGGCGCTCAGATCGCCGATGAAGCGGATCACCGCGGTACCGGCCCCGGTGCCGTCGGCGGTGCTGACCCGGACGGTGGCGGTGGCCTCGCCGCTG
Organism: Kitasatospora sp. NPDC003701; assembly: GCF_053587085.1. Taxonomy (NCBI): domain Bacteria; kingdom Bacillati; phylum Actinomycetota; class Actinomycetes; order Kitasatosporales; family Streptomycetaceae; genus Kitasatospora; species Kitasatospora sp. NPDC003701. Next base: position 1,624 of record NZ_JBSFNM010000117.1, read on the forward strand.
CCGCGCACCTCCTGGCCCTCGGCGAACACGGTGAGGACGCCCTCGCGCCCCTCGATCAGCGACAGCACGCCCTTGTAGGTGATGGTGGAGGTGCCGATCCGCAGCTTCAGCCGCCCGCCGATCTCGTCGGCGGGCCCGCTGCCGACGGCGGCCGGCTCGGTGCTCAGCCCGGGCACGCAACGGGCCAGCAGGGCCGGATCCTGCAGGGCCTGCCGGACCAGCTCGGCCGGCATCGGGACGACAACCTCATGCTCCATGTCACGGAGCCTACCGACCGAACCCCCGGTGGTCCCCGTGGTGGCCCCTACCTGCCGCCGGGACGTCCCCGAGCGGGCGCACCCGGGCCCGCCACCGACCGCTTGTGGCCCGCGCCCGCCCGCTTCTGTCCGCTCCGGGGCCGGCCCGCCGCCGGCCGCGGCCCGAGCGGCCTCCGCGGCCTCGGTACCGCCCCGGCGGGGTCAGTGCGGCCCCAGCAGGGTCAGCGCGGCCGGCGGGCGGGCCGGGCGCAGCGCGGTGAGGCGGGCGGCGGCGGCCCGCAGGGCGTCCGCGGTGAGCGCGCGGGGCGGCGGGGCGTCCGGGGCGAGGGTGAGCGGGGGCTGGGCGGCCGCGGCGAGCAGGAAGGCCTGGCTGTCCTGGGACGATCCGGGCCGGCAGCTCGCGGCGGGGCCGCCCTGGACGGCGTACGGGACGGTCCGCAGCCCGGCCGCCCGCAGGCCGGACTCGACCTGCCAGAGGTCGTTCGGCTCGTCGCCCGCCCGGACGGCGAGCCGCCCGCCGGGCGCGAGCAGCCGGGTGGTGAGGCCGTAGAACTCCTGCGAGTGGAACTTCACCGTTCCGCTGTCGGCGGGGCCGGGCAGGTCGGCGAGCACCACGTCGAAGGCGCCCTCGCCCGGGCGTACGCTGCGCAGCCACTCCAGCGGGTCCGCCGCCGCGGTCCGGACCCGGGGGTCGTCCAGGGAGCGGCCGGAGAGCGCGGCCAGGCCGGGGTCGGTCCGGGCCAGCCGGACGAGGGCCGGGTCGGCGTCGACGACCAGGACCGAGCGGACCCCGCCGTGCCGCAGCACCTCCCGCAGGGCGAGGCCGTCGCCGCCGCCGAGCAGCAGCACCCGGGCGTCCGGTCCGGCCGCCATCGCGGGGTGGACCAGCGCCTCGCTGCCCCGGTACTCGTCCGGCCCGCAGACCGCGAGCCGCCCGTCCAGGTAGAGCCGGAGCGGGCCCTCGGCGGGGCCGGTGAGCACGATCTCCTGGTAGCGGCTGTGGGTGGCGAAGCGGACCTGCGCGCCGTACAGGGCCTGCCGGGCGGCGCGCTCGATCGCGCCGGACGAGGCGGCGGCCGCGGCGAGCAGGGCCAGGACGAGGGCGCAGCCGCCCCAGAGCAGCAGCCGGGTGCGTGGCGCGGGCTCCTCGCGGAACAGCCAGAGCACCACGGCGGCCCCGGCGACGGCGTTGACGGCGCCGGTGACCAGGGCGCCGGTGCCCGGTCCGAAGAGCGGCAGGATCAGGAACGGGAAGGCGAGGCCGCCGATCAGCGCGCCCACGTAGTCGGCGGCGAAGAGGTCGGCCGCGGCCCGCCCGGCGTCCTCCCGGCGGATCCGTTGGACGAGCGTCATCAGCAGCGGGATCTCGGCGCCGATCAGGACGCCGATCAGGCAGGTCAGGCCGACCATCGCGGCCTGGTAGCGGCCGATCCAGGCCCAGCAGGAGTACAGCGCGAGGACGGAGAGCCCGCCGGTGAGCGCGAGCGCGCATTCGACCAGGGCGAAGGCGGTGGCCGGGCGGCGGGTGAACCGCTTGGCGAGCAGCGAGCCCAGACCCATCGCGAACACCATGACGGAGAGCACGACGGAGGTTTGGGTGACCGAGTCCCCGAGCAGATAGCTGCCGAGCGCGACGAGTTCGAGCTCGTAGACGAGTCCGCAGGCCGCGCAGACGAACGCGGCCAGCAGCACGGCGAGCCTGGCGAGCGCGGGGTGGGCGCGCAGCCGGGCCTTGCGGCGGGCGGGCAGAGGGGTCAGGCTCCGCCCGGGCCGGGGTGGGCTGCCGTTGTCGAGGTCGAGTCCCGGCTGTGCGGGTGGACCGGCCGGATGGTTGATCACGAACAAACGCTAGGCGACGTTCGGTACGGATGGCTGCGTCCATTCGACGGACAGTGCGATACGACAGGTTGACGAATCGTTCCTGCGTGCGAATGAAGGCCGATGTGCGGCTCTATGCCGCCATCGGGACCGGCGGTGGTGGTCATCCGGACACCACCAGCGAGGAGCGCGTACAGACCAGCCGGCCCTCCTGCGGATAGGCGTGCCAGGTGCGCCAGAGCAGCCGGTCCGCGCCGCCCTGGGTGACCAGCGCGGTGAAGGCGCTCGGATCGCCGGGGAAGACGCCGGCCAGGCCGCGTGGATGGCCCTCGACCAGGGCCAGCAACTCCTGCGCGCGGGCGGCGAAGTCGTGCGGCGGCAGCGCCTCGATCCGGGCCGCGAACTCGTACTCCCAGCCGTCCACCTGTTTGGCCACCCGGGCCGGCAGCGGGGTCCGGCGGCCGGGCAGGCAGGCGACGGTCTCCAGGCATCTGCCCGGCCCGGCGGCGATCACCACCTGGTGCGAGGCGCCCAGCAGTCTCAGCTGGAGGGTGCCGGGCGGACCGGGGTGCCCGGCGCCGGCGAGTCTCAGGTCGCGGACTGCGAGAGCGGGCAGCGGTTCGCCGCCCAGGCACCAGGCCAGGTCACCGGCGCGGGTGTCCGTGTAGGAGGTCTGCAGTGTGGTGAGCATGCTCGGCTCCGCGTTTCAGCTCCGTGCGCGCCCGCCGAGCAGCAGCGAAGGAGGCCTAGGCAAGGGCGAGGCTGTTCGTGGCTGTGCGGTCCAGGGCGCGGCCGACCGTGGAAGGAAGGATTCCGGCTGGAGATTCAGCAGCAGAGAAGCATGAATACGCCGGGTCCGTCGGTGATTTACCCAACTTTGTCAAGCATTCACCGTTTCGAGCACCCCGGCTTCCCTGCTCTGATCGAGCCGGTGTGCGACTTTGCACAGCGCGCGCCCCTCACCCCGGTGTGCGCGCCGTGCGCGCTGGTCGTGCGCTACTCACGAGGCCCGTGCGCCCCGGCCCTCTCCGCGCCGGGCGCGCAGGGCACAGGAGGGGCCGGGGCGGGCCGAGCGGGCCACGGCGAATTCCCGCCTGGCGGCAAAGAGCCTTCCTGGCAGGCAAATTGACTATTCGTCAGGACGTGCGAGGGGTTCCACCCGATGGTCAGAGCCGACCGAGTCGGGTGACCGCCTCCTCCAGGACCTCGACCTGCTTGCAGAAGGCGAAGACGGACGAAGCAGTTGGGAGTCCTTGCGCTCCCCGGTAAGCAAACGCCCCACCAGTGGGGCCGACGCCACGGGGGGTGACCCGCGATGACCAGTGCCACTGATGCGTTCGGCCGAACGAGTGCAGCCGCCGTTCCTTACAGAGTCCTGGATCCCAACGGGGACATGGACATCTACGCACGGAAGTCCGTCACTCGGAAGGGTGCGCGGAACACCGAGCTCAGCATCAACCAGCAGATTGCCGACGGCATCGCATGGGGTGAGCGGAACGGCTACCGGCCACGCTTCGTCTGGGTGGACAACGGCATATCCGGCAGCAAGGACGTCCACCGCCCCGGCTATGACGCGGGCCTCGGTGCACTGGGGGCTGGGGTCACCCGCTGCCTGTGGTGCTACAAGCTCGACCGTTTCAGCCGCAAGGGAGCCCTTGCGGTACTCACGATCATGGACCGGCTCGAAGGTCGACGGATCTTCTTCGGGGCGGACGGGCTCGACACGAGCCGGCCGGGCGACCGGCGCATGATCATGTGGCGGGCGGAAGATGCCAAGGAGTTCTCCGACCAGCTCAGCGAACGCGTGGGCGACACGTGGCGCCACTCGAAGGACGCGGGCTTCTGGTTGGCCGCGAGGGTGCCCTACGGGCTGCGGAAGTCGACCAAGACCCGCAAGCTCAAGATCGACAGCTCTCCGGCCATTCCCGGGCAGGTCGATGGCCAGACCAAGGCCGACGTCGTGCGGAGGATCTTCCGAGAGTGCGAGAACGGGATGACCGGACCGAAGGTTGCCCAGGGGCTCAACGCTGACGGCATCCCGTCGCCCGGTGGACGCAAGTGGACGCCGACCCACATCTACAAGATTCTCAAGCACCCCGCCTACATCGGGTTCCAGCCCTCCAGTGACTGGGACGACCGTGAAGATCCGATCCACCGTGACAGCAAGGGGAAGCGGGTCCGGGTCGGCGAGGCGGTGGTCACGGAAGCACAGCAGAAGAGGGCCCGCGCGAAGATCACCGGTCGGACGGCCCTTCTTGGGGTCCGCCCGACCAAGAAGGGCGTTCGATCGATCCCGCGAAGCCGACTCGCCGGACTCCTGTTCTGTGCAGGCTGCGGGTACGTCATGATCAAGCAGGGCATGTCGTACTCCTGCCGCCACAAGCTTCGGGCTGTCGGCTGCACCAACCCGGCTTCGGTGCTCGCTGAAGCGGCCGAACTGATCGTCTTTGAGGCATGGGTGAGCCGACTCGTCGCCAGTGAACCGGACGATGCGCTGATCGAGGCTGTGGCGGCTCGCTGGCTCGCCTCCAACCGGCCGGAGGTGATCGCCGACCGAAAGGCGCTGCAAGACCGGGTGGACAACGCCAAGGCCGCGCTGGAAGACCTCGTTGCGGCCCGGTACAAGCGCAAGGAGTTCGACGGCCCAGCGGGCGAGTTCTACCCCGGCTTGCTGGCGGAGGCGGAGGTGGAGTTGAAGGCGGCGCAAAAGGCGCTGAAGGCTGTACCCGAGCGATCGGGTGACATCGGTTGCTTGTTGGATTCGGTCCTTGTCTGCGAAGCATGGGACCACGCCCCTGTTGAGAAGCAGCGCGAGTTGCTGGGGCTGGCGCTCGACGGCGTGTGTGTGCGCCGTAAGTTCGCAGCCGGACGCACGCAGGTGACGCCTGACCGCTTCCACTACGCCTGGGCTGGAGCGCCTCGTGTTATCGAGCCGGAGCAGCCGAAGACGAAGAAGGGTAAGAAGCCAAAGAAGAAGGCGGCTGCTGCACAGTTTGCGAAAGCCGCCTGACGGCCCCTACGGCCCCGGCATGGCCCTGAGCCTGCCGGGGCTTCTTCATGCCCTCAGCGGGGCTCCCAGGGCCTTTCGGGGCGGTGCGCGCGGCATGCCCGCCTCGCCAGCGCTGGGAAGTCTCTGCGCTCTCAAGCCCCCCGAGACGGTTGTTACTTATCTCTAGTGCTGTGTCCCTATTTCCCCCAATGACATAAGAAATCTATAGAAATTAAGGGGTCTGGGGACACGTCACTGCCCCTTTCGTAACGACCCCAGAGACAAGGAGAGAGATGGGCTACTACTCGTGGGAGAGCGGCAATCGGCGTGACGACTGCGAATGGTGCAAGCGCCCGCTGACCGGACGGCAAGAGAGGGTGTGCTCGCCCGCCTGCCGTCAGGCTCTCAAGCGGTCAGCCAAGCGCACGAAGGAACAGCTCCACGGGCTCGACTGCCCGCGCTGCGGCAACCCGTTCGACCCCGTGAACCAGCATCAGAAGATGTGCGGCGACTGCGCCAGGGCAGAGCGCGACGCCGCCGACGAAGCGCGCTGGGAAGCGGTCTGCGGGCTCGACGGATGCCAGGACAACGCGGGCTGGATGGGGGACGGCCGGCCACGGCGCTACTGCTCAACTGCCCACAAGCAGAAGGCATATCGACTGCGCCGGAAGGCGGAGAGCTGACGGCAGGGCCCTCATCCGTGACCACCTACTGACGGTAGTAGGTGACGGGAAGTCCTTGCGCTCCAGAGGTGAATGAGAAGCCAGCACTGAAAGGGGGTTCTCATGTCGCCTGCGCTGACAACCGATACGGGCGTCCAGAAGAGGGCAGTACCGTTCGGCGTCTCGCTCCGAAGCTCCGGGGGCGTCAACACAATCAGCGGATATGCCATTCGGTTCGACGAACTGAGCCACGACCTAGGAGGGTTCCGGGAACGGATCTCACCGGCCGCGTGGAATCCGGCAACGGACCGGAGCGATGTCCTCGCCACGTTCAACCACAATGTGGACCACGTTCTTGGCAGGCGTAGCTCAGGGACACTCCGCCTCATGGCAGACCCGTCGGGGGTTCGCTACGAGATCGACATTCCGAACACGCAGGCCGGCCAGGATGTTGCCGAATTGATCCGGCGGGGCGACGTGATCGGCAGCTCGTTCACTTTCCGAGTCAATTCGGGTGGGCAGGAACGCGCCAGTGATGACGACCCCGAGACTGGTCTTCCCGTCCGGGTGATCACGTCGATGACCGTCTATGAGCTTGGCCCGGTTGCCAATCCGGCCTACCCGACGACAACCACGAGCGCCCGTTCTCTGGGTGCCGCCTATCCGCTGGAGAACGATTCCCGCATGACCGACGCACCTATCCGAACCGCAGACGGCTTTCTCCCGGTGAACCGGCGCACCATCCCGAACGGTTCTCAGTGGACCGCCACGGAACCGGCAGCACTATGGGTAAACCTGATCGGGCCGAAGTCTCGGTTCCTGGCGAACATCCCGGCGTCGAACAAGCTGACCATGCACGAACCTTCGATGATGCTCCCGGCGATCAAGACCGCCGACGGCGCATACGTGGATGCCAACACCCCGATCCCGGAAACGAGTACCGATCTGCCCTCCCGGACGTGCTGGGCGACGAAGTTCGGCGCGCTGGAGAAGGCGTCGTCCGAAGTCCTTCAGGATGCCCGTCCGGATCTCGTCGCAGGCATCAACCAGTCTCTTGCGCTCGCCATGGCGCGTGGGCTCGACAAGGGGCTGTTCAACGGCGCCGCACCGGCCGACCCGAACGACCCCAGGCGGGTAACTGGCCTACTGGCTCAGGGAGTTACCAAGAACGCTGCTCCGTCCGTTGCCGAGATCAGCGCCGCTCTCAAGCGCATGGAAGGCTCCGGCGCCGAGGGCACCGTTCTGTGGGTTGATCCGGTGGCCGCCGAGGCGCTCCGGGCGGAGATCCCTGCCGCTCAGTGGACGGAGGGAATCTACGGGCTGATCCCGGTCGTCTCGCAGAACCTCCCCGCCAACACGGCTGTTGTTGCGGACAGTTCGCGGATCTTCGTCGGACTGCACAGCGGCGTCTCCATCGTGGTGTCACGAACCGCGCCGGGGGCGTTCACCCAGGACCACGCGCTGTTCCGCGCACTGGCCCGCGTGGCTGGCGTATGGGTGCAGGAAGCCACGTCGGTACAGATCGTGAGCGCCACGCTCCCGAACATGGTCCCGAACCTTCGGGCGCTCGCCGACCAGCCGGAGCCGGACCTGAACTCTCCCGAGATGCTCGCTGTCCAGGAGCAGCAGCATGCGGAGGAGCTTGCCCGCCTTCGAGCCGACCCGAGCAAGCGCGTCACGGTGGCAGCGCAACAGCTCTCAGACGATCAAGCCCAGCGGCTCCGCGACCGCCAGCAGCAGGCACGGGCGCGGGCACAGCAGTGATGACGGCGAGCAAGGGTAGGGGGGTGTCCTGGACATGGGTGTAGTGCGGAAGGGGGCGGCCTGTCTCGCCAACCTGTACCGGTGGCGTGGCCGGCCGCCACATCGCGAGCCACTGCTGACGGAGATAGCCTCTCGCCTGGCGGAAGTAGGGCTCAGGCAGGTGCCGCTGCGCTGTGAGCGGTGCGACCACACGGGCCCGGTCGCTGGTCTCGTACTGGCGTGGACGAAGCCGATCCGCAGCGGCGGCAGACGAGAGCGCAGCAACGTTCACGCGTCGTGCCGAGGGTGCTGGCGTGACACGGGCCGGACCGACGGCTTGCCCGTCTTGGAAGGCGCGAGGATTCACCGGGGCCGGATTCCGAGGTCGGACACAGTGATCATCTGCCTCTGAGGCAGGAGCTTCGGCGAGACGGCGGGCGGGGCGCTTCAAAAGTTCGCGGGCTTGCCGCTCAGCGATCCCGGTTGCAGCTCAAAACGTGCGTCCTGGGTGCGGCTCCGAACCCATGCGCCCCCAGCGGTCAACTGCGCTGCCGCGTAGGCGAAGCCGTGCTGAGGGGCCCGGAGATAGGCACCCGTTAAGGGGGTCGAAGCGCCCGCTAGGAGGTGATCAAGGCGACAGCAGGAGCGACGAAGCCCCTTGAGCGTCGGTGACAATGAGCAGCAAAGCGAAGGACCCCAGGGCCGTTCCCTGGGGTCCTATTTTGCGTTCTGGGGCAGTTCAGACGGTGCCGAAGTCCCCAGTGCGGACAGCGGTCACGAAGGCCGTCCATGCGTCAGGGGAGAACCCCAGCTCGGGGCCGCTCCGATCCTTGCTGTCCCGGACGGGAACCACATCGTTGGTCTCGGCGAGGTTCAGCGCCGCCTCAACGCAGTTGCCGCCGTCACCCTCGGAGTAAGTGGACTTGTGCCAGTCAGCGTGGTGGTTGGAGTAAACCTTGGGCGGCATCTGGCTGGTGGTCACGTTGTTCAGCCCTCTCATGGCGGAGCGGATCAGATTGGCGGACTCCCGCGCGGACAGCACTTCCGCCCGAAGGCGATCATAGGACCGGGCGACCTTGGTGACCGCTTCTGGGTCGTCCACAATGTGGCCCCGGCCCATGACCTCTGAGTAGGCCCACCGTTCGCCGTTGGGTGTCTCTATGAGGGTGACGCTGCCGATTGCCCCCGTGCGCTCCCCAAGGTCGAACGGTGCTACCTGAACCGTGATGTGTGGGTACTGCTCCGGCACGTCAAGTAGATGTTGCAGCTGCTCGCGCATGACGAGCGGACCGCCAACGACCTGCCGGATGACGGCCTCATCCAAGATCGAGACCAACGGTGGACCACCCGCCGCAAGGAATCTCCCTTGGCGAGCGAGACGAGCGTCAACGGTCTCTTCTACCTCGAAGGTAGACGCCCCCCGCTTCACGTACCGGGTTAGCGCGCGTGCGTACGCTGCGGTTTGGAGCAACCCCCAGACCCGGCGAACATCGTGACCGCGAATCCCGGCACAGGTCGATTCAAGGTCGGCATAGAACTCGAACCAGTCGGGGTGTGGCGGCTCGGCCTCCCAGTCAACGCGGTCCCATGCGTCGGTCAACTGTCCGCCCGTGTTCAACGCTTCGTCACACTGCTCGGCGAATCGCCGCGCTGGCTTCCGCTCCCGGTTCTCGACCTTGCCCACGTAGCTGGGGTGGTACTGGGTCTGTCGAGCTAGCTCGGCGTACGACGTGATCCCTGCGCGCGTTCGGTGGCTGGTCAGCAGCCATGCCCAGACCTCAGGCGAAATGGAGACTGCTGGCTGCTCTGTCCTTCTCTCACCCAACGCTAATCCTCGATCGAGACAGATGGTTTGTCTTGGCGTCAGGTATACCGCTTCCCCTACCCCGTGTCGTTGGCTGGTTACCGCACAGCAGCGACGGAAGGCGGCGGCGGTGGGAACCATCTACACCCCGAAGCAGAACGAGAAGGTGCGCGACCAACGGTCGGGCGAGATCGGCGAGTACATGGCCACACAGGCCGGGTTGGTCCACCTGCGACCGCCCGGTGGTGGGTGCGAGTGGACCACGCCCCCGGACCGGATCGAACCCCTGACGCCCGCCCTTGCCCTTGAGCCGGCGGACCCGTCCGGGGCGCCCCCGCGTCCGGCGCTGTGATGCGTGGCCAGTACTCAAGGAAGGCGCACAACTCCCCTCAGGCGAAAGGCGCGGAAGTGATCGGCGGTTCCCCCAACTGCCCCTGCGGCAAGCCGGTCGAGCTGACCGGGGCAGAGACGGACGACATCCCGGAATGGCGCTGCGACTGCGGCCGGTTCGGCTTCCTCCTGCCGCCGACCTACGCCACGCAGCACCCCGACGAGCCGCCCGTTCAGGTCTGCGGCCGGAAGCGTCGGCCGGGGCCGCGTGAGGTCCGCGTGGAAGTTGTCCCCGCCGTCGGTTACGAGCTGGAGATCGAGGGAGCGAAGAGCGTCCCGTTCGTGGGGGCGGTCGACGTCGACGAGCAGCTTGCGAAGGTCGTTTCCAACTGTGTCCGCCGAGAGCTTTCCCTCTCTGACGACACGCCGTTGGTGCTGTTCGTCACGGACGAGTTCGAGGAGGTTCGGCGTATCGAACAGGCGGCTGCACCGCCGGAATAGCACACCCACAGACCCCCGTCCCGGGCGCGCAGCAGTCATGGGGAAGCGCGTTCGGGGCGGGTCCAACGTCCGGCACTGACTGCCGGATGACTCCCCTGTCGGCCCGGGGCTGGAGTGGCAGGCAGGGGAAGGGCTCCGTCCGTCGTGCGACACCCCCGGCGGGACGGACGGAGCCATCCACGCACCACCAGGAGGGGAGCTTGCGCGTTGGAGAGTGAGGTTCGCGCTGAGGCGCGGCGGAAAGTCGAGAGGGAGTTGCAACTGCGCCGCGACCGCCCCAACACGAACCACATGGGACCCGGCAGGGGGTCCGTCGTGATCGACACCCGGAGCGACGCGCTTGCCATCGTGAACGGCACCCGGTGGCAACACGCCTTCCTGCGGGCGCCCGGTCGCGAAGACGAAATCTGGATGTGTCCGCTGGGCCAGGTGGCCCCGGCAACACCCGTCCAAGCTGACCTTGTACGGGCGATCGACCTCTCGGTGTTCCCGCCCGTAACGATCGCAAAGATCTTGGAGAATC
>NZ_JBSFNM010000118.1:0-12195 GCF_053587085.1 Kitasatospora sp. NPDC003701
GGACCACTTCCGCTTCGTCACCCTCCCCCGGGCCGACGACCTGGAGACGGCGATCAACCGGATCGGCCGCTTCCTCACCACCTACCGGCAGGTCTCCCGCCGAAGCGGTGGCCCGGCGGCAGCGCGGCCCGGACGGGGGCCGCGAGCAACGCGAACAGGGTGGTGACCAGGGCGGCCGTCACCGCCGCCGTCCAGCGCGGGGTGGGCCACAGCCACAGCGCCAGCGCGGTGGCCGCCACCGCCGCCGGCAGCACCGCCACCGCGCTCTCCCCGCCCAGCCGGATCAGCACGCCGGTGCCGGAAGCACCCCGGGCCCGGAGCAGTCGGAGCTCCGCCCCGCGCCGTTGCAGGGTGAGCGCGGTGGCCAGCGCCAGAACCACGCCCGCGACCCCGGCGACAGCCGCCGGACCGATCAGGGCCAGCGGCGCGACAGCGGCCTGACGCACCACCGCCCGGTCGAGGTGACCGGGCAGCCGGGACGTCGTCGCCAGATCCGTGCGCCCGGTCGCGGCGACCAGCCCGGTCGCGGCCGGCCCGGTCATGAACGTGGCAACGCCCCGCCGGACCTCCGCCAGCCGGTCCGCCCGCAGCGCGTCGACGTCCACCGGCAGCCGCCAGAAGTCACGCGCCTGGTGCCCCCAGACGGCGAGGGCGCTCAGGTCGTCGCCCCCGACCACCCCGGCGGTGTGCCAGTTCCGGATGTTCGGGTCGTTGAGGGAACGTTCCAGGCAGGCCCGGCCGGTGCACGGCAGGTCGGCCCAGAACGGATCGGCCTGGTCGGTGACGGTGTAGAGGCCGGTCACCCGCACCCGCTGCGACGGCACGGAGTCGTCCCCGAGGACGTCCCCGAGACGGATCTTGATCGTCTCCGCCGCCGCGAGGGAGACCGCGATCGGAATCGGGTCACCGGGAGCGACACTCCCGGCCGGCCAGGCGCCCGCCACCAGGGTCGTGTACTCGCTGATGCCGTGCAGGTAGAGCAGGTGCAACGTGGGCGGGGACTTCCCGTCCGGCCGGTCCAGACCCTCGGTGACCAACGGACGACGCCGGACCGCCTCGGCGCCGAACACCGGCCCCGAGGGCACCACCGAGAAGCCCGCACCCGTCCGGGCCAGCAGCTCACCCGCCACCGACTCCAGGTCCGCCACGGTCTCGCCCCGGTCGTCGCGGGGCGCGGCGGTGCTCAGCAGGCTCGTCTCCAACGGCCCCCGGTCGTGCAGGAAGTCACGCAGCGCCGCGTCCGCGCCACGATCCAGGACCCTCGGGAACCCCGCCGCCAGGAACACCAGCACCAGGGCGAGCCCGGCGGTGAGCAGCGCCGCCCAGGGGGCCGTGCGCAACCTCGTCCGCACCCACCGGGCCGGCCGGTGGTCGCCGCTGGCCGCGGAACGGTCGGGGCTGGTCACATGGTCCTCCGTCGGACGGGACGGCGGTCGTGGACGATCCGTCACGCGATGAGCGGCCGATGCTGTCAAACACCCCCCGCACAGCGGAAGACACCGCCACGAAACACGGACCGAAGGGGCAGCCGAACGGGCAGCCGACCCGCCGGCGCCCCGGCACTCCACGCCCGACCGGCCCGACCGGCCCGATGACCAGCCGCCGGACCCACGGCGGACCCACGGCGGGCCGACGCCCGCTGACGACGCGGCCCTGCCCTTCGTCACCCCCGTGCGGAGCGGCGGATCCGCTGCTCGGCCGGAAGAGGGCTGTGGCCCGACCCCCGGCAGGGTCGGGCCACAGCCCTTGCGTGCGGCCTCGTCGGCCCGATGACCGTCCGTCAGGGGCCGGTCAGTGCTGCCAGACCCGCACGTAGTCGACCTGCATGTCGGCCGGCACCGCCGAGGGGCCGCCGCCGGACCAGACGGCGTTGTTCAGGATCAGGTACTGCGGCGACGAGCTGATGCCGGTGGTGATCTGCCCGACCTGCTTCCCGTCGTAGTAGTAGGTCACCGAACCCGGCTTCCACTCGGCGCCGTAGGTGTGCCAGCCGCTGTAGTCGCCGGTGGCGCAGCCGCCCGGGCCGCCGGACGGCGAGTGGTAGTGGTAGCAGGCCTGGCCGCCCAGACCCTCCATGACGTCCATCTCGCCGTCGGCCGGCCAGTTGTGACCGTCCGTCCAGAACGCGGGCCAGTTGGCGATCTGCGAGCCGGCGGCGGGCAGGTGGATCCGCGCCTCGAAGGCGCCGTAGGTGAACTCCGCCTTGCCGTTGGAGGACAGCATGCCGGAGCGGTACGGGTAGGTCTTGCCGTTGACCGTGGTCGGTTGCTGGGCGATGTTCAGGTGCAGCGAGCCGCCGCCGACGGTGGACTGCGAGGGGGCGTAGGCCGCGAGCTCGATGTCGGGGTTGACCGGCTGCGTGGTGCAGGTCTGGCAGCCGAACCAGTTGGGCGTCCACTTGGCACTGTCGACGCTGCTGCCGTTGAACTCGTCCGCGAACACCGGGCGCCAGCTGCCCGCGATGCCCAGCGGGCCGCTGCCCGAGGCGGGGGCGGTCGGCGTGGCAATCGGCGTGGCGGTCGGCGACGGGGTCGCGGTCGGCTTGGCAGTCGGCGACGGCGTGGCGGTGGGGGTGGCGGTGGCCGTGGCCGTGGGCGACGGGGTCGGCGTGGGTGACGGGGTCACCGCGGCCCCGCCGGACGTGAACGTGCGGACCGGCGTCAGGTTGTGCCAGCCGTCCGAGGCCTTGTAGGCGACGAAGTAGGTGTACGAGCCGGCCGGGAACGTCCGGCTCTTGGGGGTGAGGGTGGTCTGCCGGGTGTCCAGCGTGGCGGCGGCGGCCCCGGGGAAGTCGTAGTTGGCACCGCTCGCCGAGCGCACGGCGATGGTGAGGCTCTGCAGCTTGAGCCGCTTGCTCGCGTGCACCTTGGCGGTCGCGGTGACGGCGGCGTTCGGCGCGGGCGAGCCGGGCGTGATGTCGAGCGAGTCGACGGTGACCGGGCTGGTGGCCGCCTCGGACTGCGCCGCCCAGGTGGCGGTGCCGGTGGTCACGGCCGCGGCCGCGAGCGCGGCGACGGTCAGGCGCTTCCAGGGCGCCGGCGCGGCCCGGCGGTGTCGAGCGTTGTTTCGCAGGGTTGTCATTGCTGTGGCAGTACCTTTCCTGCCCCCCTCGAGACCCACGGGCCCCGTCCGCGGCAGGAGCGGAGGAGAGCCCGTCGAGGGGGGAGCCTGTGCGAAGCGGTACGTCCTTCGCAACCTGCGGACCGTCAGCCCGCACCCTTCCGGCCGGTCGGGCGACGGCTCGTAGGCAGGAGAACCACCAGGTCAGACCGGCTATCGGGACCGCCGTCGAGGGCCGGTGTGAGGTGCCGCACAGGTGACCGGGGCCACACGAGGCGTCCGGCCGGCGGGGCCGCCGGGGCCGCGGACCCGGCGCCGGCCGGGGCCGAGCGGCCACCACCGGGAACCCCCGGGCCTCACGTGACGGTGGTGTCCCCGAAGGAGACGAGCAGCCGGCGCAGCATGCCGGCGAGCTCCTCGCACTCCGCACGCTCGAACAGCTCCAGCATGCGGGCCTCGTGGGCAAGGTGGTCGGCCATGTACGCGCGGGTCACCGCCACGCCCTCCTCGGTGAGCCTGATCTTCACCGAGCGCCGGTCCTCGGCTCCCCGCACCCGCTCGACCAGGCCCTTCGCCTCCATCCGGTCGATGCGGTTGGTGATGGCGCCGGAGGTCACCATGGCCGCCTTGCGGAAGGCTCCCGCCGTCAGCTCGTAGGGCGGGCCCGATCGCTGCAGGGTGGCGAGGACGTCGAACTCGCCCAGCTCCAGGCCCCGTTCGGCGGCGAAGGCCTTGAGCTCCTTGTCGATCGCCGTGCCGAGGCGCTGGAGCCGGGCGAGCACCTGCACCGGCCACAGCCGGTCGGTCAGATCGGGGCGCTCCGTCACCCACTGCTCGACGATCTCGTCCACCGCGTCGCTGTCGCCGCCGCTCATCGCTTCTCCCTCGGGCCGTTGCCGTGTCACCCCCGAAGGATATCTCAACCTTAAAAGACTTGACGTTGAAAGATCGCGGATGGTTTTATCTCAACGTTGAAACTCTCAGTCTTGAACGAACGGAGCGCACGCCATGTCCGCACACCCCCTCGCCCTCACCGCCGCCGCCCAGGACCTGCTGTTCCGCGAGGCCCGCACCGCCAACTCCTTCACCGCCGAGCAGGTGACCGACGAGCAGGTCCGGGCCGTCTACGACCTGGTCAAGTACGGCCCCACCGCCTTCAACCAGTCCCCGCTGCGGATCACCCTGGTCCGCTCCCCCGAGGCCCGCGCGCGCCTGGTGGACCACATGGCCGAGGGCAACCGGGCCAAGACCGCCGCCGCCCCGCTCGTCGCGATCCTCTCCGCGGACAACGAGTTCCAGGAGGAGCTGCCCCAGCTGCTCCCCCACTACCCGCAGGCCCGTGACCACCACTTCGCCGAGCGCCCGGTCCGCGAGGAGTCCGCCCTGCTGAACGCCACGCTGCAGGCCGCGTACTTCATCGTCGGCGTCCGCGCCGCCGGCCTGGCCGCGGGCCCGATGACCGGCATGGACTTCGACGGCATCCGGAAGGAGTTCCTCGACGACGACCACACCCCGCTGATGGTCGTCACCATCGGCCGGCCCGGTGAGAACGCGTGGTTCCCGCGCTCCCCGCGCCTCGCCTACGACCAGGTCGTCACCACCGTCTGACCCGGCCCGCCGCAGCCCCGCCCCGTCCCCGGGTCGGCCCGGGATCCTCACCTCCGCGCAGGGAGTCGCCATGTCCGCAGTTGCTCCGACCACCGCCGCCACCGCCCGCACCGCAGCACGCCGCACCGACGGTGCGCGGTCCGGCCGGCCGCCGGCCGCCCTCTGGCTGGCCCTGCTCGCCACGCCCATCGCCATGGGCGCCAACGCGCCCGTCCTGATCCTGCCCGACATGGCCCGCTCGCTCGGGGTCTCCACCACGACCGCGACCTGGCTGGTCACCGTCTTCGCCTGGGCGATGACCATCGGCACACCGCTGTTCGCGGCGCTGATCCGGCAGCGCGGACTACGGCCGACCCTCGTCGTGAGCGGGGCGGCCGTCCTGGCCGGCACCGCGCTGCTCACCACCTCCCCGTGGCTCCCCCTGATGCTCGTCGGGCGGGCCGTCCAGGCGGGCGGCGGCGCGGGGCTCGTGGCGGTGGCGATGAACCTGGCCGGTTCGGCCCGGCGGATGGGCGTCATCACCGCGGGGTTCGGCGTCCTCGGCGCCTCCGCGCCGCTGCTCGGCTCACGGATCGCGGACGCGGTCTCCTGGCGGCCGGCCCTCGCGCTGTCCACCCTCGCGCTGCTCGCGATACCCGCCGTCTGGCGTCACGCCCGCCCCGCGCAGCCCGCCGGCGCCGCCTTCGACGCCACGGGGGCCGGGCTGGTGGTGGCGCTGGCCTCGGCTCTCGTCCTCCTGCCCACCGCACCGCTCGCGGCCGCCTGCGCCGCCCTCGCCACCGCCGCCCTCCTCGCGGTCCACGTGCGGCGCCGGCCCGACGGGTTCGTTCCGACCGTCCTGCTGCGCTCACGCGCCTTCCTCGGATCCGCGCTGCTCGCCTGCGCCTTCTCGACCTCGTACTTCACCCTCCTGTTCAGCCTGCCGCGGCTGATCCAGCAGCGGACGTCGTGGAGCACGGACCTCATCGGCACCGGCCAGCTCATCGCCCTGCTCATCGGCTCGGCGCTGTCCTGGCTCCTCGCCGCGGCCTCGGTGCGCCTCGGCCACCGCGCGGTCCTCGCCCTCCTGATCACCCTCGCCGTCCTCGCCCCGCTCACCGCGGCCCTCGCCACCTGGCCGGTGCTCCTCCTGTGCACCGCCACGGCGGCCGTGTTCGTCTCGGCCGGCAGCAACGCCGTCCTGTCCCTGCACGCCGCCAGGAGCGCGCCCGAGCACCACCGCCCCACCGCCATCGGCCTGTTCGTCCTCTGCTACCAGCTCGGCGGCGCGCTCGGCCCCGCGCTGGCGGCCCTGCTCGTCCTCAAGTAGCACCACCCGGCCGGCCGGCCCGCACCTCGCCCGGACGCCCCCGAACGGGGCGCCTCGGGCCGGGGGCGTTCACCAGCCGTCGGCACGCCGCTCGCGCGCTTCGCTTCCCGGACGACCGATCGGGCCTGCCGGTCACCCCGTTCCTCACATCAGGGGCGACGCCGGTCCCCGCGCCCGGCGCCGCTCGGGGCGGCGGGCGCGGGCAGCGCGTGGCAGGCTTGCGGGCCATGGGCGAGCGTGATGCGGGCGGGGCGGACGGGTCGGTGCCGTTGCTGGTGGTGGACGGCGCCAATGTGGTGGGCTCGGTGCCCGACGGCTGGTGGCGGGACCGCCGGGGTGCGGCCGAGCGACTGCGTGACGCCCTGGTCGCCGTGGCACGGCACGGACCGGCGGACCGGGGCGGGGTGGGTGCCGGTCCGGTGGAGGTGGTCCTGGTGGTGGAAGGCGCCGCCCGAGGGGTGGCCGAGCTGCCCGAGGTCCGGGTCGTCGCCGCGCCCGGGTCCGGCGACGACCGGATCGTCGGGCTGGTCGAGGAGGCCCTGGCCGCCCGGCCGCTGCGGGACTGTCGGGTCGTCACCGCGGACCGGGGCCTGCGTGCCCGGGTCATCGCCCTCGGCGCGGGGGTACTCGGCCCGCGCGCGGTGTGGCCGGCCCGGTCGGCCCGCGCGGAGGGTTGACCGACCGAGCGCCCGACCGACCGCACGGGCGGACGGGCGGCGCGACTCGGGCGGACCCGGTCGAGGTCGAGGGTCGGCGTGCCGTGCTCACCCCCGCGCGACGGAGAGCACGAGGATGTCGCCACCCTCGGCGGCACGGCCCGCATGTCGGGCTTGAGTTCGAGTGCACTCCACGTTCTACGGTCATGCCAGAACCGGACACCACGAGAGGGCGCTACGCGCCACCCGAAACGGAGCGACTCCATGAGCAGCACCCCGAACACCGCCGAGACCCGCCAGGACCGCTACGACCGCGGCCTTGAGGTGCTGACCCGCATCGACGGCGAGGCCGGGCAGCGGGTCGTCGACTCACTGGCCGACATCAGCCCCGAACTCGGCCACCAGATCGTCGCCTGGGGCTTCGGCGAGATCTACCAGCGCCCCGAACTCGCGCCGCGCGACCGCCAGTTGGTGACCCTGGGCATGCTCACCGCACTCGGCGGCTGCGAGCCCCAGCTGGACGTCCACATCAACGCCTCCCTCAATGTCGGCCTCACCCCGGGGGAGATCGTCGAGGCTCTGCTGCACTCCGCCGGCTACTGCGGCTTCCCCAAGGCCCTCAACGCCACCTTCGTCGCCAAGAAGGTCTTCGCCGAGCGCGGCCTCCTGCCGGTCACGACCGACTGAGCCCGCCGGGGCGGGCGAGGAGGCGCCGAGCGCGACCGGTCCACCGAGAAGTGATCAGGTCGAGCCACGCCTCCCCCTGGACGTCCTGTTGCCGAATCGGCAACAGGACTGGCCCGACCGGCGTCCTCCGGGCGACGGTGGTCCGGTGACCGAGAACATGGCAGCAGGACACCCCGGGGCCGACGCTCCCCCGCCCACGGACGACTTCCTCGGCGACCCCGTGGTACGGGCGGAGTGGGACAGCCGGTACGCCGACCGGCAGCACCTGTGGAGCGGCCGGCCGAACGGCGCGCTCGTGGCCGAGGCCGCCGGACTCGCCCCGGGGCGGGTGCTCGACGTCGGCTGCGGCGAGGGCGCGGACGCCGTCTGGCTCGCGCGCGGCGGGTGGGACGTGACCGCGCTCGAGGTGTCGGGCGTGGCGCTGGAGCGGGCGGCCGGGCACGCCCGGAACGCCGGCGTCACCGTTCGCTGGGTGCACGCGGGACTGGCGGAGGCGATGCTCCCGCCCGCGTCCTTCGACCTGGTCTCCGCCCAGTACCCGGCCCTGCTCCGCACCCCCGACGCCGCCGCCGAGCGGGCGCTTCTCGCGGCCGTCGCGCCCGGCGGAGTGCTGCTGCTCGTCCACCATGCGCTGGCGGACGACCACCGGGCGAACGACGGCGGCTTCGACCCGGCCGACTACGTCTGGCCCTCGACGGTCGCCGCGCTGCTCGACGACGACTGGGAGGTCGAGGTGGACGAGCGGCGGCCACGCGTGGTGCCCGACAGCGGCGCGGGCGCGCACCACGCCGACGACCTCGTCCTGCGGGCCCGCCGGCTGCGCAGGGAAGTCCTGGCGGACTGATCCTCCGCAGGGTCCTCGTGGCGGGCCGTCAGGACCGTGGCGGGAGCGGCGGAGAGGGGCACCTCCGGAAAGGCTGTCGGCGAAGGCCTGTCGGCGTGGGACGGCCCGCGAGCCGAGCTGTCAGCGACTGAGCAGGTCGATCTCCGCCAGCTCCTCCGCCGTCAGGGGGGCACCGGCCAGCGCGTCGAGGTTCTGGTCGAGCTGGGCGGTGCTGCTGGCGCCGATGATCACCGACACCACCCGGCGGTCGCGCAGCACCCAGGAGAGCGCCAGCTGGGCGAGGGTCTGGCCGCGCCGCTCGGCCACCTTGCCCAGCGCCCGCAGCTGCTCCAGCTTCTCCCCGGTCAGCGCCTCCTCCTTGAGGAAGCGCCCGACCGACATCCGCGAGCCCTCCGGCACCTCGCCCGAGAGGTAGCGGTCCGTCAGCAGCCCCTGGGCGAGCGGGGAAAAGGCGATCAGGCCGGTCCGGGTCTCGCCCACCGCGTCCAGCAGGCCCTCCTCCGGACCGCGGTCGAGGATCGAGTAGCGCGCCTGGTTCAGCAGCACCGGCGTGCCCAGCTCGCGCAGGATCGCCACGGCCTCCCGGTGCTGCTCCGCCGGGTAGTTGGAGATCCCCGCGTACAGGGCCCTCCCCGAGCGCACCGCCGCGTCCAGCGCGCCCATCGTCTCCTCCAACGGGGTGTCGGGGTCGTGGCGGTGCGAGTAGAAGACGTCCACGTAGTCGAGGCCCATCCGCTCCAGCGACTGGTCCAGGCTGGCCAGCAGGTACTTGCGGCTGCCGCCGTCGCCGTACGGGCCCGGCCACATGTCGTAGCCCGCCTTGCTCGCGATGAACAACTCGTCCCGGTACGGCTTGAAGTCCTGCGCGAACAGGTAACCGAAGTTGCGCTCCGCACTCCCGTACGGCGGGCCGTAGTTGTTCGCCAGGTCGAAGTGCGTGACACCCCGGTCGAAAGCCCGGCGCAGCACCGCCCGCTGCACCTCCAGCGGTTGGGCGTCACCGAAGTTGTGCCACAGGCCGAGCGAGACGGCGGGCAGCCGGACGCCACTGCGGCCGGCCCGGCGGTAGGTCATCGAGGCGTAGCGGTCGTCCGCGGCGGAGTAGGTCATGCCGCTCATCCTGCCAGCTACTCATCAGAACGTAAATAAACACAAACAAACAGACATGAGGGAGCAGCCGGACCCCACTGCACGGAATCGACGGATGCTTCAACCGGCCTACCGGGAAAGGTAGTTGAAGTGTGTTCCTGAGGTGATGGTTCCGTGTCCGTCAGGGCCGCCCCTCGGGGATACAGACAGAACGCTTGACACAACCGAACATCGCTTCAAAACTCTCCACCACCCCGATTGTTTGCGTGAACACAGCGACGGACGCGCTGACACCGGCCGTCGGGCGACCCCCACCCATTGATGCGCTCACGGCCGCTCTCCCCAGTCCGCCCGAACGCGGGGCGGCAGGCCGGCGCGGCTACGTGACGTACGGCCGATCCCCCTCGGTCCACGCCGTCGCCGTGCCCTGCGGGGACGTGTGGGCGCATCGGCCAACGAAGGGCACGGATCGACATGCTGCGCTTTCGCACGGCCGTCGGCGCTGCCGTCCTGGCCCTGTGCGTCTCCCTGGTCCAGGGAGTCGGGCAGGCCGAGGCGGCACCCTTGACGGTCACCAACGGCACCCGGTTCGCGGACACCGCGGGCAATCCGCTGCACGCCCACGGCGGCGGTGTCATCAAGGTCGGCCAGTACTACTACTGGTTCGGCGAGAACCGCAACGCCGACAACTCGTTCCGCTACGTCTCCGCGTACCGCTCGACGGACCTGAAGAACTGGGAGTTCCGCAACAACGTGCTGACCCAGGCGACCGATCCCGAGCTGGCCGGCGCGAACATCGAGCGGCCCAAGGTCATGTACAACGCCACCACCCGTCAGTTCGTCATGTGGATGCACAAGGAGGGCAGCGCCACCGACTACAGCCAGGCCCGCGCGGCCGTCGCGGTCTCCGGCACGGTCGACGGCGACTACTCCTGGCGCGGCAGCTTCCGCCCGCTGGGCGAGATGTCCCGGGACATCACCACCTTCGTCGACGACGACGGCACCGGGTACATGATCTCCGCCGCCAACGAGAACCAGGACCTGCACGTCTACCGCCTCACCGCCGACTACACCGGGATCGACGCCCAGGTGCAGAGCCTGTGGAACGGCCAGTCCCGGGAGGCCCCGGCGATGTTCAAGCGCAACGGCGTGTACTTCCTGCTGACCTCCGCCGCGACCGGCTGGGCCCCCAACCAGCAGATGTACGGCACGGCTGCCGGCATCACCGGCTCCTGGAGCGGTCTGCAGGACGTCGGCGACGGGATCACCTACGCCAGCCAGACCACCTTCGTCCTGCCCGTCGAGGGCAGCGCGGGCACCGACTACCTCTACCTGGGCGACCGTTGGGGCAACGCCACGGGCGGCACGGTCAACGACTCGCAGTACGTGTGGCTCCCGCTGGAGTTCCCCACCGACACCACGATGACCATGGGCTACTCACCGCAGATCACGGTGGACGCGGCCGCGGGTTCGGTGGCGCCCATGAACGCCACCTGGCAGCAACTGGTCGGCCGGCAGAGCGGGAAGTGCGTCGACGTCGGCGCCTACTCCTTCGCCGTGTCCGCCCGGCTCCTCCAGTGGACCTGCGGCAACGGGGCCAACCAGAACTTCTCCCTCAAGGATCTCGGCACCGGGTACGTGCAGGTCATGGCCAGGCACAGCGGCATGTGCCTGGACGTCGAAGGCGGGTCGAGCGCCGACGGGGCCCGGCTGGTCCAGAACACCTGCTCCGCCGCCCGGTCCCAGCAGTGGCAGGTCCAGGACGTCGCCGACGGATCCGGCCACATCCGGCTGATCGCCCGGCACAGCGGCAAGTGCCTGGACGTCATGAACCAGGCCACCGGCGACGGCGCCGCGCTCGCGCAGTGGACCTGCAACACCGGCACCAACCAGCAGTTCGGCCGCCGGACCGTCGCGGTCTGACCCGCACGACCGGCACCGGCCCACCCTTCGGCACGCCCCTCCCTGACCGGGGCGGGGCGTGCCGTCCGCCGCGCCCGCCCCGGGAACCCCGTCCCGGCGCACGCGCTTCGGCCGCCCGCCCCCCAGGACGGGCGGCCGCGGCACCGGCGCCGGGCGGGCCCGGCTCAGGGACGCCCGACCACGTCGAACCTCTCCCTGCCGGTGATCCACTCGCCGCGGCGCATCACGGCGACCAGATCGTAGCTCTCGGAGTCGAGGACGACGAGATCGGCGTTCTTGCCCCGCTCCAGCGAGCCGGTCGAGTCGAACAGGCCCAACAGACGGGCGGGGACCGCCGAGAGCGACTCGACGGCCTGGCTCAGGGTGAGGCGGTTGACGGTGACCGAGCGCTTGAACGCGACGTCCAGGGTGAGGGTGGAGCCGGCGATGGAGCTGCCGTCGGTGAGCATCGCGACGCCGTCCCTGACCTCGACCTGGAGCGGGCCGAGCGGGTAGCGGCCGTCGCCCATGCCGGCGGCACCCATGGCGTCGGTGATCAGGGCGACCCGGGAGGCGCCGGCGGTGCCGTAGGCGAGGTCCAGGACGGACGGGTGCAGGTGGACGCCGTCGTTGATCAGCTCGACGGTGACCCGCTCGTCCTCCAGCAGCGCCACGATCGGGCCGGGGGCGCGGTGGGCGATGCCGGGCATGGCGTTGAACAGGTGGGTGGCGACGGTGGCACCGGCCTCGATCGCCTCCAGCGTCTTGGCGTAGCCCGAGTCGGTGTGGCCGACGGCCGCGATCACGCCGAGGTCGGCGAGCATCCGCACGGACTCCAGGCCGCCGGGCAACTCGGGCGCCAGGGTGACCATCCTCGCCCGGCCGCGGGCGGCGTCGACCAGCCTGCGGACCAGCGCCGGGTCCGGGTCGCGCAGCAGGTCGGGCCGGTGGGCGCCGCAGCGGTTGTGCGAGATGAACGGGCCCTCGAAGTGGATACCGGCCAGCACGCCGTCCTCGACGAGCTCGGACAGCACCGAGGC
>NZ_JBSFNM010000119.1:0-12124 GCF_053587085.1 Kitasatospora sp. NPDC003701
CCGGCGGGAGTTGGACCACATCGGGTGGTGGCCGGTGACCCGTCCACGGCGGGGTTCGTTGGTTGCTGCGGCGGAGCGTCGGACCCGTCGGCGAGCCGGAGAACCACCCCGGCCACGCCCTTCGTCCGCCCGACGAGTGAGCGACCGCCCGGGCGCAGGAGCACCAACCGTGCCACCCTCAGGGTTCAGCACCGTGTGCGTAGCAGGTGACGGGCATTCGGCGACGGCTGGGCCCGCCGGTCAGTCGATGCCTTCGATGATGCGGAGGTCGCGCTCGAAGCCGTCGGGGAGGGCCACCAGCGCCTTCTGGTACGCCTCGCTCTCGTAGGCCGCGACGGCCTGTTCAAAGCTGTCGAACTCGATCAGAACGACGCGTTGCGTGATTCCGGCCTCGTGGGCGACGACTCGGCCGCCACGCGACAGGACGCGCCCGCCCCCGGCCCGGACGGCCGGACGGGCCAGCTCGTCGTAGGCGGTGAGCCCCTCGGGGTCGGACATGGCGGGGTAGACACTGACCCAGTAGCCCTTGGCCATGGAAGCCTCCTGATCTCGGCCGGACGCGTCCGACTTCGAATTGACACTCGGATCGATCGATCCCGACGACGGGTACTGCGGTCACTGGAATCGTCCTGTGCGCAGGCTAGGGCTTGATGTGCGGTCGGGGGAAAGACCGGTCCTGGATAGACTCAGAACGGATCGTTATCAATCGGCAGGGAGGGTCCGTGGCGCCGGACACGGTGAGCCTGCGCTACTTCCTGGTGCTGGCCCAGGAGTTGAACTTCACCCGCGCGGCCGCACGGATCGGTGTCGCACAGCCCGCACTCAGCGCCCGGATGCGCCGGTTGGAGGCGGAACTCGGGACGGCCCTGCTGGTCCGCGACACGCGCAGCGTCGTACTGACCGCGGCCGGTGCGGCTTTGACGGAGTCCGCGCCGCCCGCGCTGGCGGCGCTCGACCGGGCATGGGACACCGCCCGGAGCGCGGCGGCCGGTGAACTGGGCACGCTGCGCATCGGATACAGCCTCAGCGCCGGGGCCGAGACGGTACCGGCCCTGGTGGACAGGCTGATTCGCGACCACAACGGAATCGAGGTCGGCGCGGTCCCGATGGCGACACCGGAGATCTCCCCCGCGGTCGCCGACGGCCGCATCGATGCCGGGATCACCCGCGGTGAACAACCGGGCCGTGGCGTGCGCCGGTTCCTGCTGCGGCGTGCGCGCATCGGGGTCCAGCTGGCGCAGCACCACCCGCTGGCCGGACACCCGGAGATCGAGATCGCCGACGCGGCCGCGTATCCGCTGCGACTCCCGGACCGTGCGGCCAACCCCGTGATCCACGATCAGCTGTCCGCACTGTTCCGAGACATCCGGCCGCACCCCCGGTTCCACACGCCCGCGGTCTCTTTCGACATGTCCCAGCGCGACCTGCGCGACGGGGTCACCCTCGCCCCGGCCGGAGAAGCCGCGGCCACGGTGCAACCGGCCGGTCTGACCTGGCGACCACTGCGGGGCGCGCCCGGTCTGACGATCCACCTGGTCCTCCCACGCGAGCAGTCGCCGCTGCACCGCCGCGTCCGCGCCGTCGCCAAAACCCTGGCGCACGAGCTGCACTGGCTGCCGGACTGACGCGCAGGAGGTCAAGCGAGACGGCCGCCCTCGGCCCCCGGTGTCGACCCGACGGTCGAGGAACTGCCGTTCGCCGAACACGTTTTCGACGGCGCCTGTGGCAGTCCTGAGTCCCGGACTGGCCGTCAGATCCTCCTCGATTCCCTCACAAAGAGGTCCTGACCTCGTCCTCCGTCCTTCCGGCGCTCCCGGAGCGGTCCCCGTACTGACGGTTCCAACCGGTTGGTAACCCGCTGAGATTAGGATGAGATGACTTGCTGTCAGAACACTGTGGGGATCGAATGCGGGACGATGCGATGGTCGGCGGGTCGGGGCCGGTGACGGTGGGGGAGTGGCAGCCGCCGGCGGAACTGAACACCGGCATCCCGCACCCGGCGCGGATGTACGACTACTACCTCGGCGGGAAGGACAACTTCCCGGCCGACCGGGAGGCGGCCGAGAAGGTCATCGCGGCCATGCCCGACGCCCGGCTCGGGGCCCGCATCAACCGCGAGTTCCTCGGGCGCGCGGTGGAGTTCGCGGTCGACCGGGGTGTCCGCCAGTTCCTGGACATCGGCACCGGGATCCCGGCGGTGGGCAGCACCGGCGAGGTCGCCCACCGGGTGGCCCCGGACGCCCGGGTGGTGTACGTCGACAACGACCCGATCGTTCTCACGCACGCCCGCGCCCTGCTGGCCCACCACCTCGCCGGGCACACCTCGGTCCTCCACGCCGACCTGCGCGATCCGGAGGCGATCCTGGGCGACCCGGGCCTGAAGGAGGCGCTCGACCTCTCCCGGCCGGTGGCCCTGATGCTGGTGGCGGTGCTGCACTTCGTCCGCGACGAGGAAGGCGCCGCCGAGACGGTGGCGCGACTGCGGGACGCGCTGGCGCCGGGCAGCCTGCTGATCCTCTCGCACGGCACCCAGGACTTCATGACCGCCGAGACGGCCGCCGAGACCACGCGGATCTACAGCCGGGCGAGCTCGCCGCTGGTCCTGCGGGCCGAGGAGCAGGTGCGGGAGTTCTTCGGCGACTTCGAGTTCGCCGACCCCGGGCTGGTCCAACTGCCGCTGTGGCGGCCGGGGGCGGAGCTGCCGGAGGGCTGGCGGGAGGCGGCCCCCGCCTACGCGGGCGTGGCGGTCAAGCGCTGACCCGAGGGCGTGGCACCCCCGGTGCCGAAGCACGCGGGGGGCGCCGGGCCCCCGGGTCCGGACACGGCGGTCAGCCCATGCTCTTGGCGCCGTCCAGGGTCTCGCGGATGATGTCGGCGTGGCCGGCGTGCTGCGCGGTCTCGGCGACGATGTGCATCAGCACCCGGCGGGCCGACCACTGGGCGCCGGGCTCGAACCACGGGGCCTTCGGCAGCGGGTGGGAGACGTCCAGGTCGGGCAGGACGGCGATCAGCTCGTCCGTGCGCCGGGCCGTGTCGGCGTAGTCGGCCAGCACACCGGCCAGCGTCTCGCCGGGAAGCATCCGGAACTCGTCGGCACGCCGCGCGAAGTCGGCCTCGGTCATGGCACTGAAGTCGCCCATGGCCGACGGGCCTTCGAGGATGAAGTTCACCCACCCGCGCTCGACGCTCGCGACGTGCTTGATCAGGCCGCCCAGGCACAGCTCGCCGGCGGTGGTGCGGAGCCCGACCTGCTCGTCGGTGAGATCGCGGGTGGTGAAGCGCAGGAAGTACCGCTGCTTGCCCAGCACCGCCAACAGGTCGGCGCGCTCCCCGCCGGCCGCCGCGCCGGCCTGCTCGCGGGTGGTCGACTCGGTACCGGTCGTGGTGTCGGTCATGGTTTCCGCCTTCATAGGTCCTGTTCCGTTGCCGAGAACCACAGTAGGAGCCATCTGGGTCAGATCGTGTCCTAGATCACCGGGCGGCTGGGGGAGCCTTTCGACGCGCCCCGTTTCGCCCCCCCGGGGACCGGGAGACCGGACCGCCCTCCACCCCGACCGGCGCCTCGCCGCCGTGGCCCGTTCCCCCGCCGGGCGGGGCGGGCCCTGACGGTGCCGCCTGCACCGCTGCGCGCACTACGATCCGTGCCCATGGTGATGCGAAGCGAGGACGGGTACGAGATCGACGTCGACCGGGACCGCCTGGATGTCGACCGGGTGCACCACTGGCTGTCGACCGACGCGTTCTGGGCGCTCGGCCGCAGCCGCGCGACGGTCGAGCAGTCCATCCGCGCGTCGGTCAACTTCGGCGTCTACGACGCGGACGGGTCGCAGGTCGCCTATGCACGGGTCGTCACCGACCTGGCGACCTTCGCCTGGCTCTGCGACGTCTACGTCGACCGGGGCCATCGCGGCAGGGGACTGGGCACCGGGCTGGCCGTCGCCGTCCGTGACCACCTCGCTCCCTACCGGCTCAAGCGCCTGATGCTCTCCACCCTCGACGCCCACGGGGTCTACGCCAGGGCCGGCTTCGTACCCTTCCCCGATCCCGGGAATCTGATGATGATGAGCTTCGCGCCATGACGGGGAACGCGCGGAGCCGACCCACCACCCGCAGGCCGGCCGGTATCGCACCTCCCCGCCTCCGGTGGCAGGGTGTCGGGGCTTCCGGCCCGGCGGCAGCCGCTTCGCCCCGCCGGGTGTGACACCGCGCGGGCACGCGTGCGGCGCCGTGCCCGGACCCCGCCGGGCCCGCGGCTGGCAGGATGGCCGCAGGACCGGCCTCCGCGGCGCCGCCGAGCCGGGCCGCGGGGAGCCGGCGATCCGATGGGGACAGGAACGTACGGGAGGGAGAGCAGGGTTGACGAGCATTCAGATCATCGGCGGCGGCATCGCCGGAACGGCGGCCGCGCTGGCGCTGCACAAGGCGGGGTTCGACGTCGCCGTTCACGAGGCGCACCCCGACACGGGCGAGGACATCGGCGCCTTCCTGACCCTCGCCTCCAACGGCATGCGCGCCCTCGCCCAGGTCGACGCGGCCGAGGTGGTCGCGGAGCTGGGCTTCCCGGTCACCGCCATGAGCGTGCTCGACGCGAGCGGGGCCGAACTGGCCACCGCCCCGCTGGGGGAGCCCGACCACCGGCTGACCCGCTACCGCTGCCTGCGCCGTGCCGAGTTGGCCGCGGCGCTCCAGGCCGAGGCGGGCCGCCGAGGCATCGCGATCCGGCACGGGGCCCGGCTCACCGGCGTCACCGAGTCCGCCGCCGACATCACCGCGCACTTCGCCGACGGCACCGCGGTGACCGGTGACCTGCTGGTCGGCGCCGACGGAACGCACTCCGCCGTCCGGGCCTGGCTGGACCCGGCCGCCCCCGGGCCCGAGTACGCGGGGCAGCGCGTCTTCTACGGATACAGCACCGCCGCTCCGCCGTCCCCCGTGCCGGAGCGGATCACCATGGTCCGGGGCAGCGCCGCCGCCTTCGGCTACCTGGTCCCACCCGCCGGCGGGACCTGCTGGTTCGCCCGGGTCCCCGGACCGGCCGCGTCCGCCGAGGAGGTCGCCGACCGGACTCCCGCGCAGTGGCGGGACTGGCTCCGGCCGCTGCTGAGCCCGGACCGGACCCCGGCCGCGCGGATCGTCGCCGGTACGGACGACCGGCTGATGGTCACCAACGCGCTCCAGCTGGCCCCGGGGGCGCGCTGGCGCAGCCGCCGCGCCGTCCTGATCGGCGACGCCGCCCACGCGGCCTCCCCGGCCACCGGCCAGGGCGCCTCGATGGCCCTGGAGGATGCCGTCGTGCTCGCCAAGGCGCTGCGCGACACCCCCGGAACGGCGCAGGCCCTGGCCCGCTACGAGCACCACCGCAGGCCCCGGACCGAGGAGAACACGGCCACCAGCGCCCGCCTCACGGCCGGCCCCACCTCGGGCGGTTCGCGGCCTCCCGCGGCCGGGCCCCGGCCCCGGGTGGACGAGGAGCTGCTGCGCCTGCTCGCCTGGGAGGCTCCGCTGCCGGACCCGCACGACCCGGCCTGAGGTCAGCGGCCCGCGCCGGGAGGGTGGGGCTCCGGGAGGAGCGTGGCGATGCCGGCGCAGATCAGGTCCAGGCTGCGGGTGAACTGCTCGTCCTGGTCGTGGGCGGCTGCGGTCATGGTGCGGGGGAAGCGGCGGTGGAGGTCGGCGGCCGTGTCCGGGGCCGGCGGCACGACGGGCGGCTCGCTCTGCTCCTGGAGCACGTAGCCGGTGACGTGGCTGAGCAGGGTGTCGGCCGCGGTGCCGCACTTCTGCGCGGGGACGCCGGCCGCCGCGAGGGTGTCGAGCAGCCGCTCCATCACGGACAGCGCGCCGGGGCTGAGCGTCTTCGGGCTGTCGGCGAACATGATCGCCCCGCCGGGGTGCCGGCGGATGCTCCGGCGCAGGGCGACGGCCTGCGCCGTCACGCGTGCCTGCCAGTCGCTCGTGGTGTCCAGTTCGGCCAGTGCCGCGGTGCCCGCGTCGTAGGCCTGCCGGGCCACCCGGTCGGCCATCAGCTGGAGCAGCGCGGTCTTGTTGGGCACGTGGTAGTAGAGGCTTCCGGCGTGCACGTCGAGTCGCTCCGCGACCCGGCGCATGGACAGACCGTGGTAGCCGGCTTCGGCGAACACGGCCATCCCGGCGTCGGTGATCCGGTCTGCGGTCAGCTTCACCGTGGCAGTCTAACGATCACGACGGCTCTTCGAACGGTGTTTGAGAACGGCCCGGACCGTCGGACGCGCCGATGTCGGTTCAGCCGGGTGAGGTGAGAGGTGGGGAGGTGAGCGGTGGGGAGGTGAGCGGTGGGGAGGTGGGGCCGGCCGAGGGGTCGGCCCCTTTGCGGTCACCGCCGCCGGCCTCCGGGGCCGACCGGACGGCTGCCCGGCCGTTCGGTCGCCCGGCCGTGCTGCGGGCGGGCGGTGCGCGGCGATCCGGCCGAAGCCGGCGTCCGCCGGGCCGGGTTCCGGCGCAGGGGGCCGGTCCCGGCGCCGGCTAGAGCTTGACGACGTTCTCCGCCTGGGGACCCTTCGGCCCCTGGGTGACGTCGTACTCGACCAGGTCGTCCTCGTACAGCTCCTTGAATCCGGTGCTCTGAATGGCGGAGAAGTGGACGAACACGTCCTGGCCGCCGTCGTCCTGGGCGATGAAGCCGAAGCCCTTCTCCGCGTTGAACCATTTGACCTTGCCAGTTGCCATGCTGCTCTCCTTCGGAGGTACTGAGCGCGCCCTCGGCGCGCGGTTACGATACCGCCTCCGACCAGTGGACATGGCGGAAGGTGCGCGGCTTGTCGCCCTCCGTAGTGCGAGGGGGTGGCCGGGGTGGCCGCGGTCAGGCGCGGTTGCGCTCCTCGCGCTGCCGGACCAGCTCCTCCACCGCGCTCGGGAGGGTCGTCTCGAAGTCGATCAGCTTCGCCCAGGTCGGCGTGACGACGATCCGGACCATGCCGTCGTAGAGCGAGCGGACCTCGGCCTCCCAGGCGACCCGCTGCTCGGGCGTCATCGCGTAGGTGCTGTTCGCCCGGAGGTACTCCTCCGGGATGCCCTCGACCTCGTCCAGCTCCGCCCGGCCGCGGATGAGCAGGATCTTCGGCGGGTGCGCCTCGGTGTCGATCGTCAGGGCGACCGCCGGGTTGTGGCGCAGGGCCGGCAGCTTCGGCGCGTTCTTCACGGTGCACATGACGACGGCCGACCCGTTCCAGACGAAGGCGATCGGGACGGCCCGGGGAGTGCCGTCCTCGGCGACGTAGGCCAGGCGGGTCAGGTCTCGGGCCAGGAGCTCCCGGCTGAGCGGACGGTTCAGGACCTCGTCGATCTCGCTCGGCTGCACGGTCGGGCCCGCCTTCCACGTGGTGGTTCACCAGGACCGTTCCAGCTTAAGGACATTTCGGGAGCTTCGACCGCACAGGGGGACGGGTCCGGCAGGGCCGCCGAAGGCGTCGGCCCGGTGGTCACATGAGCCGGTCGCGATGGCGCGCGGCGGTTTCGCGCAGGAGGCGGGCGAAGCGTTCACGGCTCCGGACCTGCTCCTGTTCGGCGCGACCGTCGGCCGACTCCTCGTCGTCGGCCTCGGGGCCACCCTCGCCGCCGGCGTCGGGACCGCCCGCGTCGGGACGGCCGGTGTCGCGACCGCCCGCGTCGAGGTCGTCGTGCTCGTCGTGCTCGTCGAGGTCGTCGTACGCGTCGTGGAGGAGCCAGCAGCCGTGGATGCCGGAGAGGAGGTCTTCGAGGAGGTCGCGGGCCGGGCGCTTCGGGTCGAGCGGGGTCAGGCGCAGGCCGGTGTCCTCCGGTGCGGTGTCCTCGCCCGCGATCTCCGCCGCGAGGGCCTCGTCGAGGTCTTCGAGCTGTTCGCGCAGGCCGGCGGGGTCGGGGAGCAGGCCGTCGGCGATGTGGAGCGCGTGGCGGACGAGGCCGGTGACCGCGTCGTAGGGGGTGTGGCCGGCGTCGAGGAGTTCGAGGACGAGGGTGGGGGTCTCGTCGGGCAGGGCCTCGATCTGACCGGCTTCGAGGACGACGGTGGTGGCCTCGTGGCCCGAGGCGTCGGCGGCGACCTCGGCCGCGGCGGCGAGCCAGTGGGCCGCGGCCACGGCTGCGGCGGTCGGGTCGATGTCGGAGAACAGGGCGGCCGAGCCGAAGGGGTCCTGGACGAAGAGGAGGTCGGCGGCGGCGACCTGGACGGGGGAGGCGTCCTCGCGGCTGAGCAGGACGGCCTGCTGGGCGCGGCCGGTGAGGTCGCCGAGCTCGGCACCCTCGACGGCGGTGAGTTCGACGACGGTCTCGGCCAGGACGGCCTTCGTCAGCCCGGGTTCGTCGAGGGTGTGCAGGGCGCGGCCGAGCCGGTGGGCGGATTCCAGCAGCGGGCTGTAGGAGACGGCGAGCATGCCGCCCGCGGGGAGGTTCGGTGCGGCGACCGCCTCGGCGACCGCGCCGAAGGCGTTGCGTTCCTGCTCGCGCCGCCAGCCCTCGCTGTTGGGCTCCAGGGAGCCGGCGGCGCTGGCGGGGTGGGTGTAGGTGCGCCAGGCCGCGTCGGACAGTTGGGTCAGGGCACGCGCCAGGCGCAGGAGCGTGCTGGTGTCCCTGCCGACGGGGAGGTCGGCGATCCGGGCCGCGAGCTCGCCCTCGCCGGTTCCCCACGCGGCGATCAGCTCGTGCCGGTGGGGGTCGATGCTGTACCTCGTCATGAAGTGGTACCTCCGCTTCTGGCGGCACACCGCCTGGCCGCAAGCCATTCTGACGCACCGGCAGCCGCCGGGCCCTCCGCCGGCCGGCGGAGGCCGGTCGCCGGTGCCACCGGCCCCGGGCGGCCGGGGATTGACAGCGCCGAGAACAGGAATGAATATTCATTCCGTGGCACCCAGAAAGCCCGACCTCGACCGGCTGCTGATCGACACCGCCCTCGCGCTCTTCGCCGAGC
Source organism: Kitasatospora sp. NPDC003701 (assembly GCF_053587085.1). Taxonomy (NCBI): domain Bacteria; kingdom Bacillati; phylum Actinomycetota; class Actinomycetes; order Kitasatosporales; family Streptomycetaceae; genus Kitasatospora; species Kitasatospora sp. NPDC003701. The sequence goes on from NZ_JBSFNM010000119.1 coordinate 8,918, forward strand.
GCACCTACGAAGGCACGCAGATGCCCGTCGTCGCCCAGCGCGCCGGTGTCGGCGTCGGCAGCATCTACCGCTACTTCCCCAGCAAGGAGGCGCTCGGCAACGCGGCCTTCCAGCACGCCAAGCGCACCCTGCTCGACCACCTCGCCGCCGCCCTCGCCGAGGGCGGACCGGCGCGCGGCATCCGCGAGGAGTTCGGGCGCTTCTGGCGCGGCTTCACCCGCTACGCGAGCGCCTACCCGGACGCCTTCGTCTTCCTCGAACACCAGCAGCACGACACCTTCCTCGCCCCCGAGAGCCGCGCCCTGGCCGACGAGATCGACCGCGTCGCCTCCGACTTCATCGAGCGCGGCCAGCGGGCCGGCGAGATCCGCGAGGGCGACGCCGCCCAACTGGTCGCCCTCGCCCTCGGGGCGTTCGCCGGCCTCGTCAAGCTCCGGCGCCCGGGCGGACCGGACACCCTTCCCCCCGAGGACCTCGACCGCGCCGAAGCCGCCGTCTGGGACCTCCTGCACCGAAAGTCCTCGACATGACCGCCGCCGCACAGACCGTGCTGATCACCGGCTGCTCCTCGGGCCTCGGCCGTGAGACCGCCCTCGCCCTCCACCGGCTCGGCCACCGCGTCCACGCCACCGCCCGCCGGCCCGAGACCCTCGCCGACCTCGCCGCCCTCGGCATCACCACCCTGGCGCTCGACGTCACCGACGAGACGTCGATGGCCGCCGCGGTCGCCGCCGTCGAGGCCCGGCACGGCCGGATCGACCTGCTGATCAACAACGCCGCGTACGGGCTGCACCTGCCGGTCGAATCCGCGACCCCGGAGGAGATCCGCGCCCAGTTCGACACCAACGTCTTCGGGCTCGTGCGGATGGCCCAGCTGGTCCTGCCCGGCATGCGCCGCGCCGGCCGCGGCCGCATCGTCAACATCTCCTCGATGGCCGGCCGCTTCTCCCCGCCCGGCGGCGCCTTCTACCACGCCAGCAAGCACGCGGTGGAGGCGATCAGCGACTCGCTGCGCCTGGAGGTCGCCCCCTTCGGCGTCGAGGTGGTGGTCGTCCAACCCGGCCCCACCATCACCGGGTTCGCCGCCACGGCGGTCGCCACCATGGACGGCGGCTCCGACCCGGCCGACCCGTACGCCACCTTCCGTGCCCGCCTCGCCGAGATGTACGCCGGCCGCACCTTCACCCGCCGCAACGGCGCCGTCCCCGCCGAGGCGGCCACCCGGGTCGTGGTCCGCGCCGCCACCGCCGCGCGTCCCCGTGCCCGCTACGCCGTCGGCGCCCTGGCCCGGTCCACCATGCTCGCCAAGCGGCTGCTCCCCGACGCCGCCTTCGACGCCCTGATGCGCCGCAGCTTCCCCCTCCCCGACCCCGCGTGACCCGACCCCGCCGTGTGACCTGACTCCGCCTGACCCGAGCCCGCGTGACCCGACCCCGCCTGACCGGGCCGGCCGGTCGGCCGTCGCCGCTCCCGGCCGCCGCGAGCGGCTGACGGGGCACCAGAACCGGTCCACCCCTTGCGGTGTGATCATCCGAGAGCAGGGCAGACGCGGATGGTCCTACACACGCAGTGACGAGGGAGGCCCGGCGTGGTGGAAGAGACGAAGACCTCCGGCCCGCAGCGGCCGTCGCGCACCGGACCGGACGACGGCGGGGCGGGCGGGGTGGTCGAGACGGACGTGCCGGCGAGGCTCGACCGGCTGCCGTGGTCCCGCTGGCACTGGCGGATCGTGATCGGCCTGGGGACCGTCTGGATCCTGGACGGTCTGGAGGTCACGATCGTCGGCAACATGGCGGCCAGGCTCGCCGAGCACGGCAGCGGCATCAGCATCTCGACGACCCAGGTGACCACCGTCGCGGCCGCGGTGTACGTGGCCGGCGCGTGCAGCGGCGCGCTGTTCTTCGGCTGGCTGACCGACCGGTTGGGGCGCAGAAAGCTGTTCATGCTGACGCTCGCCGTCTATCTGGCGGCCACCGCCGTGACGGCGCTGTCCGGGACGGCCTGGTTCTTCTTCCTCTGCCGCTTCTTCACCGGGTTCGGCATCGGCGGCGAGTACGCGGCGATCAACTCCGCGATCGACGAGCTGATCCCGGCCCGGGTGCGCGGCCGGATCGACCTGATCATCAACGGCAGCTTCTGGATCGGCGCGGCGCTCGGCGCCTTCGGCTCCATCGCGCTCCTGGACACCGCGCTGTTCGCGACCGACGTCGGCTGGCGGCTGGCCTTCGGGACGGGCGTGGTGCTGGGCCTGGTGATCCTGCTGGTCCGCCGCCACGTCCCGGAGAGCCCGCGCTGGCTGTTCACGCACGGGCGCGCGGCGGAGGCGGAGGCGGTGGTGGCCGAGGCCGAGCGGATCGTGGCACGGGAGGCCGGCCGCACGCTGCCGCCCGTCACCGGGAAGCCGATGGCCGTCCGCGAGCGCGGCCCGCTCGGCTTCGTGACGATCGCCCGCACGGTGGTCGGCCGCTACCCGCGCCGCACCGTGCTCGGCCTCGCGCTCTTCATCGGCCAGGCGTTCCTGTACAACTCCGTGACCTTCGGCTACGCCGTCATCCTCACCACGTACTTCGACGTACCCGAGGGCGACACCGGCTACTACTTCGCGGTGATCGCCGTCGGCAACTTCCTCGGGCCGCTGCTGCTCGGCCACCTCTTCGACTCGGTCGGGCGCAAGCCGATGATCGCCGGGACGTACATCGGCTCGGGCCTGCTGCTGTTCGGCACCGCCGTGCTGTTCCAGCGGGGATCGCTCTCCGCCGTCACCATGACGGCCTGCTGGACGGCGGTGCTCTTCCTGGCCTCGGCCGGGGCGAGTTCGGCCTATCTGACGGTGAGTGAGATCTTCCCGCTGGAGACCCGGGCGCTGTGCATCGCCTTCTTCTACGCCGTCGGCACCGCGGTCGGCGGCATCAGCGGGCCGCTGCTCTTCAACGGCCTGGTGAGCAGCGGCGAGGTGTCCGACACCACGCTGGCGTTCTGCATCGGCGCCGCCCTGATGACGGTCGCCGGACTGGTGGAGGCCGCGATCGGCGTCCGCGCGGAGCGGCGCAGCCTGGAGTCGTTGGCCTCGCCGCTGAGCGCGGTCACGACCGGGACCGAGCCGGCCCGGACGGCCGGATGAGGTACCCGGGGTGAGCCGGGCCCGGGCGGGGGCGCCGGCCGGGCGGGGGGCCGCGGGGGGGGGGGGGGGGGGCGCCCCCCGCCCCC
>NZ_JBSFNM010000120.1:0-11586 GCF_053587085.1 Kitasatospora sp. NPDC003701
AGCATCAAGACCAGAAGCAGTCTCGTCATCGAGTTTCCCGGGAGGGTGAACGGGTGGCCGTGCGGCGGCTGCCGCTCCGGACCTCGACTGTCCGCGACTTCCCCGCCGCGACACCACCTCACACGCCCCCGGCAATGTCGACGCGTTGGCTCGGTTCGGCCGGTTGTCGCCACGCGGCGGTGTTCACGCCGGCCTACGATCAGCGCCAGGAAGCCCGCGAGGAGAAGGCCCGCCAGGCCCACCGCGAGCTGATGCGCACCCTCGCCTGCGCCGACTGCGGCAACGTGCCGAAGGAGGAGAGCACCTACGACTACGAGCTCGACGGCACGTGGACCCGCCGCCCCGGCGGCCGCTGCTACCCCTGCCACCAGAAGCACGAGAAGAAGGAGAAAGAGGCAGCTCAACCGTCGTCCAGCGCGTCCGGCTGAAACTCCACTGGCTGGCCAGCCTCTACGGACCGCGCGGACGAGTCCCGGGACGACGTGGCGCGAGCCCGGCTGGAAGAGGGGCGGCGGGTGGAGCTGACGTTGGAGGAGCCGGCCCGCGCGGTGGGCAGCCGCCGATCGCGGCGGCTGCCCCGACCCGGCCGCGGACTGAAGCGTGGCCGGTCTCGTCGAAGTTCGACGGTCCGGCCGGGGTGGCGCGTCAGCGTGCGGTGACCCAGTAGGCGGCGAGCGGGCGGTTGTCGTGCGGTGCGGCGACGGCCCGCAGGACGTCGCTCTGGCTGAGGACGAGTTGCCGTACCGGTTCGGACAGCGCGGCCAACCGTTCTCCTCCGGTGATCAGGTCGATACAGGCGGTGATCTCCCAGTCCGCGTCCTGGAGTGCGCCGGTGTCGACCGGCCCGTCGCCGTCCGCCGTCCAGCCCGTCTCGGGCAGGAGCCGCAGCAGCGCCTCGCGGGAGAAGGACGTGCGGATGTTGCCCTCGCCGTGTGAGCCCGCGGCCTCGATCTGGCCCTGGATCAGTACTGCGAGCAGGTGCGCCAGCTGGTCGCCGCAGGAGGGCGTCAGGTCCCACTCGGTGAACCACAGCCGGCGCGCCCAGGGCCGTACCCGGGCCAGCGTGTCGCGCAGTTGCCCGAGTGAGGCGAAGTACCAGGAGCAGTGGGCGAGCACGACGTGGTCGAAGGCGTCGGAGGGGAAGTCGACCGACAGGTCGCGGACATCCGTGCTGAAGCGGAAGTCGATGCGTGACCCGAGCGGGCCCGCCGCGAGCCGGGCCGCCGATTCCCCGAGCGTGACCGGCGCCCCGTAGCTCGGATCGGCGACATCGACGGCCACCACGCGTCCCCGGGGGCCGACGGCCTCCGCGAGGACGGCGGTCATGTCGCCCTGCCCGCAACCCAGTTCGAGAACAGTGGATCCGGGCTCGATGTCCCAGCTCTCCACGAGTGAAGCACGGTGGCGTGTCTGTATCAGCTGAGCGTCCGGGCTGTGGTCGGCAGCGGCCATGGTCTTCACGAGCGACGGAATCCTGGCGTGGAGATCGAAGTGCTTCACACAATCCTCAGTGGCTGTTCGGCGAACCGGTAAGGACGAGGGTACGAGACGCCCCTCGGCGGCGCCTGCGATTTCTCGCTCGAGTCCTGCTCACGACAACAGCAGATCCGATCAGACTTCAGTGGGAATCGGTCTACCTTGGGTGAGTGGGGGCAGCGGCCGTGACCGTCAGCGCGGAGCTGTCCGGCCGAGCGGACAGTCAGGCCGCCCGCCTGCGCAGAGGCTCACGCGGTGGGTGCCCACCGGCCTTCGACGAGAAGCAGTACACCAAGCGCACCATCGTCGGACGGGCCCTCAACAAGCTCAAGCACGCCCGAGCGGTCGCAACCCGGTACGACAAGCGCGGATACGTCCACCTCGGCACCGTCACCGCAGCCGCTCCCGTCATCCGGTGATCCGGCTCCGCACATGACCGCCCGGACAACTCCGCCCGGTACTCCGGTGAGAGTTCTCCCTTGGGCCCCGCTCACCAGGTCACGGGCAGTGACCGCATCCCGTAGATGAACGACTCGGTGCGGAACTCGCGCTCGCCGGCCGGTCGCAGCCCCGGCAGTCGGCGGAACAGCGTCTCCAGGGCGATCTGGAGTTCGGCGCGGGCCAGCGGCTGGCCCAGGCACTGGTGCACGCCGAAGCCGAACGCCACGTGCCGCCGGGCGTCCCGGTACAGGTCCAGCTCGTCCGTCGCCCGATGGCCGGCGCCGCCGAACACCGCCTCGTCCCGGTTGGCGGTGGAGAGCATCGCCATCACGCCCTCCCCGGCCCGGACGGTGACGCCGCCCAGCTCCACGTCCTCCAGCGCCACCCGGGGCAGGCCGGTGTGCACGATGGTCAGCAGCCGCAACAGCTCGTCCACCGCGCCCGGCAGGGTGGCCGGGTCGGCCAGGCCGGGGATCTGCTCGGGGTGCTCCAGCAGCAGCGCGGTAGACAGCGCGATCATGTTCGCGGTCGTCTCGTGCCCGGCGACCAGCAGCAGCACGCCCATGGCGGCCGCGTCGTCCGGGGTCAGGTCGTCCCGCGCCGCGAGTCGGCTGAGGACGTCGTCCTCCGGCTGTGCGCGCTTGCGGGCCGTCAGGTCGCGCAGGTAGTCCAGGACCCCCTCCTGGGCCTCCCGGAGCTGCTCCACGGTGCTCTCCCGGTTGAGCATCGTGCGGCTCAGGCTCTGGAAGCGGTCGTGGTCCTCGTACGGCACGCCGAGCAGCAGGCAGATCACCAGCGAGGGCACCGGCAGCGCGAAGTCGGTGACCAGATCGGCCGTGGTCCGGCCCGCGGTCATCCGGTCCAGTGCCTCGTCCACGATCCGCTGGATCTCCGGGCGCAGCGCCTCCACCCGCTTGACCAGGAACTCCCCGGTGAGCATGCGGCGTTGGCGGGCGTGCTCGGGGTCGTCGAGCCGCAGGAAGTCCGGGTTGTCGGTGATCAGCTCGCGAGCGCCGGCGACCAGCAGCGGGAAGGCCGGGTGGCGTATGTCGGCACTGAACCGGCGGTCGGACAGCACGGTGCGGACCTCGGCGAAGCCGGTGACCAGCCAGCAGAGGTCGCCGTCGGGCAGCTCGGCCCTGGTCACCGGCCCGGTGGCGGCGGCCTCGGGGTACGCGGGCGGCGGGCCGAACGGGCAGCCGCCGGAGTGCCGGGCCGGCAGTGGGAGGACGGGGGTGGTGGGTGCGGTGGTCACGGCGGGGGTCTCCTCACGTCGCGGGTGTTCTCGTGGGGTTCGGGGCGCGGAAAGGTTCCCGGCGGCCTGCGGGGCCGCGGCGGGGGTCCGTCAGGCCCCGGTCCGCGCGGGCTCGTCCCCGGTGACGGTGATCGCCCGGCCCGGGCAGAGCTCGGAGGCGAGTCTGACGTCGTCGAACTGCTCGGGCAGCAGGACGGTCTGACGGAGCCTCACGAGACTGTCCCGGTCGTCCTGGTCGAAGACCGCGGGGGCGTTCGTCACGCACATGCCGGAGCTGCAGCAACGGTCCCGGTCGACGCTCACCTGCATGTCGGGCACCTTTCGCCAGGGTGGCGCCGTCTGCCCGGCGGCCGCCTCTCGTTGTCACGGTCAACCTAGCCATCGCTGGTCCGTTTACGGAGGAGTACGGTGGCCGGATCGAGAATGGCTGATTCGGCCCCTGTAGGTGAACCCGCCTTGCGGTGCCATGCGTTTCAGCCCGCGGTACTTCGCCGGGCGGGTCGGAGGACCCGGCCGCGCGGACGGCCTCACAACCCTCGGCGGTGGCCAACTCCCCTACGGAGGGCACCGTGTCGGCCTCGGCGGCGCTCTCGTGCGGCCGGTAGCGCACCACTCGGGCGGAACCGCAGGGCCGGTCCGACCGGGTGGCGGGGGCTGCGCCGGAGGCCGTCGAAGGCGACCTCGACGACCAGTTTCGGCCGGGCCGGCACCGAGCGCGTGTGCATCTTCCTCGGCACGGTCACTGTCGCCGCACCGGTCATCCGGCTCCGCTCATGATCGCGCGGACGGAACCTGGTACTCCAGCAGTACTTCTCCAGCTCCGCCGGTCAGGGGCCTGGGGGTGGTGGGGAGTGTGGCGTTGCGGACCTGGGGGTCGCGGATCGTCCCACCAACGGGTGACCAGGCCGCAGGTGGTTCGGGCCCTCCGGACAATGCGCCGATGTGAGCGGGCATGCATCAGGAAACGTGTGGGATCACGAACGTGGGGATCCTCTCCTGCGGATCGGAACCCGGTGCGCGCGGGTGGAACCCCGGCGACGTGCGCGGGACTACGTCCGCGGACCTCTGGGCCACCGAGTGCGATCCGGGGCAGGCCGTGGTCGCCTGGGCGTTCGCGGACGGCGGCCGGGGGAGTCTCCCGCTGCCATGGTCGACGCGCCCTCGTCCGGTCGCCGCGAGGTCTGACAGGGCGTCGGGAGAGCTGATCCTGCACGGCGTGACCCGTGCCCGGCGGCGCTGTCAGACGGTGTCGAGGGCCGCGCCGATCTTGGCGGCCATGGCGCTCATGGCGGGGCTCGCGCCGGTGCGGGTCTTCATCGCGGACTCCACCGCGACCTGGATGACGGAGCGGAAGTTCTCGGCCTCGGCCGGGTCGATCTCCCCGAGCAGCGCGACGGACGCGGCGAGGGCGGGGAAGACCTGGTCGGCGATGTCGGCGGTGGACTTGCCGAGTTTCATGCCCCGGGGCTTCTCGGCCAGGACGCGGCCGGTCAGCCCGGTGGCGGAGCCGAGGGCCTTCCCCGCGGCCATGCCCGCCCTGGCGGACGAGAACGGACCGGGGTCGGCGGCGGCCATCAGGCTGACGACGCCGTGGGCCGCCGTCTGGACGGTGAGCTTCTGGCTGCGGGTCAGGGCCGTCTCGCCGCCGGTGGCCCGGGCGCCCGGCTGCGAGGCGGTCAGCCGTGCGGTCGCCTCGCGCTGGATCGCGGCGCTGGAACCCAGGAAGTCCACGATCGTGGCGAGCTCGGCGTCGCTGAAGCGCGCGCAGAGCCCGTCCATGCCGCTCAGAAAGTGGTCGAAGTGCGGGACGAGGGCGTCGGTGGAGCCTTCGGCGGCCTGGATGAGCACGCTGCGACCGTCGGAGGGGTTGGGGATCCGCCGGGCGAAGCCCTTGCGCTGGAGCCGGTCGACCAGCCCGGTGATCGAGGCCGGCGCCAGGCCCGCGTGCTCGCCGAGTTCGCGCGCGGTCAGCGGGCCGAACCGCTGGAGCAGGTCGATGGCCTTCTCCTCGGTACCGCTCAGACCGTGCAACTGCGCGAGCGCGCTGTGGAACATGACCGCGGCCGTGCTGAGCTCCCGCCCGGCCGTGTGGAGCCGGGTCATCAGCTCATCGCGCGAGGGCTGGTCGGTGGTCGTCATGACTCCAAGGCTAGCAAAACTGTTTCGGCGCATCGAACTACTTGATATGCTTCCTTCGCCCGAACGAAATAGTTCGTCGTGCCGGCCCTGCCATGACCGCCGCCGAACCTCCCGTGGCCGCAACGGACCACGCCTACCGCCTGTCGTCGTAGCGCGACGGCGGCCAACCGCATCGCAAGCCGCGCCCGTCGCTTCCGCCCGGGCCTTACGGCATCCGTCCCGAACGATCGAAGAAGGCCATGTCCAAACACCGCACTCCCATGCCCGCCGGCCCGCGGACGCCCGCCGCCGCCGCGTCCCCGGACGCCCTGCCCGTCCACCGCCGCCGCGGTCTGGCGATGTTCGTCCTGATCGTCGCGTCCTTCATGGACCTGCTCGACACCACCATCGTCAACGTCGGCCTCCCCGCCGTCCAGGAGGACATCCACGCCACCCCCGGCCACCTCGAATGGGTCGTCGGCGGCTACACGCTGGCCTTCGCGGTCGTCCTGATCACCGGCGGGCGGCTGGGCGACATCGTCGGGCGCAGGACGATGTTCCTCACCGGCGTGGCCGGCTTCACCGCCTCCTCCCTGGCGGCCGCCCTCGCCCGGAACGGCGACATGCTGGTCGCGGCCCGCGTCGTCCAGGGCGCCTTCGCCGCGTGCATGGTCCCCCAGGTCCTCGCCTCCGTGCAGGCCCTCTACAGGCCGAAGGAACGCGCGGCGGTCCTCGGCGTCATCGGGGCCGTCTCCGGTATGGCCGCCGTCGCGGGCCCCCTCCTCGGCGGCTGGCTGGTGTCCGCCGACGCCTTCGGCATCGGCTGGCGCAGCATCTTCGTCATCAACATCCCCGTCGGCCTCGCCCTGCTCGCCGCCGCCCGGCGCCTCGTGCCCGACACCCGCTCGGCCCACCCGCTGCGCCTGGACGTCCCCGGCCTGCTGCTGGCCTCCGCCGGTCTGTTCCTGCTGGTCTTCCCGCTGGTCGAGGGCCGTGAGGCCGGCTGGCCGGTCTGGATCCGGGCGATGCTCGCCGCCTCCCCGCTCGTGCTGGGCGTGTTCGTGCTGAACCAGCGGCGCCGGATGCGCCGCGGTGGTTCGCCGTTGGTGCCGATGCGCCTGTTCGCCGACCGGGGCTTCACCTCCGGCAGCACCGTCCAGCTGTGCTTCTCCGCCGCGATGGCCGGCTTCTTCCTGATCCTCGCCCTCTACCTGCAGATCGGCCTGCACTTCTCCGCCATCGCGTCAGGCCTGACGCTGCTGCCCTTCACCGCGGGCGCGTTCGTGGGCTCCGCCGTGTCGGTGCCGCTCGCCCCGAGGATCGGCAAGCCGCTGGTGATCGCCGGGGCCCTGATGCAGGCCGGCGGCATCGCCTGGGCGCGCCAGGTCGTCGAAGCCCAGGGCGCGCACCTGTCCGGCTGGGACCTGCTGTGGCCGCTCGCCCTCGCGGGCCTGGGCCTCGGTTTCCTGGTGGTACCGCTGGTGGACCTGGCGCTCGCCACCGTCGACGTCCGCGACGCGGGCGCCGCCTCGGGCGTCTACAGCACCTTCCAGCAGTTCGGCGCGGCCCTCGGTGTCGCGGTGACCGGCGTGGTCTTCTTCGGCCGGACCCACGACGGCTACGACCCCACCGTCATGAGGACCGCCCTGCTCGCGGCCGCCCTGGTCTGCGTCGGCGGCTACCTGCTCGCTGCCGCGGCCGGGTTGTTCCTGCCCGCCAGCCGCCTCGCCCGCCACGACGCCGTCGACGACGACGAGGAAGCGGGCGACCTCGTGCCCGCCGCCCGGTGACCGTCACCTGCCGTCGTCGTCCCCACCTGAAGACAGGCCCTAGCCGTGGGGGCTCGAGAGCCAGGGCACCTGCCAGGACGTGCGGCCGAGGTCCCGCACCGGCCCCCAGGATCCCCGCTCGTAGGACACCGGCGCGGGCGGGTGCTCCACCAGCGGCTGGATCACCCGCCAAGTCTCCTCGACGGCGTCCTGGCGGGTGAACAGCGACCGGTTGCCGGTCAGCGCGTCGCTGAGGAGCCGCTCGTAGGGCTCGGGGGGCTTGCCGAGCTCGGCGGCGAAGGACAGGCTCAGGTGGACGCTCCTGGTCGACTGACCGGATGCCTCCTTCGAGAGCATGCTGAGCCGAAGGCCCGGGTCGGGGTCGATCCGCAGGACCAGCTCATTGGCGTCGGGGTGCGCGGGCTCGTCCAGGAAGACGAGCCGGGGCGGGCGCTTGAAGAGCACCCGCACTTCGGTGGCCCTGGCGGCCAGCGCCTTGCCGGCCCTGATGAAGAACGGCACCCCGCTCCACCGCCAGTTGTCCACCTCCAGACCGAGCTCGACGTAGGTCTCGGTCACCGAGCCGGGCTTGACGCCGGGGACGTCCAGGTAGCCCTCGTACTGGCCGCGCAGGCAGTGCGCCGGATCGACGTCGGCCATGGCCCGGAAGACGTCGACCCTCCGGTCCCACAGCGCGTCGGACCCGGGGCCGACCGGTGCCTCCATCGCGATCAGGGCGAGCACCTGCAGGAGGTGGTTCTGGACGACGTCGCGCAGCGCGCCCACCGGGTCGTAGAACGCTCCGCGGTCCTCGACGCCGAAGTCCTCGGCCATGGTGATCTGCACGGCCGCCACGTGGTCGCGGTTCCACACCGGTTCGAGGAGCGCGTTGGCGAACCGCAGGAACTGGATGTCCAGGACGGGCTGCTTGCCGAGGAAGTGGTCGATGCGCAGGATCTGTTCCTCGGCCAGCACCCGGTGGAGCCGCGCGTTGAGGGCCCGGGCGGAGGCCAGGTCGTGGCCGAAGGGCTTCTCCAGCATCACCGTGGCGTGCGCGGTGAGGTCGGCCGCGGCCAGGGCCTCGACGACCGGGGCGAACAGCGAGGGCGGGATCTCCAGGTAGAAGAGCGGCTTCCCGGCGTCCTTCAGCAGATCGCTCAGCGCCCGGTAGGTGGCCGGGTCGGTGAAGTCGCCCCGCAGGTAGGACAGCCGCCGGGCGAGCCGCTCGAAGGGCTCGTCCGCCACGGTCTCGCCCGCCGTCCGCAGGGCTTCGCGCAGGGCGGAGACCAGGTGGTCGTGCGACCAGTCGTCCAGCGCCACGCCGATGATCGGGCAGTCCAGGAGTCCGGCCGCCTCCAGGCGGTAGAGCGACCGGAAGGTCATCTTGCGGGCGAGGTCGCCGGTGATTCCGAAGATCACCAGGGCATCGGCGGTCACCGCTGCGCCACCCGTCGCACGGATCCGCGCCCGGACGGCCGGCGGGGACCGGCCGCTGTTCCGCCGCCGACGCGGGCCTCGTGCTCCGGCGCGGGGCCGCCGGGGCCGCGGGCATCGGCCCGTGACCACGGGTGGGCGCCCGGGGGCTTCGTCCGCTGCCCGGCCGGCGCCGGGGCGGTGTCGGTGGGACCACCGTCGAGGTCCACCGCGTGGACCCGGACCCGCTCAGCTAGACGATTGCTCATGAAAGGGACGATATAACCCATAGTGTCGATCTGCTCACACGGCGATCCAGGTCGTGGGGCGGCATTCCTCCCCGGGTGCACTCCGGTGCGCTCGGGGTGCCCGCCGTGCCGGGTGCCGCTGCGACTCGGCCGATCCTGCCGGGTTCGCGTGCCGGTCGGCGCCGGGATCACGGAAACCTCCGGCCGGACGGCGCCCGACGGCCGGGCGGGGGCAGGCCCTGGGCCGCCGCCGGGGGGATGGCGGCGGCCCGAGGACCGCACGGACGCCGGGCGGGGATCCCGGCCGGCCGGGGGGATGGCCTGGTCGGGGAGCGCGACGTCCTGCCGTACTTCTGACCGCGATCGCGTGCGGCAAACCTCGCCGTGCGAGCGGGTTCGGACCGGCCTGCTCGGGACCACGGCTCCTCGCCGTGGCCGGGCGGAGGCCGCGGGGTACCGGGCTAGAGCTCCCTGACCTTCGGGGGGTTGCCGGTGGAGATGGAGAGCGTCCCCTGCTGGATCTGCACGTTGCTGCCGCTGACCAGCATCCCGTTGTCCTTGGTCATCGAGACGTTGCCCTTGCCGAAGGCGACCGTGACGCCCCGCTCGAAGGACACCCACTTCTTGAACTCGTTGATCCCGAAGAACAGGATCCGGTCCGGCATGGTGACGAACATCCGCTCACCGTCGTGGCTGAGCTGCATCCCTCCGCCGACGGTGAGGAGGCCCTTCACGTGCCCTTCGCCGGCGTGCAGCTCATTGACGTTGGCCTTGTCGGCGGTCAGGTCGCCGAGGTCGTGTCCGCCGTCGCGGTAGACGCGGACGCCGGAGGTGGGGAACTCGATCCAGCCGTCGGTGGTGGCGCGGCCTTGGACCCATTTGGTGTTGATGCCGTTGAGGTCGGCCTTGTCGGCGGCGATGGTGCCCCATTCCTGGCCGCCGTCCTTGTGGACGTTGATGCCGGCCCGGGGGAATGCGAGCCAGCCGTTGTCGTGGTCGCGGTCGCCGACCCACAGGGTGTTGAGGCCGTTCAGGTCGGCCTTGTCGGCGGTCAGGGTGCCGAGGTCGTGTCCGCCGTCGCGGTAGACGCGGACGCCGGAGGTGGGGAACTCGATCCAGCCGTCGGTGGTGGCGCGGCCTTGGACCCATTTGGTGTTGATGCCGTTGAGGTCGGCCTTGTCGGCGGCGATGGTGCCCCATTCCTGGCCGCCGTCCTTGTGGACGTTGATGCCGGCCCGGGGGAACGTGAGCCAGCCGTTGTCGTGGTCGCGGTCGCCGACCCACTGGGTGTTGAGGCCGTTCAGGTCGGCCTTGTCGGCGGTCAGGGTGCCGAGGTCGTGGGTGCCGTCCTTGTGGAGGATGGCGCCGGTCTTGGGGAATTCGAGCCAGCCGCTGCCGGCGGCGCGGTCGCCGACCCACTGGGTGTTGACGCCGCTCACGTCGGCGCGGTCGGCGGTGACGACGCCCAGGTCCTTGTTGAGGCCGTGGTAGACGTCGATGCCGGTGTCGGGGAAGTCGATCCAGCCGGAGTCGGAGGTCCGCCCCTTCACCGAGCCGGCCCGCACATCGAGCACGTCGGCCGTCTTGGCCAGGACCGTCCCCAGGGCGTGGTTCTGGTCGTCGACCTTGACACCGTCCGTCGTGAAGGTGACCCGGCCCTTGTCCGCGGTCCCCTCGATCCACGGGGTGCGCGTCCCGCTCTCGAACTCGGGGACGAGGGCGTGGACGGTGGTGGTGAGGAAGTACCCGTGCTGCGCCTGCCCGCCGATGCTCGTGCCGGCGATCAGGGTGTACGTGGTGCCGCGCTTGGGGACGGGGACCGGGTCGGAACCGGGGGCGGGCCAGGTGTAGGGCTGGTCGACCGCCGGGGTGGCCGCGCCCGCCTGGGCGACCTGCTGCGTCTGCCCGTCCGGGAAGCGGATCCAGTAGTCGAGGTTGCTGGGCCCGTCCCACTTGAGTTCGACCTGCGCGCCCTCCTCCAGCAGGGCGCGCGTGGGGCGGAAGTTGCGTGGGACCTTCGGCGTCTGCTTCACCACCGCGAGCGTGGTGACGAAGGAGTCCGTCGGCATGCCCGCCTGCTGGTCGCCGCCGCCGGTCCGCTCGCGGATCGTCAGGAGGACCGGGCCGCCGCCCCGGGTGACGGGGATGTTCGCCAGCTTCAGGGTGATCGACTGCTGGCCCGGGAAGGTCAGCTTCTTCCCCGGCCACGCCGAATGCTGGGCTCGGAAGACGCCCTCGTCGTCGTCCCACTCGAACTTCGGATCCTGCGTGTCCCAGGGCGTGTTGTACGTCGTGGTGACGCTCGGCGTGATCGCCGGACGGTCGTCGGTCAGGCGGTCGGGGTCGGGGCCGATCGGGATCCCCACGTCGATGTACCTCCAGCTCACCTCCTCCTGATGGGTGTTGGAGACGATCACGTAGATCGTCCCCACGGACGGTGCCCCGTCGGACGACGCCTGGAGCGACGTCGGATCCGTCATGATCTGGTAGTTCAGCAAGGACGGCACAGCGCGGACTCCCCACCTCGGAGTTGCACACCGTCCGGGCGGCGGACGCGCAGTGGAGGCCAGGGTGTTGCCGCCAGGTGCCGTTCCGGCCTTTCGAGGCCGCGTGTTCCGCCCGAGAACAGGTGCTGACTGACCCATCGACAGTAAGGAGCCGCGATCCGTCCGGGCTCGGCGAACCGATGGAGCTGGCCCGAACCGATCCCCGTATGGCCGGAACCGCGGAGGCCGGCAAGGTCATCAGGCGCTCAACCCCATTGGTGGGCATGGGAGTTGGCGACCCTCCGCTACCCGGACGGTCGCCGGGTCTCCGGCCGGCCGGCCGGAGCCGGCAACCGCCCGCTGAAGTCCCTCAGCGACAT
>NZ_JBSFNM010000121.1:0-11362 GCF_053587085.1 Kitasatospora sp. NPDC003701
AGCCGCAGTTCAGAGGCTCTTCGGAGCCTCGCCCGCCACTCCGTTGCTGGTCTCCGGCTCCTCGACGAAGTCGACGCGCTTGAATTGCTTGTTCAAGCACCTCTTTACTCCCACCCCCGCGCCGACCAGGGACATGTCGGTCGCCCACCGGGCCACCGCCGCCTCCAGGGAGTCCTGAGGGAGAATCTTTCCCAGGGGGTTCTCCGGGGGCTCGAAGAAGGAGCCGATCGCGAGCTTCCCGCGCTGGACCGCTCCGGGAACCATGTGCCCGTAGACCTCCAGCGTGACCCTGACGCTCGCGTGCCCCATCCACTCTGCCACAACCACCGGGTTCTCCCCCGCCCCGAGGTTGACGGAGGCGTAAGTGTGGCGGCAGCAGTGGAAACCGTGCTCGCGGGTGTCGCCGTAGGTCTTCTTCGGCCGGTGCCAGGAGACCTCCGGCAGCGTCGAGCGGTCCAGCCGCGTGATCACCCCCGCGTGCTCCAGGGCCGGCTTCCAGTACGTCCGGTTGAAGTTGTCGGAGTGGACAGGGTCGCCGGTCGGCATCGTCACGAGCAGGCGCACGGTCCGCGGCTTGCGCTGCTTCGCCTCCTGGTCGGTCACCGGCTCCTCGGGGTCCTGCCACGGCAGCGTCACCTCAACGGGCGGGTGCGCCGCGAGGTAGGCGCGGATCCGCGCGCTCACCTCCGGAGCCAGCGGCGCCCTGCGCGTCTTCCGGCCCTTGGGCAGGCAGAGGTAGAAGCGGCCGTGCTCGTCGACCCGTAGCTGGCGCCGGATGAACACCTCCTCCGTCTCCCAGTCGAAGTCCTCCTCGGCGATGCCGAGCGCCTCACCCTGCCGCACGCCGATGCCCACGCCCAGATCGGGCATGACCCGGAGCCAGTCCGGCAAGCCCTCACGGATACCGGCCACGGTCTCCCGCGACCAGGCCTTCGCCTTGCTCGCCTCGCCCGCCTCCGGCTTCAGCTCCTTGTGTTCCCGGCAGGGATTCTCCGGGATCCTCTTCGCCTTGCGGGCCGCCTCCAGGATGGTGCTGAGGTGCGCCCACACCGCCTGCGCGGACTTCGGCGCGAGGCGCTTGAGCAGCTCCTGCTTCCACTCCTTCAGCGCCTCATACTCGACCTCGAGCAGCTGGAGGTGACCGATGAACGGGATGATGTGCCGCCAGACCCGGGAGCGCACCGACTGCCGGGAGGATGGCGGGTACTCCGCGGCGGGCCACCACTTCTGGACGATGAAGTCCTCAAGGAGGATCTGACCGTCGCGCGGGTCGACCCACTTCCCTTCCGCCTTGGTCGAGGATGCCTTGGCCAGCCACTTCTTCGCGTCCCCGGCGGCATGGAAGCTCTTGGCGCGGACGCCTGGGATGCCCGCGACCTTGTACCTCTTGCCCCTGCCCCAGAGGTCGGTCCGCCGCCGCTTCCCGGTCTGCGGGTCCGGGCGCTTGGTCAGCCAGCGATCTTCGATGTACCCAGCCACTGGGCACCCCCCTCCAGGTCGGCACCGCGGGTGCGCAGGATCCACGTCGTGACGCCGAGCTCCTCGGCCATCTCGGCCTCGCTCGTTGCCCACTGCCGGACTCGGCAGAAGTCGGACAGCGCGATCAACTTCCGGGACGCCTTCAGGTCGGCTAGGCGCTCGGCTCGCTGGCCGTCCCGCCCGCCGCACCCGGTGTCGCCAGCGAGGATGTGCTCCAGCTCGTGCGCGGCGACGCACCGTTCCTCGACCGGGCTGAGGCCGGCTGCGATGACGACGGCGCGGTGTGCGGGGGACCAGACACCCCATGTGTCCCGCAGCCACTGCCGGACCACGGGTATGCCTAGGGTCTCCAGCTCGGCCAGCGGGTCGTACGACAGCCCTGCGACGGTAGCGGCTGTGGGCATGCGTCTCCCCCAGAATCCTGACGTGTGGGAGGCATGCCGGTGGCCGAATTGTGGCACAACCACACGAGGAACCGTGAGGAAATACGCACGTTAAGTGACGCGTGTTGACGGGTATGGCAAGTCGCTACCTACGGCTTCGTCCCGCGGGCGTGCTCCTCGAGGGCCTGCTCAATCCGCGCGGCATCGTCGTCGGGCACGCCCGTGTCGCCCTCGGCCCAGGCATGCGGCCGGTACGCGGCCAGGCCGTACTCGGACCGCGCCGGCTGGGGCTGCCGCTGCGGGATCGATTGGAGCAGGCGGTCGGCCGCGTCCTCGAGGAGGTCCCGCAGGGTTGGGTCACCGCCGGCCTGGACGGCGGCCCGGGCGAAGCGTCCGACGGCCGGGAAAAGGTCAAGGGCGGACAGGCCCGAGACAACGATCTCTGGATCTGCCCGCGGCGAAGGCTCGACACCCATCAAGTACTCGTCGACATCGTCGGCACGCCATTGGAAGATCTCGCCGACCTTGTAGTACCCGTCCGGCACCCGATCAGCTCGCGCGGGCGGTCGGCCGTTCTCGTAGTTGCTGATCGACTTCCGGTCTAGCCCTGCAGCGAGGGCCAGCTCCGCCTGCGTCATGCCGCTTTTCACCCGTGCGTGCCGGATCTTGCGGCCCATGCCGGTCCAGTCGAGGTCAGCCTGTCGGGCTGCACTCATCACGACTCCCGGGTTCCTCTTGGTGGACAACGTTAGGCAACAAGCATCGCAGATTGCCTCCCACCTGTGCGCAGCGGGTTCCCGCCATTTCCCCAGGTGAGAGCCATCACTCCACTTTGTTCCTCACAGCTCCTTGTCATTGCTCATCAGTCCCCATATGGTTCTCATCGTGAGAGCGCAGGGAACGACCATCCGAAGCAGGCGCGAACGGTCGGGCTACGGCCTGCGGCGATTCGCAGGGCTAATCGGGGTTTCACCAGCGCATCTGTCCCGCATTGAGCGGGGCCAGCGAGGCGCTCAGCCCGAGGTGATCAAGCGGATCGCCGAGGGCCTGGGTGCCGAGATCGCCGAGATCGCAGATCTCTCCGAATGAGCAATGGAGGGTAGTAATGAGCACCATCGAATCCCAGAGACACATCCTCACGCTGGAGGAGGCTGCGGCCTACATCGGCCGGTCGGTCAAGGGCCTGCGCGGCCTCCGTGAGCGCAGGAGCGGCCCGCCGGGATTCAGGGCCGGCGGCCGAGTGATGTACCGGATCACCGCCCTCGACGCCTGGCTCGCCGACCACGAGGCCCGCGACAGCAGGTCGAACCCGGCCCTGGACCCGACCCGCCAGGCCCCGGAGGCGCTCCGGGCGCGTCGGCACCAGCCGCTCGCCGCCCGCGCCTGACCCCAGACATGGGTCGGGCCGCCCCATGGCTCCTACACCAGGGCGGCCCCGGCCTACCGATCAACACCCGAAACGGAAGGAGGTAGGCCGCATGTCGCAGCCTACCCGTACCCCCCGCCCGCCCATCCCCGCCGAGCGGCTCGACGCGTTCCGCAGCCTCGACGTGGTCGCGCTGCTGCCGGAGGTCGCCAGTTGGCACGAGCGTTCCCGCCAGCGAGCGGCCCTCACCGTTCGCCGGCTGGGGCCCGTCATCACCGAGTTGCTGGATGAGATCGACGCCCTGGACGAAGCGCTGGACGAGTCCGAGACAGAGCTGGAGCAGCTGCTCGCCTCGACGCCGGAGCCGACCAGCACCCACCACGCGCTGTACGCCCGCGGGTTCGCCCTCGTGCCGAAGCTGACCGCCGGCCTCGACCCGGCGCCGTACCGGGTGACCGTCGAGGCGCCGGACTGGACCAACTCCGTCCGCATCGAGGCCTACGCCCACAGCGCCCCGGACGCCGTCCGTTCCTGGGCCGAGACCCTCGGCGCCGACGTCCGGGAGCGGACCTACGACACGGGATCGGTCGAGACCAGCGCCGCGGCCACGATCGACGGCATCCAGATCCGGCTCTACACCCTGGTCGCCGCGCCCGAGACCGGTACCAGGCCGGCGGCGGGTGAGACCCGGTGATGCCCTCGCTCCTGGCCGTGTGCGCGCTCGCCGCGCTGCTGCTGATCGCCGCCTGGTCCGAGCAGCGCCGCCACGAACGCCAGCAGGCTGCCGCCGACAAGGCACGCCGAGCCCGCGAGGCCGCGCACCGCGCCCGTTTCCCCCGCCGGCGCGCCAACTACCCCCTCTGATCTGAAGGCAGGACTCCAATGCCCGCTCGCCAGACCGACCCGGCGCCGACCGATGTCCTGCGCCGCACGGTGGTCACCCACCTCGCCGATGGTCTGTCGAGCGGGCAGCCCGCCGTCATCACCGCCGCGCTCGGCCTCCTCGCCGAGCTGGACCTGGCCGGCGTGCCGGTCAACGACGAGGTCGACCAGGAGCTCCTCAGGCTGCCGCCGGCATGGCGGCGCTGACCGACGAGTGCGGCCAGTGGCTGCCCGGCCAGGGCGGCCACTGCGGCCGGCCCGCCCGGCCCTACGCCTGCGGCCCGCGCTGCCCCGCACACACCCCGGCCGCCCTGGCCGGGCGGCCGGAGCCGACGCCGGGCCCGGGCTACACCCCGCAGCGCCTGCCGACCCCGCAATCAGCGAGTGCCCTGGTCGACGCCCGGGCGGTCGCTGCCGGCAAGCGCCGCAGCACGCCGCAGACCTACCGCCTCGCCCGGGCCGCCACCGGCCGCGGCCCTGCACAGAACGACTCCAGAACGCCCCGGAGGCAACCATGACGGTTCACCTGATCCCGCCCGTGAGCAGCCTCGGCCTGCACGGCCCCGACGCCGAGCCGCTCACCGAGGGCCCCCGATACGTTCGCACCGCGCGCATGACCCGGTGGCACCGGGTCCGCTCCGGCGTCCGGTACGGCACCGGCCGGACCGTCTACAGCCTGTGGTGCACCGGCTCCGTGGCCGACGATCAGTTCCTCTCCCGGGAGGAACTGCCCGAGGGCGACCTGGTGTGCGGGCCGTGCGACGGCCGGGCCGTCGGCGCCGGCCAGGAACCGGCCGGGCCGCCCGGCCGAACCCTGGCCTTCCGGCCGCGCGACCTCGCCCCGCCGACGATCTGCCCCGGCTCCCGGTCCGAGCGCCTCACCCAGGCGATCCCGCCCGGCACGGTCGGCCGCTGCCTCGCCTGCGAGGACCTGCACCCGATCCGGGCGATGGGCGGCCCCTACAACCCCAGGGCCGCGATCGTCCAGCACGCCCCCGGTCGGCTGGTCGACCCGTGCCCCTTCCACAGGTGGAAGTACCTCCAGCCCTCCGCCGACGGCGGCCTGGCCTGCTCCTGTGGCCGGGTTCTCCGCGCGCCGGACCAGAGCGCCGCCGCCTGACCCCCCGAACGGCCCGGGGCGGACCGGACACGACTCCGCCCGCCTCGGGCGACCATCGAGGAGAGCCCTGTTGAGCACCACCCACGACGGCGGCCAGACCGACCGGACCCAGACGGTCCGCAGCGCCTGGACGAACGCGTTGCGCGCCGAGGTACTGCGCATCGGCAGCCGCGACCTCGCGGCCGTCGCCCGGGTCGGTGTGTGGCTCGCCACCTACGCGGACGCGGACGGCAGCAACGCCTGGCCGTCCAGGGAGACGCTCGCGGTCCTGGCCGGCTGCACCCCGGAGAGCGTCACCAGGGCCCTGCGGGTCCTGGAGGGCGTCGGGGTGCTGGCGAAGCGGCGCCGGCCGAACAGCACCGCCGTCTACAGGCTCCTGATCGGGGCCGAACGACCCGACTGGGGCCGTCACATGCACCACTACACCGACACCCGGCAGCGGAAGGCGAGGGCCGCTCAGAAGGCCGCTCTGGCCGATGGGTTGACCCGGAAGGCGTCCCCGGACGCTGTCCGGACAGCGTCCCCGCAGGGTGTTCCGGACAGCGTCCCCGGACTGGGTTCCGGACAGCGTCCCCGGACGCCTTCCGGGGGTTCGGACAGCGTCCCCGGACACCCCCGGACAGCGTCCCCGGACGCTGTCCGGACAGCGTCCCCGGCGGGGGGGTACCAGTACCTACCTACCTACGGTAGGGACCAGCCCCCCTACCACCCCGCGCGCGAGGCCGACGACCGGCTGCCCGCCCTGCCCGGTGCCGCCGACGAGGGGGGCGCCAGCATCCGCCCCCTGGTCGAGGCGATGCACGCCCGCGGCATGGACGTGTCGTGGCCGCTCGACACCAACGAGAGACGCCAGCTCGCCGCGCAGGTGGCCGCCATCGGCGTTCACGCGCTCGTCGAGCACGCGGCCCGCGTCTGGCGGGGCGCCAAGAACACCCCTTACAGCGTCCGACTTTTTCTTCCCCAGTGGCTCGCGCTTCAGCCAGCCCCCGCCGGTCCGCCGACCGGCGCGGCCGCCCTCGGCGGACCGAGCCCGACCGCCGACTACCTCAGCAGCATGGCCGCCCTCGCCTCCGAGTGGCGGCAGGGAGGACCCGCATGGACCGCCACCTGATCCCCCAGCTCATCGCCGAAATCGGCCTCGCCGATGCGCGAGTGCGTCGGACCGACCCCGCCGAGCAGCGCGCCCAGGCCGAGATGTGGGCCCGCGCCCTGGCCGACGTCCCGTACGACGCTGCCATCGCGGCCGCCCACGAGCACTACCGCACGTCCCAGTGGCCGGTTCTGCCCGCCGACATCGCCGGCCGCTGGTCGGACCTCGTTCGGGCCCGACTCGGCCAGCACACCGACCCCGAGCCCGCCGCCGACCCCGACGACGTTGCCGAGTGGTGCGCCGAGCTCGGCGCCACCCGACAGGCAGTCGCCATCGGCCACGCCCGGCCCGCCCCGTACGCCATCGCCGAGGGCGCCCCCGTCGC
This sequence comes from Kitasatospora sp. NPDC003701, assembly GCF_053587085.1. Lineage (NCBI taxonomy): Bacteria > Bacillati > Actinomycetota > Actinomycetes > Kitasatosporales > Streptomycetaceae > Kitasatospora > Kitasatospora sp. NPDC003701. The sequence goes on from NZ_JBSFNM010000121.1 coordinate 6,706, forward strand.
TGCCCACGAGCTCGTCGCCGGCATCGGTCGCACCGTGCCCGACCGGGACACCGCCACGCCGTACATGTCCTCCAGCGTCCGCGACCAGCTCAGCCCGTACCGCAGGCCGCGCCGGCCGGAGTGGGCCATCCGGTGCCGCGTCTGCCGAGCTGAGTCCGGACAGCCGTGCACCGGCACCGGCCGGACGGCCCGCCGCAAGATCGACAGCCACCCGAGCCGGCTCGACGACTGGCTCGTGCAGCAGGCGACGGCGTGACCGCCATCCCGCCGGCCGCCGCGCAGACCATCCGCACCGCCGCCCTGACTGCCCACCAGCACTACCCCGGCCAGCCCGCCGCCATCGCCCGCGCGGTGGCCGAGGCACTCACCGACGACGGCTGGCAGATCACCCCCGCCCCGGTCGAGGACCAGGAGCTCCCCGACATCCCGCCCGAGAGGACCGCACCATGACCACCACGACCACCCTCCGCGCCGCCGTCGCTGGCCACTCCCTTGCCCCCGCGGCGAACCCCTGCGAGGGCATCTGCTGCCTCGACTGCTCGACCACGTCGGGCGAGTGGGTTCCGTGGCCCTGCGGCCCGCTCCTCGCTGCCGCCTCCGTCGAGCCCATCGAGGGCGGCTGGACGATCACCGCCCGCGCGTGAACGCCCTCGCCGTCCTCGTCACCGCCGCCCCCGCCGCAGTCCTCGGCATGGCCGTACTCGGCCGAGGCCCGGCCGGCGGGCACCACCCCGACACCCGCACCGCCGCACACCAGTCCGGCCTCTTCCCGAGGAGCACCATGTCCGTTCGCCCCGCCGAGCCTGGCACCCGGCTCACCGAGCGCGAGCTGGAGGTCGTACGCCTGGTCGCCAACGGCCTGTCCAACGCGAACATCGGCGCCCGGCTCTACATCAGCGAGTACACCGTCCGATCGCACCTCGCACGGATCTCCAGCAAGCTCGGCGCCACCGGCCGCGCGCACGTGGTTGGCCTGGCCGTCATAACGCGCCAGCTCCACCCCCGCGAGGTCGAGATCGTCGTTGAGGCCGTCGAGCCCCTCCAGGACGCCGCGTGACCGCCGCCCAGCGCCCCGACGCGTCCAGCATCACCGACGACCAGCTCGACGCCCTGTACGCCGAACGCGACCGCTACCGCGAAGAGGCCGGCCAATTCGCCGACCGCGTCGACACCTTGACCGCCGTCGCCAAAGCCAACAGGCGGGCCGCCCGAGCCGCCTTCGAGGAACTCATGTCGACCACGGCCCGCCTCGCCGCCGTCCGGACCGCCCTCGCCGAGATCCGTGCCGCGCGCGGAGTCCTCGGCAACGTCATCGCCGACGAGCTCGACGTCGCTCTCGACGGCCCCCCGCACCGCTGACCCCTCGCACCACCAGGAGCGACACGATGGACTGGCCCCGCTGCTGTATCTGCCACCGCGAGCTGAGTCGCACCGAGCAGGCCCGGCAGGCCTGCCGGATGTGCGAACGCAGCATCGGCGAGCACCTTGCCGCGCTGCCCGGGTTGTACGACGACCTCGACGACCACCTGGCGCCCGCGCCCGGGCCGCGCGAGTACACCAGCGGCGGCCCCATCGAGGCCCCGCTGCCGGTGAACGCGGCCGCCCTCAGCCTCCAGGCCGCAGGCGGCATCGCTACCGTGCTCGCCACCTGGGCCGCTGACTGGCACCACGTCCTTGGCTGGGACGCGCCCCAGCTGCCCGCCCAACCGCGCGCCCAACTCCGCGCCGCCGTCGACATCCTGCTTCGCAACCTCGCCTGGGCAGTCGACCAGCACCCCGCCCTCGCCGAGTTCGCCGACGAGGTCCGGCAGCTGCACGCCGCTGCCCAGCGCATCGTCGCCCCCGCCGAGCTACCGCACGTCGTCGGCCGCCACCCCGCCGAGGACGGCCAGGCCGAGCCGTGCGGCGGCCGTCTGGAGATGCGGCCCGGCGGCACCACCGTCCGGTGCGCACGCTGCAACGCCGCCTGGGGCCCGCTTCAGTGGCTCACCCTCCGGCGCCACCTCGAAGCACCCGCCACCGCCCACCACCACGCCGCCTGACCAACCACACCGGAGTCACCATGCCCAACCACCCCGCCCCCGCCGAACTCATCGCCGCCGAGACCGAGTTCCGCGCCGCCGTCGACCGCGTCCGGCGTACCCCGCTCCCCGTCCGCGACACCGTCGACGAGCTGATCACCCCCAGCATCGACGACATGGCCGCCAATCCCGGCGGTGTCCAGACCCTGTACCGGGTCACCTACGAGCGGGTCGGTCGCCGGGGTGGCCGCGACGGATCGGTCCCGCCGGCGCCCCTCACCGCGTGGGCCGTCAGCGGCGACCACCTCGCCGAGCTGATCCTCAAGGACGTCAGCCCCTACCTGCTCTCGACCGACGTCGACGTCGAGGTCGACCTGGAGGCTGGCCGCGGCATGCTCGTCGTCGGGTTCAACAACGGCGGCGCCTTTGTCATCGAGCAGCTGACCATCGCCGGGGGCGACCGGTGACCGCCACCCCGCCGCCCGCCGGCCAGGGCTGGGACACCGCCGAGTACACCTGCGCGCGCTGCTGGACCACCGTGACCGCGAGCACCGAGGACGAGCTGATCCGCCTCGTCTTCGACCACAAGGCCACCTGCCCCGCCCGCACTCCGACCGCCTGACATCCCGTCCCGCCGCCGCCCGCCCCGGGCGGCGGCCAACCCCCGAGGAGACCCCTATGACCCGCTGGATCGACGACCCGTCCCTGGACGCCCCCGACGGTCATACCTGGCAGCGCCCCGCACCCGACGACTGCCCGGACTGCGACTGCTGCACCGCCCGCCTCTGCGCGCAGGCGGCGCAGGACACCGACCCGGTCACTGGCACGCAGGGCATCCCCTGCGTGTGGCTGGCCCCCTCGGACGCCGACACCGTACGCGGATGCCCCTGCTCGACCCCCTGACCGTCGGTCCGGGCCGGCGCCCCGCGCGCCGGCCCCCACCCCTAGGGAGCCACTCGATGCCCCGCCCCCTCACCACCCGCGAGGCCGACGTCCTTCGCTACGTCGCTCAAGGCCTCAGCACACACAACATCGCCCAGGCCCTGCGGTGCGCCGAGTCCACCGTGCACGCCACCCGCTCCCGGATCATCCGCGCACTCGGCGCCCGCAGCATCGACCACGCCATCCAGATCCACAACCAGCCCAACCAGCGGGAGGCCAGCCCGATGTCGACCCAGCCCCGCCTCTTCCACCTCCAGCGCGACACCGACATCACCGGTGTCTCCGGGACCGGCACCGTCGCCCACGGCGTCCAGTGGCCCGACGGCACCGTCACCATCCGCTGGGCCGGCGACCGGCCGTCCACCGTCCAGTGGGCCAGCATCGACGACGCCGAAGCGGTGCACGGCCACGGCGGCCACACCCGCATCATCTGGGCCGACGCCCCATTCCTCATGCTGGCCTCGCGTCCGACCGAAGGGACCGCCCAGTGACCAGGCAGCCTGCCGCCCTCCTGACCGCCGCCGCCGCAAAGCTCCGCGCGGCCGTCAGCGCCCCCTACGTCCAGCCCGGTCCCTGGGTCGTTCACCAGGCAAACGGCTTCCTCCGCGTCGACGACGACCGCGACACGACCCGCGAGGCCTGGACGGTGAAGAGCGGTGCCGACCTCGCCGAAGAGAACCGCGGCACCGCCGAGTACATCGCCCTGATGCACCCCGGCGTCGGCCTCGCCCTCGCCGACTGGCTGGAGCGCGAGGCCGAGATCTGGACCGCCTGCGAGACCGCCAAGGCCGAGGTGGCGCCGAAGGGCTACAAGCTCTCATGGGGCATCAACACCCACGCCGAAGCCCTCGCGGTAGCCCGTACGGTGCTCGGCCAGGACGGCGGCCAGCAGTGAGCACCTTCACCTCACGCACCGCGACCCCGGTGAACAGCCTCACCCAGGCCGAAGCAGAGCAGGAGAGCGCGCTCACCATCGGTGGCGTCTACACCGCCCGCCTCGGCGGCATCGCCGGTCCCTGGACAGTGCACGGCCACGCCGTCCTCTGGACGGCCGACCCTGTCGGTGAAGACCACCACGTGATTCTCCAGGTCATTGATGCGCCCAGCCCGCGCCGCCTCGGCCACGGCGCCTACGCCGATGGCCTGCTGACCCGGCTCACCCATGGCCCCCGGCAGGTGGTGAACCCCCTCACCCCGATGCCCGGGCCGACCTGCATCACCCTCGGGTGGCGGCTCCAGTACCGTCTCGACCCGGCCAACGCCGAGTACCACGTCGAGCGGGCCCGGGCGGAACTCGCGCCCTGGCAGCCCCTCCCGCGTGAGGACGCTCCCCTGGGGGTGAGCGCGCTCCCCCATCTCGCCCGGGCTGCCGCGCGGGCCGCCGCCGGCCGCGACGCCGAGGCCGAGCGCGACGCTCTGGTCCGCCGACTGCGCGCCGGAGGCGTCCCCCGGGACCTGGTCGCCGAGGTCGACGGCCGCGACCCGAGCCGGATCACCCAGATCTGCCGTGTCCGCCCCGCCGAAACCGCCAGCCGCTCCTGATCGTCGGTACCACGGGGCACGATGGACACATGCACCAGCGAGACCGCGTCCCACCGCCCGGCCTGCTCACCATGGACGACGTCGCCCGCCTCGGAGTGCCCGCCGCAACAGTGCGCGACTGGGTGCGCCGCGGCCGCCTCCGAAAGGCCGGC
>NZ_JBSFNM010000122.1:0-10980 GCF_053587085.1 Kitasatospora sp. NPDC003701
CTCGTAGAAGCGCGCGTCCTCGATGTCCACCTGCGCCTGGCGCATGTAGGGGGACATCTGGTCCGCCGTGAGCACCGTGCGGTCGCGCTCGTAGAGCTTGGCGATCAGCCCGCCCTTGGCGTCGAAGATCTGGGTGGACTGGGCGAGCGGCGGCGTCTTGAAGTCGTCGGGGATGTCTTCGAAGCCCTCCGCCGTGCTCTTCGCCGTCAACCCGAGCGCCCCGGCGGCGGGCAGGGCCATTCCGGCGAGCAGCACACCGGACACCACGCTCACCCCCAGGAAGGTCGCACCGTAGCGGGCCACCTGGAGCGGCGAGCTGCGAGTCGGGGGGAGGGGTTCGGTGTCGGACGCATTCCATATCGGAGGGAGATTCGATGCCATGTCAGAACATTAGCCGCCGCGTCGCACGGATCCGACGCATTGTCGCGCGGGGTTGTCACAACCGTGTGACAAGTGCGGGAGATGGCCCGTGGCCATACCGTTTGCATGCGTACTGAATTGTCATAAGGGAATTCAACATCTCCCAGGACGAATTCCGGGCACCCTTGCGGCCGGCGCGGTCCGAACGAATCCACGCCGCGGTAATGCGCCGCCGTCGGCCGGCGCATTCCGCCGTCCGTTCCGCTGTCGGGTGCCCGTGACTTCGCGTACGGCACCCCTCCCGTCCCACGACCCTGACACCATGGAGATGCCGTGAGCGGGGCGAAACGTTGCACGCGAACCCGGGCTCCGTCGAACCTCTGCCCGTGCGTCCACACCGGGGTTGCCCTTTCGGTACGTGCTTCGTACCGGTCCCTCCCGTCCCGGGGGCGGGAGATCGCCCGCGGTCCAGGGCTCGGTCGGCCCGCACGGCCCAGCCCCGGGGCGGCCGTGTGGGGGGCGTCCGGCGCGCACAGCCGGGCGGCATCCGGGAGCGGCATGCGCGATTCGCTCGTTGACCGGCCCCTGCGGTGTCCCATGATGGACTCATGACCGCACCACCACAGGCCGCTCCCGACCTCGCCCGACGCAACGCCCACGCCTGGACGGCGGGCCGATGACCGGGCCCGTGGGTGACACCACCGACTTCGCGGCACTGGACCCGTTCTTCCGCGTCGTCCAGGAGGGCCTGGCGGGTCTGGTCGACGGCGAGCACTTCTTCGACCTCCTGGCCGAGGACGTGGTCGTCGAGTACGTGGTCTCCGTCCCCGGCTACCCGCGCCGGGTCCGGGGCCGGCAGGCGGTCGCCGACCTCTACCGCGGCTACGGCGACATCATGGTCCTGCACAGCGCGGACGAACTCGCCGTGCACCGCGACCCCGCCACGTCCGTCGTCGTCCTGGAGTACGCCGTGCACGGGAAGGCGGTCCAGACCGGACGCGCCTACGACAACCACTTCGTCTCGGTGATCACTATCGAGAACCGCCGGGTGACCCACTGGCGGGACTACCTCGACCCCGTCGCAGTCTTCCGGGCCGTCGGGTGGCCGGCCGAGCCGCGCTAGCCCGAAGCCGCCGGCGGACCGAGGAGTTCCCCCGTTCGTCGCTGCCGTCCGGGCCCGGACGGCAGCGACGAAATTGAGAGGCACGCGTTCGGCGGCCTGAGTACGGTCGCTGGATGGATGCTGCGGGTGGCGGAATGGAGTCGCTGTGCTTCGGGGCCTGGCGGGAGGATGAGCCGGTGCCCTGGGCGCCGGCGGGGCGGCGCTATGTCACGGTGAATGAACTCCTGGTGCGGTTGGGGAGTTTCAGATTGGGGCTCACCTGGCGGGTGCGATTCGACGAGGACCGGCTTGCCGGGATCGTGGAGCTCGCCGAAACCGGGGTGGGGACGCTGGAGCTGTTGGCTCTGCTGCCTCCGGACCTGCAGGCGGTCGATGCGGATTTCGTGGCCTACGCGGGGACCGAACGGGTGCTGGTACTGCGGGAGTTCGACAGTTCGTCGTGGGAGCTGCTGACTGCCGACCCCTGGGTGCTCGGTGAGATCCGCCGGCAGTTCCCGGACGCGGCTCCCCTCGCCATGACGTTCTGGGAGGAGCACCCCTGGTGGGAGGAGCCGCTCCCCGAGGGCTGGGGCGAGCAGGTCGGGCGCCGGGTCGTCGGCGGGGCCCGGGGCGCGGCCGCGCCGTTGCCGGACGGGTCCACCTGACGTCGGGGACGGGCGGACGGCCCGCCCCTCCCGCGCGCGGTCCGCGAGGGCTGGTCAGGGTGGTGGTCGGCGGTTCTCCGCGGGCCCGACTCCGGCCGAGCGGGGGAGTCACGTGATGCTTGGAGGCGTTCGCGGTAGGGGCCTTGGCCACCGCCGCGGCACTCGTGTTGGGCGGTTCTCCGCTGCCGGCCGCGGGGGCTGGCTATCGTGGTGGGTATGTCCACGATGGTCGAGCTGCCCGAGCAGCTGGAGGAAGCCGTTCGTTCGGCCGCCGCCGAGGCGGGGCTGAGCGTCAACGAGTACATCGCGCGCGTGCTGACCGCCGATCAGGTGGCCGCCGCCGGAACCGCCGCCGAGCGCGTCGCCCGTGCCCACGCGCTCGCCGCGGCCGCCTACCACCAGTGGACCGCCGGAGGGTGCGGAGAGGACGGGGCGATGGGCATGGACGAGGTGTTCGGCCCGTGAGCAGTGCCCGTTTTCCGGCCAGGTTCGCGCGTGACGTCGGCCTGGCCGTGCGCGAGCTCGACCCGCAGGTGGGCAAGAGCCTGCGCGGGGCGCTGGAGCAGGCAGAGGCCGATCCGTGGTCATGGCCGCAGGCCGACCGCTACGACCTGGACGACGCGGTCCGCGTGATCACGGTCGACCGGGCGATCGTCCACTACGCCGTCCTGCCGGAGCCCCCGCACCTGTGGGTGTTCGCCATCGCGCTGATCTGAGCACGAGTCACTCAACGGGCCCGACGGGCATGACCGGCTCCTTCAGGTGATCACGGGCTGTGGATCGGACCAACCAGGCGGTGGCCGCCCGGTATTGTGGGCCCGGGCCGTGACTGGCGCTGAGGTGGGACACCACCGGGGAGCGGCCTGACGTCTCGTCGATGCCGTGCGCCTGGGCACCTCACCGTGGAGCTCAGGAGTGGCACGTGATGGAGACGCAGCAGGCGCGGCTGATGGACGGTACGGATCTCGCCCGCCGGATCACCGAGACCAGCGCGGCAGCCGCCGAGGACATCCGTCGGCGCGCGGGGGTGTCCCCCTGCCTGGCGACCGTGCTCGTGGGAGAGGACCCGGCCTCGGTCACGTACGTCCGGATGAAGCAGGCCCGTTGCGCGAAGGTCGGCATCCGCTCGCGACACGTCCCGCTGCCTGCCGCCGTGAGCACCGGCGGCCTGGTGGAGACCGTCACCGCACTGTCCGAGGATCCGGACGTGCACGGCATCCTGCTCCAGCACCCGGTGGGGGCGCACATCGATGAGCGCGCCGCGTTCGAGGCGATCGCCCCCGAGAAGGATGTCGACGGGGTCACCATGCACTCCTTCGCGGCGATGGGGTTCGGCCTGCCCGGATTCGTCTCCTGCACGCCCGGAGGGATCATGCGCCTCCTGGACGAGTACGACGTCGACCTCACGGGGAAGCACGCCGTCGTGGTGGGACGCAGCCCCATCCTGGGAAAGCCCGTCGGCATGCTCCTGCTCGGGCGTGATGCCACGGTGACCTACTGTCATTCCCGTACCGCCGATCTGCCCTCGATCGTGCGCGAGGCCGACGTCCTGGTCGCCGCGGTCGGCCGGCCTCGGTTCATCAACGGGGCGGACATCAAGCCCGGTGCGGTGGTGATCGACGCGGGCTACAACCCGGGCAACGTCGGGGACGTCGACTTCGAGACCGCCCGGCGCAGCGCGAGCCTGATCACTCCTGTGCCCGGCGGCGTCGGTCCCATGACCATCGCGGTCCTCCTCGCGCAGACTGTCGACGCGGCAGCGCGTCAGCTCACCCGGCCCTGACCCGGGAGCTGTTGGTCGGCCCGGGGCGCGGCGGACGGCGACGGTGTGGGTGGTCCGACAGTGCTGCCCCGTCAGGGAAGCCGCCGCACCAGAGCCTTGGCGACGGGCTCGCCCGTACGCCGCGCGTAGGCCATCCGCTCGCGCGCCTCGCGCAGCGTGCGGGGCCGGTACCCGGGACCGCCGCAGCAGCTCTTGTGGAAACCCACGCCCGCGTTCACCAGCACCGAGAGCGTGCGCCAGGCCGCGGTGTCCCGCCGTCGGGGCGCGGCGAAGGCCGACCCCACGTGGGTCAGCGATCCTGAGCACCGCGGGCAGCTCCGCTGCCGTTCCCGGTCGTAGGGCTGCTTGTACGAGGCCCGGCAGGGCAGGCAGACGTACGAGGTCTTCGCATGGGCCATGCCACCAGCGTAGACAGCACCCTGCGACGAATTCGACGGGTTTTCAGCGACGGATGAGTGCGCAGTGGGAGCCGGTCGGGGTCGGCACCGGGCACGGGTGAGGGCGGACGCGGTGCCGTGGGCGGCCGGCCGTGCCGGGGAGTCGGGTGATGGCATGTTCGCGCCTGAAAAAGAGCAGGTCACAGGCCTGTTCACGGCAGCCCGGGTGGGTCTAGCATTCCGGTCACAGCAGCCCCACCACCCCCTTGACGGGCTGCTGAGCAGCACGGCCGCTCCCCCCGGCGGCCGAGCCTCCCACGGCCGGGACCGGGGAATCCTCCTGTCCCCGAGTCCCGGCCGTTGCCCCACCCGCCTCCGCGCTCCCCCGCCGTTCCGGGCCCGGTGCGCCACCCGCTCCGACGGTCGGGGCGGCGGCGAGGACGACCCGCTCGACCTCCGCACGGCCGTCCGGGAACTCGTCGAAGCCGCCGACACGTCGGCCGCCGTCCCCGTACCGGCGGGGTGTTCGCCGCCCGGGTCCGCGAGGGCGTCGTCCCCGGCCCGAGCCTGCCCGTGTCCGGCCGGCCGACAGGCCGTCGAACCGGGAACCGGCGCTGCGGGGAGCGGCGCGGAGTATCCGCAATCGCCGTGTGCGGCCGACCGCTCTCGGTCAGGATGTCCCCGTGCAGACGGCTGACGGGCAGGAGCGCGGGACCGGCGACGGGAGCCGCATCACGAACGAGTTCAGCGGGACGGTCGGTGGGTCGGTCGTGCAGATCGGCACGGCCACGGGGCCGGTCACCGTGGTCCACCACGCGGCCCCGGCGGAGCACGACGTGCTGACCGGGACCGCCGAGAAGCTCGCGAAGGCCGTCGCCACCCGGTACCGGGAGGGGGAGGAGCACCAGCAGATCCAGGACCCCTTCCCGCTGGCCCTGCGGTGGCGGCCGGCGCCGGTGGAGCTGACCGACCACTGGGACAGCATCAACCCGTCGGGGCGCCGCGGCGCCGAGGTCCTGCCGGACCTGTCCGGCGAGCTCGACCAGGTCCTCGCCCTCTACCGGCGGGTGCCGTCCGGCCGGCTGGTGGTCCTCGGGCGGGCCGGAGCGGGGAAGACCGTCCTGGCGATGCGGATCGCACTGGACCTCCTGGCGGCCCGCGCCACCGGCGCCGCCGTGCCCGTGATCCTTGGCCTGGCCTCCTGGAACCCCGTCACCACCCCGTTCCGGGACTGGCTGGCCACCCGGCTCGCCCGGGAGCACCCGGGTCTGTCCGCCCCCGGCCCGGACGGCTCGACGCTGGCCGTCGCGCTGGTCGAGGCCGGCCTGGTCCTGCCGGTGCTGGACGGGTTCGACGAGATCGCGGACGGTCTGCACCGGCCCGCGCTGGCCTCGCTCAACCGGGCGTCCCGGATGCCCCTGCTGGTCACCAGCCGCCGTGACGAGTACGAGGCGGCCGTGACGGGGACGGACGTCCTGACCGCTGCGGCGGTCATCGAGCTGACCGACCTCACCCTGGACGACCTGGCCGACTACCTGCCGCTCACCACCCGCCGGACGGCGCGCCCCGCTACCCGGGCCGGCGCGGTCGGGGCCGGAGCCGCCCCGGACGAGGGTGCGGCGAAGGCGGGACCGCCGGCCGCCGTACCCGTGTGGGAGCCGGTCCTGGCCCGCCTGCGCGCCCACGACCGCAGCCGGACCGCCACCGCTCTCGCCGAGGTGCTCACCACACCGCTGATGGTCGCGCTCGCCCGGATCGTCTACAGCGACACACCCGACCACCAGCCGTCCGACCTGCTGGACGCCGACCGGTTCGGTACCCGCGAGGACCTGGAGGTCCACCTCCTGGACACCTTCGTCCCCACGGTCTACGGGCCCGGCACGCCGTCGTCCGGGCGCCGGCGGGACTGGAATCCTGAGCAGGCCCTGCGCTGGCTCGGCCAACTCGCCCTGCACATGGACCGGTTGGGCACCCGTGACCTCGCGTGGTGGGAGCTCGGCACCACCCTGCGCGGGGCCACCCGCGCGACCCTGGTGGGCACCCTGGCGGGCCTCGTGCTCGGGACCGTCGCCGGGCTCAGCGGACTGCTCACGGACGGAGCCCCCGAGGCGCTGTTCGCACTGCTCATGAACGGGCTCGGCGGCGGGCTGGCCTTCGGCTTCGTGCACTGGGTGGTGCCGTGGGGGCTGAACAGGTTCCCGTCCGCCCGGCCGGTGTTCGAGCCCGCGCGTGTCCAACTGAGGATCCGCGGAAGGTCAGGACGGGTGCGCGACACCCTCCTCGCCCGCCTCCTCGTCGGGGTCTTCTGCGGCGCCGTCTTCGGCCTCACCGTCGGGATCGGGTCCCTGGCCCTCCTCGGGACCGTCCTGCACATCCGCGGGAACGCCGGAGTCCTGTACGCGCTCGCGCTCTGGATCGGGAACTGGCTCGTGATCGGCCTGTCCCTCGGCCTCATGGGCGGCCTCGTGAACGGCCTCCTGGCCAGGTTCGAAGTGCCCATCGACCTCCGGACCTCGGTCAGCCCGGCCGACCTGCTGCGCGCCGACCGCGCTACGGTGCTCGTCCAACTGCTCGTCGTCGGGCTCGTCGTCGGCGCCGGATACGGCGGCCTGATCGCCCTACGGGAGACCACCGACAAGGCCGTCCAGCACGGCGTCGTGGGCGCGATCGGGGTCGCGGTCGCGTACGGGCTGAGCCTGAGCGCCTGGGGCCGCTGGGTGGTCCTGGTGCGCATCTGGCTGCCGCTGACCGGACGGCTGCCCTGGGCGGTGGCCGCCTTCCTGGACGACGCCCACCACCGCGGCGTGCTGCGCCAGGCCGGCGCGGTCTACCAGTTCCGCCACGCGCGCCTCCAGGAGCGCCTCGCCGCCACCGCCGCCCGCCGGTAGCCGTCCGGGCGGCTCGGAGGCGGTTCGGAGGCGGCTCGGAGGCGGTTCGGAAGAGGCCCGGCCGGCGGTCCGTGGTGCCGGTGATCCCGGGCCTCCTCCGCTCCCGAGGAATCCCCAACTCGGGCCAGGGGCGCGGACGGAGCCGCTCCCTCGGACTCCCGCGCCGCCGTGTGCCGACCGGCAGTCAGGTCTGTCCGGCTGGGCGTCCGGTCGCGGTGGTCAGCGGGGGTCGTGGCCCGCCCGCCTGCTCAGTGCGGCGCCGAGCAACAGGGCTGCGGTGACTGCCGCGAGCGGGGCGGTCCAGGAGCCGGTTGCGCCGTGGAGGCCGGCGGCGAGGGCGGGGCCGGTGGCGGCGATGAGGTAGCCGCAGGTCTGGGCCATGGTCGACAGGGCGGCGACGTGGTCGTGGTCGGTGCCCCGGCGGGCGTAGAGGACGCCCGGGAGGGCCTGTCCGGCGCCCAGGCCGATGCCGAGGACGACCGCCCACAGTGCCGGGAGTCCGGTCGGGGCGAGCAGCAGTCCGGTGAACCCGGCGGCGCTGATCAGGGCGGTGCCCAGGATGTGCGGGCGCTGGTCCCTGCGGGGTGCGGCGAGGACGGGGGCGAGGAAGCCACCTGCGGCCACGCCGAGGATGAGGACCGCCTGGCAGGTTCCGGCGGCTGTCCGGCTGGTGCCGGAGGCGATGAGGACGGAGGGCAGCCAGGCGAGCGCCGTGTAGAACGCGAGGGTCTGGATGCCGAAGAAGGCCGTCAGGCTCCACGCCAGCCCGGTGCGGGCCACGTGCGGACGCGGTGCGGTCGCCTCGGCCGCCGGGGTCGCGGGCCGGGGCCGGTGGACGCGGGCCTGCGGGGCGATTCCCGCCGCCGCGAGCACGGCCGGCACGACGGCGATGCCGACCGCGAGCTGCCAGGAGCCTCCGGAGGCCTGGGCGATGGGCGCGACCAGGGCCGCGACGATCGCCGAGCCGACGCCCATGGACAGCGCGTAGACGCCCATCATGGTGCCGACGTGCCGGTGGGAGAAGCGTGCCCGGACGAAGACCGGCACGAGCACGTTGACGACCGCGGTGGCGAGGCTGACGACGACGGTGCCGGCGTACAGGCCCGGCATCCCGAGCACGCGCAGGATCGCGCCGGCGACCAGGACGACGCCGGCCCACAGCAGGCCGCGCTCCTCGCCGAGCCGGCGCCGCACCAGCGGGGCGAGCGGTGCGAACAGGCCCATGCACAGCGGCGGAAGCAGGCCCAGCACGGTCACCGTGGCGGAGCCGAAGTGGGCGACCGGGGCCAGCGGCCCGATCTGCCCGAACGCGACCCGGGTGTTGAGGCTCAGCAGCACGAAGCCGACGACGAGCAGCACGCCCGCCGCGGGGGTCGGGCGGGCGGTGCCGGCGGGGGCGGGCGGTGCGGTCGTTCTGGCGGAGGAGGAGATCGGCACGGGACGGCCCTGCCCTTCGACGTGGACGTTAGGATGTCCTCAGCCTTCACGCTCAAGCGCGCTTGAGTGCAAGTCACGGAACCCGGCCCGGAGCGGCGATGGAGCAGCAGCTGTTCTCGATCAGCGCGGTGGCCAAGGCGTTCGGCCTGTCCGTGCCCGCCCTGCGGTACTACGAGGAGCGCGGCCTGATCCGCCCCGCCGCCCGGCGCGGGCGGGTGCGCTACTACGACCACGCCGGCCTGGAGCAGCTCGCGTACGCCCAGCTGTGGCACGACGACGGCCTGATGCCGATCGCCGACACCGCCGCCGTGGTGGAGAGCGAGCACGTCGAGGACCGGCACGCCCTGATCGCCGGGCAGCGGGAGGAGATGCTGGCCCGCATCCGTCGGCTCACCCGGGCCGCCGCCGTGCTGGAGCACATGCTGGAGTGCCCCAGCGACCGCCCGCTGGACTGCCCGATGACCGGCGCCTACATCCGCGCCCGGGTCGACGCCGCCCTCACCGGCAGGGAGTTCACCGACGACTTCCTGCCCGGGCATGCCGACTAGAAGCAGCCACACGTCACAGGTGTGCGAGCAGGTCGTGGAGGGGCGCCGGTACCCGTTCGGGTGCGAGGGCCTCGGCCAGGAGGTGGCCGTAGCGGATCTTGCGCCCCTTCTTCGTGCCGAGGAAACGCCGCATCTGTTGCTGCGGGGGCCGTCCTCGCTGCGCAGGTTGGTGAACGAAGGTCTGCCAGGCGGGGAGGTCGCCCTCGGCCCGGACGATCTCCTCGACCCGTGGCACGCCCAGCGCGCGGATGAGTTCGTCCTCCAGGTCCGTCACACACACGAAGAACCCCTCCCGCGGCGCGCGGGCTCTCTCCAGACCGCGGTCGTAGAAGCGCCGCTCGCCTTCGTCGCACAGCCCGGCCAGGCGCAGGCCCAACCCCGGCGGCCCGAGGAGGCTCACGTAGCGGCCGACGTTCATCGCCCCGCCCATGGACAGGACGCACACCCCTTCGGCGGGAAGGTCCCGACCGTCGCGGGCGGCCAGCGCGTCAACGGCCGCGACGTCGCTCGGCCCTTCCAGCAGCACCGCGGTCCGCACCCGCAGGTGCGCGGCCAGCTCACTCGCCGGCCCGCCGGGTCCGCCCGCCGCCCAGTCGGTGACCGCGTCCCGGAACGCTCGTATGTCCGTCATGGGGTGATCCTGCTCCTGGTCGGGCACGCGCCGCACGGATTATTCGTCGGCCGGGCACCCGGCGTCCGCGCACACCCGCGTACGGCGACCCGGTGGTCGGCAGGCCCGGCCACCGGCGGGGACGGCTCCACGGGCCGTGGCAGCGGCGAGTGGTGGGCGCGGTTGGCGTTGAGTTGGGCCAGGACAGGCCTCCCGCCGGGCGGGCCGGCGGGAGCCGTGCGGGCTCGCCGCAGGCGTCAGGCGTCCGGGTTCGCGCCCTGCTGGACCCGCTTGATCCGCTCCGCCTGGAGTGCGGTGAACTGCTGCAGCGTCTTGTGCTCGGGCCCGTCCTCGTCGAGTTCGATCAGGACCACGACGGTGCCGATCCGCATCGCCATGGCTTCGGCGACGACTCCGTCGGGGGCGTCACTCGAATCGGCGGGCTGCTCGAAGCCCTGCGACTGCTCGGCGGCCGCCTTCACGTTGATCCGGCGCACCTTGCTGTCGTTCTTCTCCAACGACGTCACCATGGCGTCGAAGGCGGGGCCGGCGTTGTCCACGGTGTCGAAGGTCAGCATGGTGAAGCGGATGTCGTTGTCGGTGTTGGAGGCCAGCTCGTACCGGACGGTGCCGCCCAGTTGGAGACCGGAGCAGCTGATCGAGAGCTTCTTCCGGCAGGTGCTGGACGCCTCGGCATACTCGATGACCTGCGGCGGCTTGGCGCCGGAGGCGAGTCGCCACCCCGAGGGGAGTGAGGCCTGACTCGGCAGCGCGTCCTGCACCTGGCCCGGCTCCGACAGCACCGCTCCGGCCCGGAACGCCGCCGCCCCGCCGCCGTCGGAGCTACACGCGACCGCTCCCAGGGCGAGTGCGGCGACCGTCCCCGCCAGTGCGGTCCTGCGCCCGTGGCGCTTCGGCCTGTCCATCGCGGTGCCCCCTGTTTCGTTCTTCACCTCGAAGATCAGCAGCGGTCATCAAACCACATGATCATCTGGTGGTTCTGACTGACCGTCCGTGATGGCCGGGGCCGGAGACCGAGACCGGCGCGGGGCCCCACCGCCCCGCCCGGACCAGGGCGGAGCGGTAGCCGAAGAGGTGGCGGCCGTCGGGGGTGCCGAAAAAGCGGTGCTGGGCCAGGCCGACGAAGGTCTCGTACTCCTCCAGCAGGCCGTCCGGGATGTCCGGGGTCTTGGTGCCGGGGGTGTCGGGC
>NZ_JBSFNM010000123.1:0-10891 GCF_053587085.1 Kitasatospora sp. NPDC003701
GCGCCCGCAGGAAGGCGTGTTGCCACCGGGTGCCGTTCACGATGGCAAGCGCGTCGCTCCGGGTGTCGATCACGACGGACCCCCTGCCGGGTCCCGCGTGGTTCGTGTTGGGGCGGTCGCGGCGTAGTTGCAACTCCCTCTCGACCTTCCGGCGCGCCTCAGCGCGAACCTCACTCTCCAACGCGCAAGCTCCCCTCCTGGTGGTGCGTGGATAGCTCCGCCCGTCCCGCCGGGGGTGTCGCACGACGGACGGAGCCCTTCCCCTGCCTGGCCACTCCAGCCCCGGGCCGACGGGGGAGTCATCCGGCAGTCAGTGCCGGACGTTGGTACCCGCCCCGAACGCGTTCCCCATGACTGCTTCGCGCTCGGGACGGGGGTCTGTGGGTGTTACTCGGGCGGTGCAGCCACCTGTTCAATCCGCTGAAGGACTTCGAACTCGTCCGTGACGAGCAGCACCAACGGCGTGTCGTCAGAGAGGGAAAGCTCTCGGCGCACGCAGTTGGAAACGACCTTCGCAAGCTGCTCGTCGACGTCGACCGCCGCCACGAACGGGACGTTCCTCGCTCCCTCGATCTCCAGCTCGTACCCGACGGCCGGAACCACTTCCACGCGGACCTCACGCGGCCCCGGCCTGCGCCTCCGGCCGCAGACCTGAACGGACGCCTCCTCGGGGTGCCGCGTGACGTACTCCGGCGGCAGCAGGAAACCGAACCGGCCGCAACCGCAGCGCCATTCGGGAATGTCGTCCGTCTCTGCCCCGGTCAGCTCGACCGGGTTGCCGCACGGGCAGGTGGGGGAACCGCCGATCACGTCCGCGCCTTTCTTGGGGGTGCTGTTGCGCCTTCCATGAGTGCTGGCCACGCATCACAGCGCCGGTCGAGGGGGCGCCCCGGACGGGTCCGCCGGCTCAAGGGCAAGACCGGGCTTCAAGGGCTCGATCCGGTCCGGGTCGGTGGTCCACTCGCACCCACCACCGGGCGGTCGCAGGTGGACCGATCCGGCGTAGGTGCACATGTACTCGCCAATCTCGCCGGTCCGCTGGTCGCGCACCTTCTCGTGCTGCTTCGGGGTGTAGATGTTGCCCACCGCCGCCGCCTTCCGTCGCTGCTGTGCAGTGACTAGCCAACGACACCGGGTAGGCGAAGCGGTATACCTAGCGTCCCGACAGATGTACTGTCCTGAATTAATCGAGACAGCCCCAACTGTCCTGAATGACAGGCGGATTACGTGGCAGGAAGACCGGCATCGAAGCGGACACTCACCCCCGAAGCCTGGGCTTGGCTGTTGCAGAACACGAGGCTTCGGGCCGGCTACGCATCCGGCGCAGCCCTCTCGCGAGCCCTGAACCTTGATGACAGCTATGTACGCAAGTTCGAGTCGCTGGAGCG
Source organism: Kitasatospora sp. NPDC003701 (assembly GCF_053587085.1). Classification (NCBI taxonomy): domain Bacteria; kingdom Bacillati; phylum Actinomycetota; class Actinomycetes; order Kitasatosporales; family Streptomycetaceae; genus Kitasatospora; species Kitasatospora sp. NPDC003701. The sequence continues at coordinate 1,389 of NZ_JBSFNM010000123.1, forward strand.
GCAGCCACCACGCGACTTCGCCGAACGGTGCGATGGGCTGATGAACACGGACGGGCAGCTCGTTGACGCGTGGGATGACGTCGACTGGTCGGCGGCCCCAGACCACCCCGACTGGTTCAAGTTCTTCGCGGGGCTCGAAGCGCGTGCCCTTCAGGTGCGGGAGTACAGCACTGGCCGGGTTTCGGGACTTCTTCAGATCCCCGCCTACACCCGTGCACTCTTCCGCTTCGCCAAGCCCCATGACGACAGCGACAAGATCGAGCGAGGAGTAGCTGCGCGAATCGGTCGACAAGCAAGGTTCCTTGTTGACAGGGGTGGCCCGTTTCTCGTGGTTGTCCTGGACGAAGCCGTGATCCGCCAACACGTGGGCGGTCCGCTTGTCATGCGCGACCAACTTCAACACCTGCTTGACATCCCCAAGCAGCACCCGAGCATCGTCATCCAAGTGGCGCCGTTCGCGCTGGGCGAGAAGACAGGTGCAACAGGCGGTTTCACCTTGCTGGAGCTGCCAGACGGAGAGCGCTGGGCGTACTCGGAGAGCATGAGCCGGGGCCATGCGGTAAGCGATCCGGCGACGATAGAGAAGCACATCCGGGCCTATGATCGGCTCAGGGCGGAGGCTCTGTCCGCCCAGGACTCCGCCCGTTTCATCACGAGCGTCATGAGGGAGCTAGTCAACGTGACTTCAATCCGTCCCATTGCTGTCAACTGGCGCCCCCCGCGTGAGTGGAAGACGGCTTCGTACTCTCAGGGTGACGGCGGGCAGTGTGTCGAAGTCGCCACCAACGTTGCCCAGGCCGAGCAGATCGTTCCCGTGCGAGACAGCAAGGATCGTTCCGGCCCGGAGTTGGGGTTCTCCCTCGCCGGCTGGTCGGCCTTCGTCGCCGGTGTCCGCGCCGGGGAGTTCGGCGCCGTCTGAACTGACCACGCAAACAGCCCCCGCCCCAACCACCCCGTGAAGGATGGTTGGGGCGGGGGCTGTTTCGACTCGCGGGAAGTCAGTCCCAGATGTCGGAATCATCGTCGGGTTCGGGTGCAACGATAGCGACCCGGGCACTGGGCGAGAGTCCCAACTCTCTGATATAGCGGGCAAGTTGTGAACGGTACTGTGCTGCGATGGTGGCGACGCCGTTCTTCACGGTCCCGCGCTCGGCGGTCACCATGAGGCCGCGCGCTGACAGGTCCCGCTCGGCCTGGTCGATACGGGCGACACAGACGCACAGATCCTTGACGGTTGTGTGGTCGACTTCGCCGAGACCGGCCGCGATCTCCAGCACGGGAACGATGCGGCGCCACTCCTCCGACGCCACCTCGCGGCACCGGGCGTTGGCGCCCTCGGTCTCGGCAGAGCGGGACGGGGTGAACAGCTCCCGCCAGTCCGGTTCTACGAGTACGGCGCGGGGAACGATCACCCCCTCTTTGATCTCTCGCTTGGACGGATTCCCTTCCCGCAGTCGCACGCTGGCGGGCACCGGTCGGTATCGGTCGGCCATTCAATCCCCTCTCGATGTCGTGCTCGGGATGCCGAACTGCCAAAAACGGTCACAGCTACGGCGTGAAAATCCGCGCTCCCTGCCGCGCTGGGCGGGTAGGGAGGGGAGTCCCCCCGGTGGGGGTCACCACAGGTCAGGGCCTCGGAGCGGCTTGACGCGCTCACTTGCCCACCCTCCGGGCTGGTGAACGGCCGTCTCGCGGCTGTGACACGACGTGCACAGCGGACGGAGCCGTGACCATGCATCAGGATCGGACACGCCTTGGGCGACCAGCGATCGGCGCGACTCGGGAAAGTGGTCAGCGACCACAGCAGCGCGAGCACAGAGCAGACACCACGGGTGCGCATAGATGAACGCCTGCCGGATGCGTGGCCAGCGAGGGCCGTACGCGCTGCCTCCCGGTGTGCCTCGCTGTGCGTCGGCCTCGGCCTGGTGCTTCGGGCAGCGTCCGCCCGTGGTCAGCTCGGGGCACCCGGGGACTGAGCACGGGGGGCGTGGTTTGCGTGGCATGAGGGACCCCTGATCTGACAATAGGTAGTGGACCGGTGACTTTTGGTTATGTCATGATCCGAATGGGTCGGCGCTGGGCTGACCGTGAAAGGGGCACGTCGTGACTGACGAGAGCAACACCGACGAGAGCAACACCGACGAGCGCCGCATCGTCGTCGGGACCGAGGCCGCATCTTCGGGGGTCTCGGCCGTCATCCAAGGCATCGGCGAGCACACTCCCGTTGTGGGTGGCGTCCTCGAAATTGATCCAAGCGTCAAGTAGCCACCCTTCCGGCAACCCCGGTGCGGACCGTTCAACTTCCGTGCCGGGGCGGCGTGCTGTCCGGCGCGGGGCACCCGAGTGCAGAGCACGGGGGCGTGGTCGTCTCGGCATGGGGCCTCCGAAGTAGGCAGACAGGTCCCGTCGATCACTCGATGGGATGAACAAGGGTCAGCCTCCAATGCTTTGGCCTTTCCGACGGCTACAAACTGTCGTGCACCCCTAACCCTGAAGAACGGACGGAACCAGCCATGAGCCTGGAAGCCACCCTCTACACCGATGCCGAATACCAGGGGAAGCAGGCTTCCCTCGGGCCTGGGCACCACGTTCTCGAAGACAACGTGGACAACCAGATCTCGTCGCTGCGCGTACCATCCGGGCTGCGTGTCACCCTCTTCAACAGGGACGACTTCACCGGCCCGAGCAGCCTCTTCACCAGCGACACCGCCAAGCTCCCGGCAGACATCAATGACCGTGCCTCCTCCGTCACCGTGGAAGAGGTCGGCAAGCGGCTCGGCTTGACCCGATTCCCCTTCACGTTCTCGCTCCCCCGCAAGGGCTAGTTGAGACCGATACGGGGCGCCGCCAGGACGGGCGCCAGCGGCCCGGGTACCGAGTACGTGGGCATGGCCTGCCGAGCATGAGGGCTCCACAGGCGGGCGCTTACTCGAACGGGTGACGGGTGCGCTGTGTCGACGCCGTGGCATGTCCGCTCCGTGCCAAGGTGATTCAGTCCAAGACGTTCGACTGAATGGAGTGTCGCAATGAGCGACGAGACGCTGATGGAGCAGCTTCAGCGGGAGGCAATCGAGAAGGCCAAGGCGGAACAGGCCAAGAAGAAGGCCGAGGGTGTCGAAGAGAAGGGGTACGACAAGGCGACCGGCGGTAGCGGCCAGGAGTCGCACCCTTCGCAGTGAGCGGTAGCTAGGCTCCGCTGGCACCTGTGGTCCACCTCGACCCCGGTACGGAATAGTCAACTTCCGTGCCGGGGCTTCGTGTTGTCAGAACGGCGTGCTGACCGCCCCGAAGTCCCGTGCTGTCTTGCCTCGGTGACACTCGCGGCACAGGGGCCACACGTTCTCGTCTGTGTCCTCGCCACCGAGGGCGAGCGGGGCCCGATGGTCCACGTCGACCAGCTCGGCGCCGAACGTCTCGCCACACAGCGCGCACCGCGCCACCCCCGCTCGGTCGACCCGCCGGCGAAGTCGCTCGGCGCCGCTGTAGTGGCGTGAGACCAGCCGTTGCAGTCGTCTGCGGGCCCGGACACTCGGGCGGGCTTCGTAGGCCGCGTGATGGGCCTCGCAGCGTCCCCGGTGGGTCGGTGCCTCGGGGCAGTCGATACAGCGCACGATGCCCCCTTGGTGGTGGCCAGTGCCCTGGATCAGGAGTTCCTAAGAATTCCTCATCCAGGGCATTGGCCGGTCGAAGCGCCCACCCCCGGGCTCGAACCGAAATGACAAGCGCCGTAGTTGGCGCACTGCCCCGCCGTTTGGGCTAGACGGGCTCTTGTGGCAGGCGAACCGCTCACCCCTGCCATGGGCACCCCGCGGACGCTCCGTCGGTGCCGTTCCTGTTGGCCCTGGCGCCCCTCGCCCTGCCTCACGACTCCGGCGGGATCACCGGCGGATTGATCGGCTCGCCGTCCGAACGCCTCGGGGTCACGTCCACGGCCAGCAGCCGGCCAGTCCTCGGGTCGCGCATCGGCTGAACACCCCGCGGCATCGGCGCGCCGCCATTGACTACCGGCAGGCCAGTTGGAGCATCCGACCACACAGGCCGACCCTGCGCGTCCCGGGGGAAGTGCGGATAGGTTCCGTCCGGCCCGGGGTCGAGAGCATCAACGGCCATGTCAGTCCGTCGCTTCGATGTAGGCGGTCCGCGTGGCGTCCAGCTCCTCGGCGTAGGCTGCGCCGATCTCAGCGGCCATGCGCTCGGTGGTCTCGATGAGGTCGTCCACCAGGCGCAGGTCATACATGCGCGGCTCCGGCACGGTGCCCTGCTGGCCGGTGGCGGACTGCGCGCGCTGGGCGGCGAGCATGATCTTCTCCCGCTTGTACCGCTCGGCCCTGGACGCCATGTAAGCCATGAACCACGGCTCCTCGGCGAGCAGTTCGACGAACCGTACCCGGTTGGCCTTGTCGGCGTCGCTGGCCTGCTGTGCACGCTCATGCCACGAAGCAGCGAACGCACGGTCGTACTCCGCCGCGCGCTCCGCACGACGGGCTCGCTCGGTCTCCTGGGCGGTTGCCAGGGCGGCTTCGGCCTCGGCGAGCGGGGCGGCGAACTTGTCGGCCTGGGCGCGGAGCTTGGCGAGCTTGTCGGCAGCCTTGGAAACGTCGGGGTTCATGGTCAGACCTCACGATCGGTAGGAGCGGAAACGTTGCGGCCGAGCTGCACGGCGGCGGCCTTCGCTATCTCGTAGTGGCCGAGCGAGATACGGGAGAGCGGGTTCAGCTGGTCGTACTGCTCGGGACGGTCGCGCCTCAACTCGGCAAGCCGCTCCATGGCGGCGCTGTACTGGAACGCGTCAGCGCGCAGACGGAGCTTCGCGGTCGCCCGGTCCTCGTAGATGTAGGTGTGACTGCCAGGGTTGCTCACGGTGGTACCTCCTGTAGGCCGCCTCTCGGCGGGCATGAGAAAGCCCCTGCCCGGGGCGCCGGGAAGGGGCAGTGAAACTGGTCTTGCAGAGAACGACGGGCTGCGGCAGAGGCAGAGCGTCGACTGTAGGACGGGCACTCGGCCTGTCGGTTCCGTCAGAGGGATGCGCGGTACGTACCGCCCCTACTGCTTTGGAGAGTGGGGCGATCTCCCGCAGCGTCGCGCTCACGTCAGCGAAGCGCGCGGCAGTCCCGCGCTCCGCCCCTCGGAACTAGAAGAGGGGGACGATATCCCGCGGCCCGCTGTGTAGTGCCGCCCGGGATGATTCGTTCCCGCCTCCTGTAGATAGAAGAGGGGGACGAATTCCCGCGGAGCCCGAGGGGTGGTGACGGGTGACGCAGGTGAGGCAAAATCTGTGTTCTCTATAGCACTGCGAGTCTAAAGAAAACCTGATTCACCCTCTCCAGCGTCACCCGTCACCACCCTCGCTGGTGCGCTACGCCGCCACGGCGGGATCGAGAGCCGTCTCGGGCAACCACAGGGGCGGAGTGTCCTCGCCCTCGGGTGTGGCAGTCCCGGGCTCGGCAAGTCGGACGGACGTACGGCTCGTAGCCGGGGCCGCGGGGCGGTTCTGGTCGCCGTCGACGCCCGCGGTGACCTCGGCCACGGGGTCGTGCTGAACCTCTGCCGTGATCTCGAAGCCCGTCGGGTGGTTCACGCCTCCCCGCTTCTTCATCCCCCTGCGCGGGAACAGCCGGATCACGACGCCGTGTTCCTCCAGCATCTCGCGCCGGGCAACGGTGTCGGCGGCGCGCCACTCCTCGGCCACGGTGCGGCCGGTGGGGACGGTGTACCAGCCGGCGGGTCGCTGGGGCTTCTTCTTCAACTCGGTGATCTTGTCCGTGATCCGCTTGTACTCGCGCTGGAACCACGCGGTGTCGTCCTCGGACTCGTACAGTCCGGCCTGTCGGTCGCCGCGCAGCCGCTTCTTCGCCGCCTCGTGCTCGGCTATCTCGTTGGCGATTCCGTTGCCCGGGTCAAAGACGCGTTGCATGAGCCGACCGGCCCCGAACCGGCCCAGGAACCAGGACTCCGCCTCAGCGTCCAGGGCGGCCACGCCGAAAGACGGAGCAGGCTTGCAATGCTGGGCGTCCTCCCATGCCAAGGTGTGTGCCCGGCAGCTCCAGGCCGGAAGCCGGACCCGCTTGCCGTCAACGACCCCGTCAACGGCACCGGCACGCTCGGCCATGTGGTCGCAGACACCACACTTCACCCGGTAGGACAACAGCGCGGTCCCCTTCGGCGCGGGCCGCTTCCTCGGGGCCTTGCGCTTCGGGCCGAGCTTGGCCAACAGGGCGTCGTGGGTGGCCCGGTCCCACAGGGGCGGCGCAATGCGGACGGGCATACCGTCGTCGCCGATCACGGCCCGACCACCGTGCATGAGGTAACCCATGGCGGCCTCGCTGATCAGAATCCGGACCAGGCTGTTCGGCCGCCAGGGCGCCCCCTTCGGCTCACGGCCGTACAGGATGGCCAGCCGGTCGGCCGGGTTGGGCACGCCCGCCCGCGCGAGCCGGTGGATCTCGGTCCACGGTGTGATACTCCCCGTCTCGTCCGACAGGATCCGCCGTGCAACCTCCCGAATCACCTTCGCCGACCCGGGGTCGATCTCGGTGTGCGAGATCTTCGCCATCGGCGCCGGACGCACATGCCGGTAGCCGTAACTCGGCTTGTGCGCCACCTGCCCGGCACCGCGGGCCCGCCGGGACTCCTGCCGGTTGCGCTCCCGAATGGAGCGGTGCTCCATCTGCGCACCGAACAGCTTGAGCGTGAACTCGCTCTCCTGGTTCGGATCCTGAAGATCCCAGACGCCCCGGTGGTCCGCGGTGACGAGAAGCTGTCCACGCCGGCTGGTGTCCCGCGCGAGAGTGAGACCTTCGAGCACATCACGGCCAATCCGGTCGACCGCGGACGCCACCAGCCCGTCAAAGGGGCCTCGCTCGCCGCGGAGCCACGGGCCGAGCTGGGGCCGGGTGTACGGGTCGGTCGCCCCCGAAACCTCCCAGTCATCGGCCCACCCGATGATGTGCCCGCCGATCTCCTCGGCTGCGTGAAAGTCGTACTCCATCTGCCGTGCGGGACTACTGGTCGACGCCCGAACCCGGGACAGTCGGCGGAGCCCGAGCAGGCACTTCCCGCACCCGTCGTACGCGGTCACTGGGGCTTCGGTTCCGGTGGGGTTCTTCGGTGTCATCGTTCCTCCGTTGCAGTTGGCCTCTACTGCTATGGGGAGGGGGACGATGTCCTGCACCTTGCTACGGGTAGAGCCCCTACCCGTTGACGAACAGCTCGTGCAGGGCGAGTTCGGCGTCGGAGATGACGTCCGGCGGCCAGTTGGAGAGGGCGAGGGCCTCACGCAGCTCGTGACGGGCGGCGGACCAGTCGGGGGGAGGGGTGTTGACGGCACGCACGAAGAACCTCCGGAAGGGGAGAGGGAGTTCGCGGCGGAGATGTGACCGTGAGCCAGGCCGCACATGGCTGCTCTGCGGCGCCCGGGCAGGGCATTACTGACACTCCGTCGTGTGATCGGTGCAACACTGAGAGTAGGGGGATCGATGGCAGACTTGCAAGCAGATCGTTGAGACTCAGGAGTTGCGTCACTCGTTGGTGGCGTCGCAGGTGGCTCGTGCGCGAGACTGCGCTGACAGGGAAGGACAGCCGTGGGGTACAAGGGGCCGATCAGCCAACGACAGCGCCGATTTGGCGAAGAGTTGCAACGACTGCGTTTGGCGGCAGGGCTGTCGGCAGCGGAGGCCGGGGCGCTGGTGGGCATGGGCGGTCCGGCGGTGAGCCACACCGAGGCCGGTCGCATCACGCTCAATGCAGAGCGGCTTGAGATCTGGCTCGACGCCTACGACTGCACCGATCCCGCCTTCCGCGCCACGCTTGCAGAGATGGGGCGGAGTACAGGCAAGGGCTGGTGGACGGCATACGAGGGTCAGGTGCCGCCGCTTGCTCTGGAGCTGGCGGAGGTCGAGGGGAGGTCCGTGCGCCTGGACAGCTACGACACGCTCTATATTCCTGGGGTTCTTCAGCTACCCGCGTATACGGAAGCCATTTACGAGGATGCCTACCGCGATGGCAAGTGGGAGGTTGCGGCCTCAGTTCGATTCCGCATGGATCGCCAGCGTATTCTCATCGATGGCAAGCAACGCCAATTTCGGTTCGTAATCCATGAGGCGGCGCTGCGCATGCGATTCGCTGGCGACTCTGTCATGAGGGCCCAGCTGCTTCACTTGCTCGAATCGGCGAAGCTCCCCAACGTCGAAATTCAGGTACTGCCGTTCTCCGCGCCGAAGCATGGTCCGTTGTCGGCGTCGTTCCTCTTCTGCGACCCGGGCTGCACCGATCTATCAACGATCGTTCTGGCAGGTCCCAAGCGAGCCGAACACCTCGGCGACCCGGTCGATGTTGCGGCCTACCGGCAAAAGTTCATGCAACTGCGTGACATCGCTCTTCCTGCTGTTGACACCAGTGATTCCCTGCGAGAGCTCCCTTCCCGTGACTCATGGGGGCTTATCCAGCACCTTCTCTACCTGCTACAGACCTGAAAGGCACGCAATGTTCCACCTCTCTTGGCAGAAGTCATCGTTCAGCGGCGCGGAGGGCGCCGACAACTGCCTAGAACTAGCCGCCGGAGTTGATGGTCGTCGTCACCTGCGCGAGTCCTCCGACCCGGAGGTCGTCGTCACGATGGATGCCGCAAAGCTCCGGGCATTCATCCTCGGGGTCAAGGCCGGCGAGTTCGACCACCTCATCTGAACTGCACAGGTACAGAGGCGGGGCGGCCAGGAGGCCGCCCCGCCTATCGCAGTTGGGATGGGGAGTCCATGACACGGGGTATGCCTGGGGGAGTCATCTGCCCCAGAGCTGAAAGGCACCCGATGTTCCATCTCTCCTGGCAGAAGTCCTCCTACAGCGAAGGTGAAGGCTCCAACAACTGCCTCGAACTGGCCTCTGGCGCCGGCGACCTGCGCCACCTTCGCGAGTCGGACGATCCTGACGTCATTGTCACGACAGACGCCGCCAAGCTTCGCGCCTTCATCCTCGGGGTCAAGGCCGGCGAGTTCGACCACCTCATCTGAACTGCACAGGTGCAGAGGCGGGGCGGCCAGGCGGCCGCCCCGCCTATCGCAGTTGGGATGGGGAGTCCATGACACGAGGTATGCCTGGGGGAGTCATCTGCCCCAGAGCTGAAAGGCATCCGATGTTCCATCTCTCCTGGCAGAAGTCGTCGTTCAGTGGCGGGGACGCTGGCAACTCATGCGTTGAACTCGCGCTCGGGTCTGGCGACCTGCGCCACCTTCGCGAGTCGGACGATCCTGACGTCATTGTCACGACAGGCGCCGCCAAGCTTCGCGCCTTCATCCTCGGAGTCAAGGCCGGCGAGTTCGACCACCTCATCTGAGCCGTACAGGGTTGGCCGCCCCGGCCGCGACGGTCCGGTCGCGGCCGGGGCGAGGTGCTTCAGTTCCTCGTGGTGGTGGCTCGATGGATCGCCGGTCACCGCATCGGCTCCGAGAGCGCGATGCGGTCATGGGTGTGGCGGTCGAGGAGCGGCAGTCCGCCCCGGCTGAACAGGA
>NZ_JBSFNM010000124.1:0-10730 GCF_053587085.1 Kitasatospora sp. NPDC003701
GACGCGCCGCTGCCGGCCTTCGACCCGGCGCTGCCGCGCGAGCCGCTGGACCCGATGACGCTGGAGGAGCTGTCCGCCCGCTGGGGCCTCGGGACGTCGCTGGAGCGGGTGCTGGCCGTCCTGGCCGGCTGACGGACGCACGGACGCACGGGCGCGGGAAGCGCCGACACGAAGGGGGGCCCGTCGCGACGACGGGCCCCCCTTCGTGTCGGCCGCCGGCCGTCAGCCCACCGAGGAGTAGGCGATGATGCCGCGGCGCAGCCCTTCCACCGCCTTGCGGGCCGTCCGGCGCAGCTCGGCGTCCTCACCGGCGGCGTCCTGGATCTGGCCGAGCACGTCGATCAGCTGCTTCGTCCAGCGGACGAAGTCGCCGGCCGGCATGTCGGCGTCGCGCAGCACGGAGTCCAGGCTGTGGCCGAGGGCCCAGCGGTAGGCGGCCCAGGCGAAGCCGACGTCCGGCTCGCGCTGGCCGACGCCCTCGGCGGTGTTGATCCGGTGCTGCTCCTCCAGGGCGTCCAGGTGGCCCCAGATCCGGATCATCTGGCCGAGCGCCTCCTTGGTGCCGCCCTCGGGCACCCGGGGGGCGGCGGCGTCGTCGGACTGCCGGGCCTCGTAGACCAGGGCCGAGGCGCAGGCGGCCAGTTCGGCGGCGGCCAGACCGCTCCAGACGCCCTCGCGGATGCACTCGGAGGCGAGCAGGTCCAGCTCGCCGTAGAGCCGGCCGAGCCGCTTGCCGTCGTCGGTGACGGTGTCGCCCCGGAGGTAGCCGAGATCGGTGAGCAGGCCGCAGACCCGGTCGAAGGTGCGGGCGATGGTGTGGGTGCGGGAGCGCATCCGGCGCTCCAGCAGCTCGGTGTCGCGGTGCAGCCGGTGGTAGCGCTCGGCCCAGCGGGCGTGGTCCTCGCGCTCGTCGCAGCCGTGGCAGGGGTGCTGGCGCAGGGCGGCGCGCAGCCGGGTGATCTCCGGGTCGTCGGCGGCGGCCGCGCGGCCCTTGCGGAACCGCTCGGGCTCCAGGTGGCCCGCCTTGGTGCGCAGTGCGGAGGCGAGGTCGCGCCGGGACTGCGGGCTGCGCGGGTTGAAGGACTTGGGGATGCGCACCCGCTCGATGGCGGCGACCGGGTGCGGGAAGTCGATCATGGCGAGCCGCTTGACCTGCCGCTCGGCGGTGAGCACCACCGGGCGCGGGCCGTCCTGGAAGTCGGGGTGGCGCGCTCCGACCCGGCCGTTCCGGCTGACCGGCGGCAGGCCCGGGTCGAGGACGAGCGCGAGGCCGGCGAACTTGCCGGTGGGGACGTGGATGACGTCGCCCGGCTTGAGGTGCTCGATGGACTCGACGGCGGCCGCCCGGCGCTGGCTGCTGCCCTCGCGGGCGAGGTCGTTCTCGCGGTCCTTGAGCTGGCGGCGCAGGCCCATGTACTCGTCGAAGTCGCCCAGGTGGCAGGTCATGGAGGCGCGGTAGCCCTCCAGGCCCTCCTCGTTGCGCTGGACCTGGCGGGCGATGCCGACCACCGAGCGGTCCGCCTGGAACTGGGCGAAGGACGTCTCCAGCAGCTCGCGGGAGCGGTGCCGGCCGAACTGCGAGACCAGGTTGACGGCCATGTTGTAGGACGGCCGGAAGGAGGACTTCAGCGGGTAGGTGCGGGTGCCGGCCAGGCCGGCCAGCGCCTCCGGGTCCAGCCCGCGCTGCCAGAGCACCACGGCGTGGCCCTCGATGTCGATGCCGCGCCGGCCGGCCCGCCCGGTGAGCTGGGTGTACTCGCCGGGGGTGATGTCGGCGTGCGTCTCGCCGTTCCACTTGACCAGCTTCTCCATGACCACCGACCGGGCGGGCATGTTGATGCCGAGGGCCAGCGTCTCGGTCGCGAAGACGGCCTTGACCAGGCCCTTCACGAAGAGCTCCTCGACCACCTCCTTGAACCGCGGCAGCATCCCCGCGTGGTGGGCGGCGATGCCGCGCTCCAGCCCGTCGAGCCACTCGAAGTAGCCGAGGACGTGCAGGTCCTCGTCGGGGATGTCGGCGCAGCGCTCCTCGACGACGGCCCGCACCCGGGCCCGGTCCTCCTCCTTGTTGAGCCGCAGGCCGGAGCTGAGGCACTGCTGGACGGCGGCCTCGCAGCCGGCCCGGCTGAAGATGAAGGTGATCGCGGGGAGCAGGCCCTCGGCGTCGAGCCGGTCGATGACGTCGACCCGGCCCGGCGTCCAGACCTTGCCCGGGCGGCCGTTGGGCATCGAGCGCCCCCGGCCGCGGCCGAACCGGTCGCGCGGATTGCGGTCCAGCTCGGAGCGGGCGAGCCGGACCAGCTCGGGGTTGACGGCCTTGGCCGGGTTGCGCGGGGCGTCCTTGGGGCGGCCGTCGCGGTCCGGGTTGGCGAACAGGTCGTACATCCGGTTGCCGGCCATGACGTGCTGCCACAGCGGCACCGGGCGGTGCTCGGAGACGATGACCTTGGTGCCGCCGCGCACGGTGTCCAGCCAGTCGCCGAACTCCTCGGCGTTGGAGACGGTCGCGGAGAGGGAGGCCAGCACGACCGATTCGGGGAGGTGGATGATGACCTCCTCCCAGACGGCGCCGCGGAAGCGGTCGGCGAGGTAGTGCACCTCGTCCATCACCACGTAGCCGAGGCCGTTGAGCGAGGAGGAGCCGGCGTAGAGCATGTTGCGCAGCACTTCGGTGGTCATCACCACCACGGGGGCGTCCCCGTTGACGCTGTTGTCACCGGTGAGCAGGCCGACCTTGGCGGCGCCGTAGCGCTTGACCAAGTCCCCGTACTTCTGGTTGGAGAGGGCCTTGATGGGCGTGGTGTAGAAGCACTTGCGCCCGGACTGGAGGGCGAGGTGCACGGCGAACTCGCCGACGATCGTCTTGCCGGAGCCGGTGGGCGCGGCGACCAGGACGCCCTCGCCGCCCTCCAGGGCCCGGCAGGCCTCCAGCTGGAAGTCGTCCAGCGGGAAGTCGTAGAGCTGCTGGAAGCCGTACAGGGCGGTGGCCTGCTCCTTGGCCCGGCGGCGGAAGGCCGCGTACGCCTCGGCGGGGCTGAGCTCCCGGTCGTCGGGCTGCTCGGGCTCAGGGGTGTTCATCGCCGTCCGGGTGTGATTGGTGTGATCTCGCATCTCAGCGAGAGGTTACCCGGGAGGACTGACATCGATAGCACCGATTTTCCGCGCTACCGGATCGGTTCTCTCTCACATCCATAGTTGCAAATGTCTTCAAGCAGCCACGAAGCGGCCATCTTCGAAAGTCTCCGGTCATCCGCGGTGGCACGCCGCCCGGTCTCCCTACATTCGGTCCCACAGCCACCACGCAGGGGAGTCCCCCGCTCACAGGAGGAGAAGACGATGGCGAACCTGGAGACCTCGCTCAAGGAGGCCATGGCCATCGAGGGCGCGATCGGCGTGGCCCTGGTCGACTACGGCAGCGGCATGGCGCTCGGCACCCTCGGCGAGGGCGGCGAACTGGACCTCAACGTCGCCGCCGCCGGCAACACCGACGTGGTCCGGGCCAAGATGCGGGCCATGGAGCTGCTCAACCTCCACGACAACGAGATCGAGGACATCCTGGTCAGCCTCACCAGCCAGTACCACCTGCTCCGGCCGCTCACCATGCCCAACGGCCGGGGCCTCTTCCTCTTCCTCGCGCTCAACCGCGGCCGCGCCAACCTGGCGATGGCCCGCCACCAGCTCAAGCGGATCGAGGTCGGACTGGAGATCTGACCGGGCCGGGCACCAGGAAAGGAGCGCTGTGGCGGTCGCGCTGTACCAGGCCAAGGCCGAGTTCTTCCGGATGCTCGGCCACCCCGTCCGGATCCGGGTGCTGGAGCTGCTGCAGGCCGGACCGACGCCCGTCCGCGACCTGCTGGCCGAGCTGGCGATCGAACCCTCCAGCCTCTCCCAGCAGCTCGCCGTGCTGCGCCGGTCCGGCATCGTCACCGCCACCCGGGAGGGCAGCACGGTGGTGTACGCGCTGTCCGGGACGGAGGTCGCCGACCTGCTGCGGACCGCCCGGCGGATCCTCACCGGGCTGATCGCCGAGCAGAACGCGCTGCTCGCCGAGCTGCGCGCCGGCGCCGACTGACACCCGGCCCCGGCCCGGGCCGCCGGCCCCTCGCGCGGGCCGCCGCCCCGGCTACGACCCGCCCCGCCGCCCCTCGGACAGCAGCTCCGCCAGGCCCGCCGCCAGGGTCCGGTACTCGTGCGGCCGGTTGTACAGCTGCGCGCTGATCCGCAGCACCCCGCCGCCCGGCCAGGCCCGCACCACCGTCCGGACGGCGTGCCGCCGCCACAGCCGTGCCATCAGCCCGCGGGCGTCCTCCTCGGACTCGCCGACGCCCGGGGGCAGTCGCAGCGCGCGCATCGAGACGCCCGCCGCGGCCGGCAGCGGCGTCAGTCCGAGGCGGTCGGCCAGCACCGCCCGGCCGTGCGCGGCGAGCTCCTCGTTGTGCCGGCGGACCAGGTCGGCGCCGAGGCCGCGCAGCAGGTCGAAGCCGGCCGGGGCGGCCAGCCAGGGCGTGTAGTCGCAGGTGCCGCGCCACTCGACGTTCGCCGGGAAGCCCCGGTCGTGCTCCCAGGAGAGGGCGAGCGGGCGGACCTTGCCGGTCCACTCCGGGCGGACGGCCAGGACACCGGTGGCGCGCGGGGCGAAGGCCCACTTGTGCAGGTTGCCGAACCAGAAGTCGGCGTCCGGCTCGACCGGCGCGGCCAGCATGCCGGGGGCGTGGGCGCCGTCCACCACGGTGGTCACGCCGCGCCCGCGCAGCGCGGCGAGCAGGGCCGGGCCGGCGATCCGGCGCGCGGTGGGCGAGCTGATCTGGTCCAGCACCGCGAGCACCGTGCGCCCGCCGGCCGCGGCGAGCACGGCGTCCCGGACGGCCTCCTCGTCGGGGGTGTCCAGCGGCAGCCGGACGGTGTCGACCTCGGCCCCGACCTCCTCGGCCCGGCGCAGCACCGCCCGGGTGACGGCCCCGTAGCCGTGGTCGGTGACCAGGATCCGGTCGCCCGCCGCGAGCGGGACGCTGTCCAGCGCGACCGCGACCGCCTCGGTCGCGTTGGCGACCAGGGCGAGCCCGGCCGGGTCGGTGCCGAGCTCCGCGGCGATCCGGGCCCGGGCTTCGGCGACCCGGCCGGGCAGGTCGGCGAAGAAGCCGTCCGGATCGCGCTCCTGCTCCACCCGGAGCCGCTCCTGCTGCCGCTGGACGGGGACGGGCACCGCGCCGAACGAGCCGTGGTTGAGGTGGACCGCCGCGCGGTCCAGGGTGAACAGCCCGTCCGTACCGGGCAGCGGCGCCGGGGGTTCGGCGGTACGCAGGTCCTCGATCACTTCGCCTCCATGGCTGACATCATAGGTGATGTGTGACATTTCACATGACGCACTACTGGTCCAGGGCGGTGCCGCGCGGCGAACATCGGGCCGTGACCATCACCGACCCCTTCCTCACCCTCAGCGCCCGTACCGGCCGCTTCGGCTACGGCGCCCCGCGCGCGATCACCCTCAGCGAGGACGGTACCCGGCTGCTGCTGCTCCGCTCGACCGGCCCGGAGGACCGGGTCGACCGGCTCCACCTGCTCGACCTCGCCACCGGCGAGGAGCGCCTGGTCGCCGACCCCGCCGCCCTCGCCCCCGACCGCAGCGGCGACCGGGACGACCTGCCCGCCGTCGAGCGCCGGCTGCGCGAGCGGACCAGGCTGACCGCCGCCGGCATCGGCACCTTCGCCGCCACCGCGGACCTCGCGGTCGCCGTGTTCACCCTGGACGGACGGCTGTTCCGCGCCGACACCACCGCCGGCACCTGCGTCGAACTCCCCGTGGCCGGGCCCGCCTTCGACCCGCGCCCCGACCCGGCCGGCCACCGCGTCGCCTACGTCGCCGACGACGCCCTGCACGTCACCCCCGGCCACCCGCCGCTGAGCCCCGCCGACGGCGCCCGCTGGGGCGTCGCCGAGTTCGCCGCCGCCGAGGAGCTGGGCCGCGCCCGGGGCCACTGGTGGCGCCCGGACGGCGGCGCGCTGCTGGCCACCAGGGTGAACGAATCCGCCCTGCCCCGGCGGCACTTCGCCGACCCGGCCCGCCCGGACGAGCAGCCCGAGGACTTCGCCTACCCGCAGGCCGGCGGGCCCAACGCCGACGTCCAGCTCTGGGTCCTGGGCCTGGACGGCGCCCGGACCAGGCTGCACTGGGACGCCGAGGCGTTCCCCTACCTCTGCGCGGCCGAGTGGGCCGGCGCCGGTGAGGTCCTGCTGACCGTCGCCGACCGCCTGCAGCAGAACGTGCTGCTGCTCACTGCCGACCCGGCCACCGGCGCCACCCGCGAACTCTCCCGCACCACCGACGAGTTCTGGGTGGACGACCTGCCCGGCACCCCCGCCCGGCTGGACGGCGGGCGGCTGCTCACCGTCCTCGACACCCCCGAGGCGCGCGGCCTGGCACTGGACGGCAAGCCGCTGGACACCACCGGCCTGCAGATCCGCCGGGTGGTCGGGCGACTGCGCGGCAAGCTGCTCTGCGAGACCGGCCAGGGCGACCCGGCCGACCAGTACGTCCATCTGATCGACCCGGACGGCGGCGCGCCCGAGCGGCTGGGCTCGGGCCACGGCGTCCACTCCGCGCTCGCCGCCGCCGACACCCTGCTGCTGGTCTCGGCCCGCCCCGACGGCGTCCGCCGCCGGCTGACCGGCCCCTCGGGCGAGACAGTGCTCACCGACCTGTCCGCCGCACTGCCCTACCGGGTCGAACCGCGGCTCGCCCGGGTCACCGAGCACGGCCTGCCCACCGCCGTGGTGTACCCGCGCGGCCACCGGCCCGGCCGGCGGCTGCCCGTCCTGCTCGACGTCTACGGCGGGCCCGGCTTCCAGGCCGTGGCGAACGAGCCGCGCCGCTGGCAGCTCCGCCAGTGGTGGGCCGACCAGGGCTTCGCGGTCGTCACCACCGACAACCGGGGCACCCCGTTCGTCTCCCCCGCCTTCACCCGGGCGATCTTCCGCCGCTTCTCCGAGGCCGCGCTGGAGGACCAGGTCGCCGCGCTGCACGCGCTCGCCGAGGACCACCCCGACCTCGACCTCGGCCGGGTGGGCGTGCGCGGCTGGTCCTACGGCGGGTACTTCGCCGCGCTGGCCGTCCTGCGCCGCCCGGACGTCTTCCACGCCGCCTGCGCGGGCGCGCCGCCCACCGACTTCCGCCGGTACGACACCGCGTACACCGAGCGCTACCTGGACCTGCCGCAGCACAACCCCGAGGGCTACGCGGCGGACTGCCTGATCGACGACGCGCCGTCGCTCACCCGGCCGCTGCTGCTGATCCACGGCCTGGCCGACGACAACGTGCACCCCTCGCACACCCTGCTGCTCTCCCAGGCGCTCACCCGGGCGGGCCGCCCTCACGGCGTGCTGCCGCTGCCCGGCGTCACCCACATGACCCCCGACGGAGTGAACGAGCAGGTCACGACGGCCGAACTCGCCTTCCTGCGGGGCGCCCTGGGGTAGCGCCGCCGGGGCGTCGGTCCGGCCGCCGGGCCGGCTCCGCCCCCGCCACGACCGGCCGTTCCCCCCGGGGAGCGGCCGGTCGCGCATCCGGGCCCTGTCACCTTGTCATGCGTCTTCCGTGTGACCCATGACATGTGAAATATTACCTGCGCTCCATCGACCGTTTCCCGACTCCCCGACCACCACCGTCCTGAAAGGACAGGTCAGTTGCGCAGACTGTCCGCGGCACTCGCGGCCGCGCTCACCACGAGCGCGATAGCGGCCACCCTCCTCGGCACCCCCGCCCAGGCCGCTCCCCCCTCCCCCGTCACCATCGCGGCCGCCGCCGCCCAGGGCGGCGAGGAGGGCGGCACCGAGGCCCCGCCCGGCCCGCTCGCCCCCCAGGAGCGCGAGCGCCAGTCGCTCCGCACCAAGGCGCTGGAACAGCTCAACAAGGGCTCCGTGGCCAAGGCCGCACAGAAGCGGGCGCCCGCCAAGGTGAAGATCGGCAACGACTACGTCCAGCTCGCGCAGCAGCGCAAGGACAAGGTCTTCGTCATCCTCGCCCAGTTCGGCGACCAGGTGGACAACACCACCCAGTACAACGGCCAGCCCCGCTACGGCGGTACGCCGGGCCCGCGCGCCAACACCATCCCCAAGCCCGACCGGAGCGACAACCACACGCTCTGGAACGAGGACTTCAGCCGGGACTACTACCAGCAGCTGTTCTTCGACGACCGGCCCGGCGCGGTGTCGATGCGCAACTACTACCGCACCCAGTCCTCCGGCCGGTACGACGTCGAGGGCACGGTCAGCAACTGGGTGACCCTGCCGTACAACGAGGCCCGGTACGGCAGCAACAAGGGCCCGCAGGGCTCCGGCGCCTGGACCCAGGGGCAGGAGTTCATCCGGGACGCGGTCAAGGCCTGGTACGACGGCGAGGTGGCCAAGGGCCGCTCCGCCGCGGACGTCAAGGCCGAACTGGCCCAGTACGACGTCTACGACCGCTACGACCACGACAAGGACGGCGAGTTCAACCAGCCCGACGGCTACCTGGACAACGTCATCGTCGTGCACGCCGGTGTGGACGAGACCTGGGGCGGTGGCGCCCAGGGCGCCGACGCCCTGTGGGCGCACCGCAGTTGGGCCTTCCCCGACGCGTCCGGGCAGACCGGCCCGGCCGGCAACAAGATCGGCGGCGCGCCGGTCGGCGACACCGGCCTGTACGTCTACGACTACGTCCAGGGCGGCGAGAACAGCGGCGTCGGCCTGTTCGCCCACGAGTACGGCCACAACCTCGGCCTGCCCGACCTGTACAGCACCAACGGCGGCGACAACAGCGTCAACTTCTGGTCGCTGATGTCCTCCGGCTCCTACCTGGGCAAGGAGAAGAACACCACCGGCGCCTACCCGGGCGACCTCGACGCCTGGAGCAAGCTGCAGTTCGGCTGGCTCGACTACGACGAGGCGCAGGCCGCGACCCGCTCCAGCCACGCGCTCGGGGTCAGCGGCTACAACACCGACCAGGCCCAGGCCGTCCTGGTCCACCTGCCGGACAGCACCACCACCACCGACCTCGCCGACCCCTTCCAGGGCGGCCGGCAGTGGTGGAGCGACACGGGCGACAACCTGGACAACGCGCTGGCCCGCACCGTCGACCTGCGGTCGGTGAGCGGCCCGGCCGCGCTGGACGCCGCCGCCTGGTACGACATCGAGCAGGACTACGACTTCCTGACCGTCGAGGCCTCCACCGACGAGGGCAAGACCTGGAAGGCCCTCGGCGGCACCGTCGACGGCGCCCCGATCGGCACCACGGCCGCCAACACGCCCGGGTTCAGCGGCGCGTCGGGCACGTACCGGAAGGTGCACATCCCGCTGGACGCCTACGCCGGCCGGCAGGTGCGGCTGCGGTTCCACGTCACCTCCGACAACAACACGCACGGCCGGGGCGTGCTCGTCGACGCCGTCCGGATCACCGCCGGCGACACCGAGCTGTTCGCCGACGGCGCGGAGAACGGCGCGGGCGACTGGACGGCCACCGGCTTCTCGGTCATCACCGGCCGCGCCGCCGTCAAGCAGCACCCGCGCGCCTACCTCGTCGAGAACCGCCGCTACAGCGGCTACGGCGCCTTCCTCAGGACCGGCCCGTACAACTTCGGGTACTCGGGCGTCGAGGGCAAGCAGAACATCGTCGACAACTACCCGTACCAGGAGGGCGTGCTCGTCTGGCTCTGGGACACCGCGTACGGCGACAACAACACCAAGAACCACCTGGGCGGCGGGCTGATCCTGCCGGTCGACGCCCACCCGGCGCCGATCCGCTTCAAGGACGGCACCCTG
The DNA here is from genome assembly GCF_053587085.1 of Kitasatospora sp. NPDC003701. NCBI lineage: Bacteria > Bacillati > Actinomycetota > Actinomycetes > Kitasatosporales > Streptomycetaceae > Kitasatospora > Kitasatospora sp. NPDC003701. Next base: position 9,793 of record NZ_JBSFNM010000124.1, read on the forward strand.
GTCAACGGCCGCGCGCAGACCTTCGACGCGACGTTCTCGCTGAAGCCGACCACCGCCTTCACCCTGCACAAGGGCGGCGTCCCGGTGCGGATCGGCGCCGAGCCGGCCGTCCCGGCCTTCAACGACCGCACCGGGGTCTACAGCGACCCCGCCACGCCGCAGCTCGGCGTGAAGGTGCCGGACACCAACACGAAGATCGAGGTCGTCCGCGAGGCCCAGGGCGGGCGGATCACCACCGTCCGGGTGGGCCCGGCCTCCTGATCCGGCGAACGGCCCCGACTCCCGCGCACGTGGCGGGAGTCGGGGCCGTCGCACGTTCCGGGGCGCACGGCACCGGGCACGGGCGAGTGGCACCAGGCGCGGGCGCGCGGCACCGCCGTAGGCGCACGACACCGGGCACGGGCGCGCGACACCGGCCGTGGGGCGGGCGGCCGGGGAACGCGGAACCGGCGCGCCGCCGAAGCGACGCGCCGGTGGAACCCGGTCGAGCGTGGCCCTCGTGAGGTTCCCCGCCACGCCCGACCGGGCGTCAGTGGGAGGGCTACCGCCGCAGCGGGCCCTCGCAGGTGTAGTCGGTGGTGCCGGCCCGACCGGTGGGCCAGACGTCGACCTTGCCGAACCAGCAGTTCATGTCGGCCAGGTTGTTGGCGGCGGCGCCGCCGCGGCCGAGGAGGTAGGTGTCGACGGTGGCGGCCATGTCCGCCCGGACCCGGCCGGCGTCGGCCGCGTCGGTGAGGTTGGCGGTGATGCGCCCGGAGCAGCTGAAGCGCATCTTGTTGTTCCAGTCGCCGTTGTCCTTGCAGACCGGGGCGTTCTGCGTGGCGGCGGCGAAGGCGGCCTGGACCTCGGAGGCCCAGGCGTACCTCAGCGACCCGTTGGGGGTGTAGCGGGTGTTCGGGACGTAGAGGGAGTCGGCGAGCGGTATCTCGGCGTCCAGG
>NZ_JBSFNM010000125.1:0-9945 GCF_053587085.1 Kitasatospora sp. NPDC003701
CGCACACGCCGCGTCGAACGCCTCCGCGAACACCGGGTACCGCTCGGCCAACTCCCGGCCCATACCCACCCGCTGGGAACCCTGCCCCGGGAAGAAGAGGACCGTCCGCGCCGATCCCGAGCCGGTCACCACGCCGGAGGTCAACTCCCCTCCCGCCAGCGCCCGCAGGCCCGTGAGCGCCTCCTCGGAGGACCCCGCCACCACGACCGCGCGCTCGGACAGCAGCGCCCGCTGCGCCAGCAGCGCGGCGGCGACACCCGGCGTCCCTGCCCCGGCTGTCTCGACGAAAGCGGCCAGCCGCTCGGCCTGACCGGCCAGCGAACCCGCGCTCTTCGCCGACAGCACCAGCGGCACCACACCCTCGGGGGCGGCCTCGACCGCGACCTGCTCCTCCTCCGGGACCTGCTCCAGGATCAGGTGCGCGTTCGTCCCGCTCAGCCCGAACGAGGAGACGCCCACCCGGCGCGGCCGGCCGGTCTCCGGCCACTCCCGCGCCTCGGTCAGCAGCTCCACCGCACCGACCGACCAGTCCACCTGCGAGGACGGCGCGTCCACGTGCAGCGTGGGCGGCAGCACGCCGTGCCGCAGCGCCTGCACCATCTTGATCACACCGGCCACGCCCGAAGCCGCCTGCGTGTGGCCGATGTTGGACTTCAGCGAGCCCAGCCAGAGCGGACGCTCCGGGTCGCGGCCACGGCCGTAGGTGGCCAGCAACGCCTGCGCCTCGATCGGGTCACCGAGCACCGTGCCCGTGCCGTGGCCCTCGACCGCGTCGATGTCCGACGGGGCGAGCCCGGCCGCCGTCAGGGCCTTGCGGATCACCCGCTGCTGTGAGGGGCCGTTCGGCGCGGTCAGCCCGTTGGACGCACCGTCCTGGTTCACGGCCGACCCGCGCACCACCGCCAGGACGCGGTGGCCGTTGCGCCGTGCCTCGGAGAGCCGCTCCAGCACCACCACACCCGCGCCCTCGGCCCAGCCCGTGCCGTCCGCCGCGTCCGCGTAGGACTTGCACCGGCCGTCGGAGGCCAGGCCCCGCTGGCGCGAGAACTGCACGAACGCACCGGGGCCGGTCATGACGGCCGCGCCGCTGGCGAGGGCCAGCGAGCACTCACCCGACCGCAGCGCCTGCGCGGCCAGGTGCATCGCCACCAGCGAGGAGGAGCACGCGGTGTCCACGGTGACCGCCGGGCCCTCGAAGCCGAACACGTAGGACACCCGGCCGGAGGCCACACTGCTGCCGGCGCCGGTCGTGACGAAGCCCTCCAGCTCGGCGGGCACATCGCTGCCCGAGCCGTACCCGGCGCCCATCAGGCCGGAGAACACCCCGACGTCGGTGCCCTTCAGCGTCGCCGGGTCGATACCGGCCCGCTCCAGCGCCTCCCACGAGGTCTCCAGCAGCAACCGCTGCTGCGGGTCCATCGCCAGCGCCTCACGCGGCGAGATCCCGAAGAAGGCCCCGTCGAACAGCCCGGCCTCGTGCAGGAAGCCGCCCTGGTCCACGTAGGAGGTACCGGCCTTGTCCGGGTCGGAGTCGAACAGACCGTCCAGGTCCCAGCCGCGATCGGACGGGAACCCGGACATGGCGTCCCGGCCCTCGCTGACCAGCCGCCACAGGTCCTCCGGGCTCGCCACGCCGCCGGGCAGCCGGCAGGCCATCCCGACGATCGCGATCGGCTCGCCCGGGTCGGCCACCGCCGCCGTCGGCGGGACCACCAGCGCCGAGGCTCCGGTCCCCGTCGTCTCACCGAACTCGCTGTGCAGGTGGCGGGCGAGCGCCAGCGGGGTGGGGTGGTCGAACACGACCGTCGCGGGCAGCTTCAGACCGGTCGCCTCGCGCAGCCGGTTGCGCAGCTCCACCGAGGTCAGCGAGTCGAAACCGGAGTCCCGGAAGGCCGTGTCGGTCTTCACGCCCTCCGGCCCCGCGTGCCCGAGCACGGTCGCCGCGTGCGTGCGGACCAGCTCCAGCAGCAGCGCCTCCTGCTCGGCCGCCGCCAGCCCGGCCAGCCGACCGGCCAGCCCGCCGGTGGCGTCGCTCGCCGCGGCCGACCGCGCGGTCTGCCGGCCCACCCGGATCAGCCCCCGCAGCAGGGACGGCACCTCACGGCCTGCCGCCGCGTCGGCGCGCATCGACCGCAGGTCGAGCTTGATCGGGACGAGCAGCGCCTCGTCGGTGCGCAGCGCCGCGTCGAAGAGGTCCAGCCCTTCGTCCGACCCCAGCGAGCGGCTTCGGCTGCGGCCCGCCCGGGCCTCCTCGGCCGTGTCGAGGTGGGCGGTCATCGCGGTGGCCTGCTCCCAGAGGCCCCAGGCCAGCGATGCGGCGGGCAGGCCGTCGGCGCGACGGCGGTGGGCGACCGCGTCCAGATAGGCGTTGGCCGCCGCGTAGTTGCCCTGACCGGCCGAACCGAAGACCCCGGCGGCCGACGAGAACAGCACGAACGACCGCAGCTCCGGCGCCAGTTCACGCGTCAGCTCGTCCAGATGCCGCACCGCGGTCACCTTCGGACCGAACACGTACGCCAGGCGCTCCGCCGTCAACGCGCCGAACACACCGTCGTCCAGCACACCCGCCGTGTGCACCACACCGGTCAACGGGTGCTCGGCCGGCACCGCGGCCAACAGCGCCGCCACCGACGCCCGGTCGGCCACGTCACACGCGGTGACCGTCACCGCCGCACCCAGCCCGGCCAGCTCCGCCGCCAACTCCGCTGCGCCCTCGGCATCCGGACCGCGCCGGCTGACCAGCAACAGATGCCGGACACCGTGCCCGGCCACCAGTCGCCGCGCCAGCAGGCCACCGAGGGTGCCGGTGCCGCCGGTGACCAGGACCGTGCCCTCGGGGTCGAAGGCCACACCGTCCCCGCCCGCGTCGGTGGCCCGGACCAGACGCGGGGCGAACAGCGTCGTCCCGCGCACGGCGACCTGCGGCTCACCGGTGGCCAGCACAGCGGCGAGGACCGGTTCGACGTCCGTACCGGGGGCCGCGTCGGTGTCCAGCAGCACGATCCGGTCCGGGTTCTCCGCCTGCGCGACCCGGATCAGACCCCAGACCGCGGCACCCGCCGGGTCGGTCACCGCACCGTCGCCACCGGCGGGCACCGCGCCCCGGGTGACCACGACCAGCTGCGCCGCGTCCAGGCCCCGGGTGGAGAGCCAGGCCTGCACGATCTCCAGCACCCGGCCGGTCAGCGCCAGCGCGTCGCCCCCGACCGCGTCCAGGACGACGACGGGCGGCACGCCCGAGCCGTTGGTCAGCATGGCCACGTGGTCCGGGGAGGCCACCGGCACCCACGCCGGGGGCAGTTCCAGGCCCGGGGCGGCGGAGCCGGGGAGCTCCGTCCAGTCCACCCGGAACAGGGCGTCCCGGCCCTCCTCGGCACCGGCCCCGCCCAACTGGTCGGCGGACACCGCGCGCGAGACCAGCGAGCGGAGCGTCAGGACGGGCCCGCCGGTCTCGTCGGCGGCCTCCAGGGCGAGGGTCTGCGCATCGGACTGCACCAGGCGCACCCGCAGGGCCGAGGCACCGGCCGCGTGCAGGTGCAGCCCGTTCCAGCCGAACGGCAGGTGCACCTCGGTCTCGTCGCCCGACCGGTTCTCGCCCGTCGGGTCCCCGAGCGCCACGTCCAGCATGACGGGGTGCAGGGCGGCGTCGAGCAGCGCGGGGTGAATGCCGAACCGGGCGGCGCCGTCCCGCTGGTCCTCGGGCAGGGCGACCTCGGCGAAGAGCTCCTCGCCGCGCCGCCAGACCGCCCGCACGCCCTGGAAGGTCGGTCCGTAGCCGTAGCCCGCCTGGGCCAGCAGGTCGTAGCCGCCGGTGACGCCCAGCTGCCGGGCGCCGGTGGGCGGCCAGACGGTGAAGTCGAACGCCGGGCCGCCGGCGTCCGACGTCGCCGTCAGGGTGCCGGTGGCGTGGCGGGTCCAGGTGTCGCCGCCGGTGTCGCCGGCCGCGTCCTCGCGGACGGAGTAGATGCCGACGCTGCGGGCGCCGCTCTCGTCGGGGCCGCCGACGGTGACCTGGACCCGGACGCCGCCCTGCTCGGGCAGCACCAGCGGGGCCTCGATCACCAGCTCGTCCAGCGTGCCGCAGCCGACCTCGTCGCCGGCCCGCACGGCCAGCTCCACCAGACCGGTACCGGGCACCAGCACGGCGCCGCCGACGGCGTGGTCGGCCAGCCAGGGGTGGGTGTGCAGGGAGAGCCGGGAGGTGCAGAGCACGCCGCCCGTCTCGGGGACCTCCACCACCGCGCCGATCAGCGGGTGGTCGACGGTGGCCTGGCCGAGCGAGGCCGCATCCGTGGCCGGGGCGGTCTGCAGCCAGTAGTGCTGCTGGTCGAAGGCGTACGTCGGCAGGTCCAGCTGGGCGGTGGCGGTCTCGACGGGCAGGACGCCGGTCCAATCCAGGGCGACGCCGCGCACGAAGAGTTCGGCCATCGAGGTCAGCAGCCGGCGCGGCCCGCCCTCGTCGCGCCGCAGCGTCCCGGTGACCAGGGCCTCGGCCGCGGCCTCGTCGACGATCTCGTTGACCGGCTGAACGAGCACCGGGTGCGCGCTGGCCTCCACGAACACCGTGTGTCCCTCGCCGAGGAGTTCGGCGACGGCCGGGCCGAAGCGGACCTGGCTCCGCAGGTTGCGGTACCAGTACCCGCCGTCCAGCACTCCGGCCTCACGCACCCACTCGCTTGTCACGGTGGAGTAGAACGGCACCAGCGGCGCCTGACTGCGGATGTCCGCGAAGGCCTCCGCCAACGTGCCCTCGATCGCCTCGACATGACGGGTGTGGGACGCGTAGTCCACCGCCACCCGACGCACCCGCACATCCTCGGCCGCCAGCACCTCCAGCGCCTCGTCCAGGGCCTCGGCGTCACCGGCGACCACGACGGACGTCGGACCGTTGACGGCCGCCACCTCGACGCGGTCCGCCCAACGCTCCAACCGGGCCAGGGCCTCCGCCTCGGAGAGCGCCACCGAGGCCATCCCGCCACGCCCCGCGAGGCTGCCGGCGATCACCCGGCTGCGCACCGCAACGATCCGCGCCGCGTCCTCCAGGGAGAGCGCACCGGCCACGCAGGCCGCCGCGATCTCGCCCTGCGAGTGACCGACCACCGCATCCGGCACCACACCCACCGACGCCCACACGGCCGCCAGCCCCACCATCACCGCGAAACTCGCCGGTTGGAGCACGTCGACGCGCTCCAACAGCTCCGCCGGGGCCTCGCCGCGCAGCACCTCCTCCAACGACCAGTCCACCCACGGGTCCAGCGCCGCCGCACAGGCCGCCACCCGCTCGGCGAACACCGGCGAGGAGTCCAGCAGTTCACGACCCATCCCGGCCCACTGCGAACCCTGGCCCGGGAACACCAGCACCGTCCGGCCCGGGCTCGACACGCTGCCCGTCACCAGCCCCGGCGCCGACTCGCCCCGCGCCAACGCACCCAGCCCCGCCAGCGCCTCGGACCGCGAACCGGCCACCACCACCGCACGCTCGGCGAGCACCGCACGCCGCGTCGCCAGGACGCCGGCCACCGCCACCGGCGACACCGGCTCGGACGCCTCGACGAAGGCGGCCAGCCGCTCGGCCTGACCGGCCAGCGAACCGGCCGAGGCCGCCGACACCACCAGCGGCACCACGCCGTCGGGGGCGGCCTCGACCGCGACCGGCTCCTCCTCGGGCGCCTGCTCCAGGATCAGGTGCGCGTTCGTCCCGCTCAGCCCGAACGAGGAGACGCCCACCCGGCGCGGCCGGCCGGTCTCCGGCCACGCCCGCGCCTCGGTCAGCAGCTCCACCGCACCGACCGACCAGTCCACCTGCGGCGTCGGCTCCTCGACGTGCAGGGTGGGCGGCAGCACGCCGTGCCGCAGCGCCTCCACCATCTTGATCACGCCCGCGACGCCCGCCGCGGCCTGCGTGTGGCCGACGTTGGACTTGACCGAGCCGAGCCAGAGCGGGAGATCGGCCGGGCGGCCGCGGCCGTAGGTGGCCAGCAGCGCCTGCGCCTCGATCGGGTCGCCCAGCGAGGTGCCCGTCCCGTGCGCCTCCACCGCATCGACCTCGGTGGTGGACAGGCCCGCGTTGGCCAGCGCCCGGCGGATCACCCGCTGCTGCGAGGGGCCGTTCGGCGCGGTCAGCCCGTTGGAGGCACCGTCCTGGTTCACCGCGCTGCCGCGCAGCACGGCGAGCACGCGGTGGCCGTTGCGCCGTGCCTCGGAGAGCCGCTCCAGCACCACGACGCCCGCGCCCTCGCCCCACCCGGTGCCGTCCGCCGTCGAGGAGAACGCCTTGCACCGGCCGTCGGGGGCCAGCGCCTTCTGCCGCGAGAACTCCACGAAGGTGTGCGGCGTCGCCATGATCGTCGCCCCGCCGGCCAGCGCCAGCGAGCACTCCCCCGACCGCAGCGCCTGGGCCGCCAGGTGCATCGCGACCAGCGAGGAGGAGCACGCCGTGTCCACGGTGACCGCCGGACCCTCGAACCCGAACACGTACGACACCCGGCCCGAGGCCACGCTCATCGCGGAGCCGGTGGCGGTGAACCCGCTCAGCTCGGGCGGGATGACGCCGCCGATCCCGTAGCCCTGGGTCATCACACCGGAGAACACCCCGACGTCCCGCCCCTTCAGCGAGACCGGGTCGACCCCGGCCCGCTCCAGCGCCTCCCAGGACATCTCCAGCAGCAGCCGCTGCTGCGGGTCCATCGCCAGCGCCTCACGCGGCGAGATCCCGAAGAACCCGGCGTCGAAGAGCCCCGCGTCGTGCAGGAAGCCGCCCTGGTCGACGTAGGAGGTGCCGATGTTCTCCTGGTCCTCGTCGTAGAGGCCGCCCACGTCCCAGCCGCGGTCCACCGGGAAGCCGGACACCGCGTCGCGGCCCTCGCTGACCAGCCGCCAGAGGTCCTCCGGGGTGACCACGCCGCCGGGAAGCCGGCAGGCCATGCCGACGATCGCGATCGGCTCGTCGAGGTCGGCCGCGACCACCGTCGGGACGGCGGCGGCAGCGGCGGTGTCGCCGAGCTCCTCGCGCAGGAAGCGGGCGAGCGCCACCGGGGTGGGGTAGTCGTAGACGACGGTCGTGGGCAGGTTCAGCCCGGTCGACTCGCGGAGCCGGTTGCGCAGTTGGACGGAGGTGAGCGAATCGAAGCCGGCGTCCTTGAACGCCTTCTCCGCCTTGACGTTCGCCGCCCCGGCGTGCCCGAGCACGGTCGCCACATGGGTGCGGACCAGCTCCAGCAGCAGGGTCTCCTGCTCCGCGGCCGCCAGCCCGGCGAGCCGGTCGGCCAGCCCGGAGGCGGTCCGGGCGGCCCGCCGGCCGACGGGCACCAGGCTCCGCAGCAGCGGCAGGACTCCGCGCCCCGTCGCGGCCTCGGCGCGGACGGCCCGCAGGTCCAGCTTGATCGGCACGGTCACGGCCCGGCCGGTGCGCAGGGCCGCGTCGAAGAGGTCCAGGCCCTCCGCCGGGGCGATGGCCAGGAAGCCGCCCCGGTTCACCCGGGTCTGGTCGGCCTCGGTGAGGTGCGCGGCCATGCCGCCGGCCTGCTCCCAGAGGCCCCAGGCCAGCGATGCGGCGGGCAGGCCGTCGGCGCGACGGCGGTGGGCGACCGCGTCCAGATAGGCGTTGGCCGCCGCGTAGTTGCCCTGACCGGCCGAACCGAAGACCCCGGCGGCCGACGAGAACACCACGAACGACCGCAGCTCCGGCGCCAGTTCACGCGTCAACTCGTCCAGATGCCGCACCGCGGTCACCTTCGGACCGAACACGTACGCCAACCGCTCCGCCGTCAACGCACCGAACACACCGTCGTCCAGCACACCGGCCGTGTGCACCACGCCGGTCAACGGGTGCTCGGCCGGCACCGCGGCCAACAGCGCCGCCACCGACGCCCGGTCGGCCACGTCACACGCGGTGACCGTCACGGAGGCCCCGAGTCCGGCCAGCTCCGCCGCCAACTCCGCTGCGCCCTCGGCGTCCGGACCGCGCCGGCTGACCAGCAGCAGATGCCGGACACCGTGCCCGGTCACCAGGTGCCGGGCCAGCAGCGCACCCAGCGAGCCGGTGCCGCCGGTGATCAGGACCGTGCCCTCGGGATCGAAGGCCACGCCGTCCCCGCCCGTGTCGGTCGCCCGGACCAGACGCGGGGCGGACAACGTCGTCCCGCGCACGGCGACCTGCGGCTCACCGGTGGCCAGCACGGCGCCGAGGACGGAGTCGACGGCTGTGTCGACGTCGGTGTCCAGCAGCACGATCCGGTCCGGGTTCTCCGCCTGCGCGACCCGGATCAAGCCCCAGACGGCGGCAGCCGCCGGGTCCGTCACCGCGCCGTCGCCACCGGCGGCCACGGCGCCCCGGGTGTGCACCACGAGGCGGGAGCCTTCGAGGTCCGGCGCGGCCAGCCAGGCCTGCGCGGCCTCCAGCACCCGTCCGGTCAGCGCCAGTGCGTCGTCCCCGACCGCCTCCAGGACGACGACGGACGGCGCCGGCGCGCCACTGGTCAGCCCGGCCACCTCGGCCGCGCCGGACAGTGCGGTCCATTCGACGGCGGCCGGAGCGGCGGCCGAGGGCAGCTCGGTCCACTCCACCCGGAACAGCGCATCGCTGCCCGTCGCCCCCGCCGCAGCGGCCAACTGCTCGACGGCGACCGGGCGGAGCGTCACCGAGTCCGCCGCCAGCACGGCGGCACCGGTCTCGTCGGCGGCCGCGAACGACAGCGTGCCGGCGCCGAGCCGCGCCAGTCTGACCCGCAGCGCCGCCGCGCCCGTGGCGTGCAGCACGAGGCCGTTCCAGCGCAGCGGCTGCCACGTCCGGTCGCCGTCGGCCGCCACGGTGTCCCGCAGGCCCGGGTGCAGGGCGGCGTCGAGCAGCGCGGGGTGGATGCCGAAGCGGTCGGCCTCCTCGTGCTGGTCCTCGGGCAGGGCGATCTCGGCGAAGAGCTCCTCGCCGCGCCGCCAGAGTGCCCGCAGGCCCTGGAAGGCGGGGCCGTAGGCGTAGCCGTGGGCGACCAGGTCGGGGTAGAGGTCCCCGATGTCGGCCGGCTGCGCGCCGGCGGGGGGCCAGGCCGTGAAGTCGAACGCCGGTTCGGGGGCGCCGAGCGCGGTCGGCGCCAGGGTGCCGGTGGCGTGCCGGGTCCACGCGTCCGTGGCGTCCTCGCGGGCCGAGTACACCTCCACCGTGCGGGCGCCGTTCGCATCGGGGCCGCCGACCGCGACCTGGACCCGGACACCGCCCTGCTCGGGCACCACCAGCGGCGCCTCGATGACCAGTTCGCCGAGTGTGCCGCAGCCGACCTCGTCGCCGGCCCGTACCGCCAGCTCCACCAGACCGGTACCGGGGACCAGGACCACTCCCCCGACGGCGTGGTCGGCCAGCCAGGCATGCGTCCGCAGGGAGAGCCGGGAGGTGAACACCAGCCCGTCGGACTGCGGGAGTTGGACGACCGCACCCAGCAGCGGGTGACCGGCACCGGTCAGGCCCAGCGCCGCCGCGTCCGTCACGGTGGCCGTCATCCGGAGCCAGTAGTGCTCGTGGTCGAAGGCGTAGGTGGGCAGCTCCACGCGCGCGGCTCCGGCGCCGACGGGCAGGGTCTTCACCCAGTCCACCTCGACACCCCGGACGAAGAGTTCGCCCACCGAGGCCAGCAGCGTGTGCGCCTCAGGGCGACCGTCACGCAGGGCGGCCACCGACACCGCACGGCCGTCCAGCGTCTCGTCCACCACGCCACTGAGCGCGGCACCCGGGCCCAGCTCGACGAAGACCGCGTCACCGGGTTCGGCCGCCGCGGCGATGCCCTCGGCGAACCGGACCGGACGGCGGACGTGGTCCACCCAGTAGGCGGGATCGGCCAGTTGACCCGGTTCGGCCGGGCGTCCGGTGACGTTCGAAATGACCGGGAACCGCGCCTCGCCCCAGGAGACCTCGGAGAGCACGCCGGCGAACTCCGCCAGCATCGGCTCCATCAACGC
>NZ_JBSFNM010000126.1:0-9363 GCF_053587085.1 Kitasatospora sp. NPDC003701
GGGGGGGCGCCGCCGCCGGCCCCGGCCGCCCCGCCCCGCCAGCCGACTCCGGCACGCCCGGCTCGCCCGGGGGGACGGAGATCAGGGTGAACACCGCCCCGCCGTCGTCGCGCACCACCGCCAGCCGCCCGAACGGCGTCGGTTCCGGGCCGTCCAGCACGCTCCCGCCGAGCCGGACGGCCCGTTCCACCGTCCGGTCGGTGTCCGCCGCCCCGAAGTACACCGCCCAGAACGCCGGCGGGCCGTCCGGGTCGATGCCCGGGTCCCCGCCGATCCCGCCGACCGGCAGCCCGCCGACCCGGACCACCGTGTGGTCGGCCGCGGCGGCGTCGTACCCGTAGCCGAAGACCCTCCCGTAGAACTCCCGGGCCGTGTCCGGATCGGGGGAGAGCTGATCGTTCCAGGCGAGGGTGCCGGGTTCGTTCACCAGGCCGGCGCCCGGATTGAGCGACCCCTGCCAGAGCCCGAACACCGCACCGAGCGGGTCCACCGCGAGCACCCCGCGCCCCTGGTCGGGCACCTCGAAGGGCTCGAAGACGACCAGCCCGCCCGCCTCCTGGACCAGCCCGGCCACCCGGTCGGCGTCGTCCACCGCGAGGTAGGTCGTCCAGGCCGGGGGGCCCAGCCCGTCGACCGTGCGGCGCGGCCTGATCCCCGCCACCTGCACCCCGCGCACCGTGGCCACCAGGTACTCCTCACCCACCGGCCCGGTCGCCACGTACTCCCAGCCGAACAGTTCGCCGTAGAACCGCCGCGCCCGTTCGACGTCCGGCGCGGCCAGCTCGACCCAGCACGGGACGCCCTCGTGGTACCTGCCGGCCTTCGGCATGCCGTCCTCCAAGCCCTGGCGGACCCCTCGGCCAGCCTCCGCGACCCCCGGGCCCCCGGCAACCGGGGCGCCCGCCCCGGCCCGTCGCTCAGGCCACCCCGCGCGGCCGGAACTGGATGCTGATCCGCGGCCCCACCGGCCGGGCGGTCTTCGGGACGGCGTGCTCCCAGGTCCGCTGGCACGACCCGCCCATGACCAGCAGGTCGCCGTGCCCCACCGGGTGCCGGACGACCGGGCCGCCGCCGCCGCGCGGCCGCAGCAGCAGCGCCCGAGGCTCGCCCACCGAGAGGATCGCGACCATGGTGTCCTCGCGCTCCCCGCGGCCGATCCGGTCGCCGTGCCAGGCCACGCTGTCGCGCCCGTCCCGGTAGTAGCAGAGCCCCAGCGTCCGGAACGGTTCGCCCAGTTCCCCCGCGTAGTGCGCGCTCAGCGCCGCCCGGGCCGCGCCCAGCAGCGGGTGCGGCGGCGCGTCCCGCTCGCCGTAGGACGCGAGCAGTCGCGGCACCTCCACCGTCCGTTCGTACATCTCCCGCCGTTCGGCCCGCCACGGCACCTGCGCCGCCAGCTGTTCGAACAGCCCGGCGGCTCCCCGCACCCACCCCGGCAGCACGTCCACCCAGGCCCCGGCCCCCAGCACCTCCCGCCGCACCCCCGTGAGCGGCCCCAGCGCGGCCCCGCCCCCGTCGGTGTCGTCGAACAGCGAGGGCTGGAGGTGAACGGTGCTCTGCATGGATCCAGCCTACGCCGTTATCGAACACATGCTCGAAAGGAATTCCCCGGGCCGGCCCGGCCGGGACCTCACACGGCGGCGTGCCGGGGGTCGGTGGCATCGGTGGTGCTGCCGTGCTGCTCCTCCTCGGGCCGGCCCTTCCTCGGCAGCAGGAAGGTGATCGCGAGGAAGGCCGCCAGCAGGCACGCCTGGACGACCAGGGCGCGGTGGTAGCCGGCGGTGAAGTCGCCGGTCCCGGCCCGGGCGAAGAACACCGAGCCGAAGACCGCGACGCCGACCGACCCGCCGATGGACTGCACGGCGGACAGCACCCCGGAGGCGGAGCCGATCTCGTGGTCGTCTACGGCGGCGAGGACGAAGCTGAACAGGGCGGCGATCACCAGGCCCGCTCCGATGCCGCAGACGGCCACGCCCGGCACGATGTCCAGGATCGAGAACGACGCCGGGTCGAGGGCGTCGAGCTCGAACCAGAGCAGGACGGCGCCGGCGAGCTGGACCAGCGGGCCGATCTGCAGGACGGCGCGGCCGATCCGGTCCGCCAGGAACGCGCCGCTGACCGCGCCGCCGATCGCCGTGCCCACCGCGAGCGGCAGGTTGCCCAGCCCCGCGTCACCGGCGCTGAAGTGCCGGCCGACCTGGAGGTAGAGGGTCAGTACGAGCTGCGTGCCGACCAGTCCGCCGAAGAACAGCGCGATGCCGCCGAGTCCGACGGTGAAGGCCGGCTTGCGCAGCAGGCCCGGGGTCACCAGTGGCTCGCGGCCCGCCGCGGCCGTGCGGCGCTGCTGCAGCGCGAACAGGGCGAAACCGACGGCGGAGGCGGCCATGCAGAGCCACGTCCACAGCGGCCAGCCGTCCTCCTGTCCCTGGTTCAGCGGCAGTACCAGCAGCGCGCAGGACGCCGCGACCAGCGCCGCGCCGGCCAGGTCCACCCGCACCGCGCGGTCGCCCGCCCGCTTCGGCACGAACCGCGCGGCGACGATCAGGGCCGCCGCGCCGACGGGCAGGTTGACCAGGAACACCGACCGCCAGCCCAGGCCGAAGAAGTCGCCCTCGACGAGGAAGCCGCCCAGGACCGGGCCGATGATGCCGCCGAGGCCGAGGACGGGGCCGAAGACCGCGAAGACCTTGGTGAGTTCGGCGCCGGAGAAGTTCTCGCGCAGCAGGCCCAGGCCCTGGGGCAGGAGCATCGCGCCGGCGGTGCCCTGCAGCAGCCGGAAGGCGATCAGCGACCCGATGTCCGGTGCCAGCGCGCACAGCAGCGAGGTGGCGGTGAAGGCGGCCAGGCCGATCAGGAACATCCGGCGCCGCCCGTAGCGGTCGCCGAGCCGTCCGCCGAGCACCAGTCCGGCTCCCAGGGTCAGCGCGTAGCCGCCGATCACCCACTGCAGGCCGACGGAACCGGCGCCGAGGGACTCCTCCAGGGCCGGGCCGGCGACGTTGACGATCGACGCGTCCAGGAGATCCATGATCTCCGCGACGAGCATCGCCACCAGGATCAGCCAGCGCCACCGGTAGGGCCCGGTGGTCTCGCCGACGGTGGGGGACGGGTCGTGCATGCTCGATACCTCCATGATGAAGTAATTCCACCATGAAGGTAAATTGGTGGCGGTAAGTTGTCAAAGCGGCCGGCGACGCGGACCGTGCGGCAGGAGTGAAAGGTGGCGGGCCTCCATGGCGGACCCGATGCACGACGGCGTGGCGGCGCGGCGTGAACGGCTGATGGAAGGCCTGCGGGTGTACGGCGGCCACTACGCCGAGCTCAGCCGGCGGTTCGCCGCCTGGCTCGGCCTGCACTCCACCGACGCGACCGCGGTCCTGGAGATCGCCGCGGCCGAGGAGCGCGGCGCCCCGCTCTCCCCGGCGCGTCTGAGCGAGCGCATCGCGCTCTCGACGGGCGCCACCACCGCGCTGCTGAACCGGCTGGAGGCCGCGGGCCACATCACCCGCAGTCGCGAACACGCCGACCGGCGCGTCATCACCCTGCGCAGCGGCCCGCACATCCAGGACCGCGCGGACGAGTTCTTCGGCCCGCTCGCCGTCCGGCTGGACGCCGCGATGTCGCACTACCCGCCGGAGCTCCTGGAGCGGTTCGAGTCCTTCGTGACCGATCTGAACGTCACCATGGACGCCCATCTGGCCGAGCCGCGCCCGGGCGCCTGACGGCCGCCGCACCCTTCGGGGCCGGCCCCGAGGCCGGTCGGGGTGGTCCTTCGTCGCGGCCCGCTCCTCGGCGGTGGAACCCCCCCGTGCTCGCTGTCGTCGGTGCCGGCCGTGGTGGATCCCCCTGCGGACCTTGATGCGCAGGGATCTTGAGAGGGACACTGTCCGTCCGCGCCGGGAGAGGGCCCGGCCGGGCGTGCGGCACGTCGGTCGCCCGGCGGCGGGCGTGGACGCGCGGGATGAACGGTCCGATCGGAACGGCGTCAGGCCCGGGGGGTCGCAGTGGTTTTTGGTAGGAGCAAACCCGTCGAGGAGCCTCCGGTGCTCCCCGTCGCCTGGGAGCGGGTCCGCGACTTCGTCGTCGGCAACACCGAGCGCCCCGTCACCGCCAGGCGCAGGACGCCCACGTTCGGGCCGCTCGCCGTGCGCGTCCCCAGGAACGGGACGGAGCGCCGGGTCCTCGCCCCCTGCGCGTTCATCGGTCGGGAGGGCGAACGGCTCGCCCTCTACGTGGACGCCGAGTGCCGGCTCCTGCTCTGCGTCATCGACGACGGAGGCCGGGAGGTCGGCGCCGAGCGGCACCACGACGTGCACGACGCGCGGGGCGGGATCGTCGGCACGCTGTGCCGGATCCCGCCCCGCGCCCGCCCGTTGAAGCACAGTTGGCGGATCGAGCAGCCCGGCCACCCGCCGATCCTGGGGCGCAACGAGTGGGTGAGCGGGGCTGCGAGGGACATCGCCGCGCGGGTGGTCGAGAAGAGCTTCCTCGGGGCGCTCGACGCGCTCACGAGCCTCGGGGCGGAGGGCGGTGACCGGCCCGCCAAGCCGCGCACGCTGGAGTGGCGGGCCGGGGACGAGGTGGTCATGGTCTCGGAGGGCAGCAAGAAGGTCACCGTCAAGGGGGACGGGGTCGACCGCCGGCTGGCCTTCGCCTTCGCCCTCGTCGGCGACCGCTGAGCCCGACCGCCGTTCGCCCGCCCGCCCGCCGTTCGCCGGTCCGCCCGGCCGGGTGGCCGGTCCGCCGGGGGTGCGGTGTCAGCGCAGGTCGAAGACCAGGCGGGCCGAGACCTTCCCGGCGAGCACCTCGTCGAAGCAGGAGTTGACCTCCTCCAGCCGACGGGTCTCGCGGATGACGCGGGTGCGGCCGAGGGCGTGCAGGCGGAAGACCTCGGCGAGGTCCTGCCGGGTGCCGACGATCGATCCGATCACCTTGGTGCCGTTCAACACCGTCTCGAAGACCGGGAGTTCGAGCTTCCCGTCAGCGGGCAGGGCGACCAGGACGAGGGTGCCGCCGCGCCGCAGCGCTCCGTACGCGGCCCGGAACGAGGCGTTGCTGACCGCCAGGGCGACGGCCGCGTGGGCACCGCCGAGCCGCTGCACCTCGGCGGCGACGTCCTGGGTGCGGGCGTCGAGGACGTGGTCGGCGCCCAACTCCCGGGCCAGCGCGAGCTTGTCGTCGGTGACGTCGACGGCGATCGTCTCGGCGCCGCAGATCCGGGCGTACTGCAGGGCCAGGTGGCCCAGCCCGCCGATGCCGGAGACCAGGACCCGGGTGCCGGGGCCGGCGCCGGACACCTTGAGGGCCTTGTAGGTGGTGACGCCCGCGCAGGACAGCGGTGCGGCGTCCAGCGGGTCGATCCCGTCCGGTACCGGGATGACGTAGTCGCCGTGGGCGAGTGCGTACTCGGCGTAGGTGCCGTCCACGGAGTACCCGCTGTTGTGCTGCCGAAGGCAGAGCGTCTCCCAGCCGGAGACGCACTGGTCGCAGCGGCCGCAGGCGTCGGCGAGCCAGGCGATGGCGACCCGCCGGCCGACCCGGACGTGCCGGACCAGGTCGCCGACGGCCTCGACCACGCCGACGCCCTCGTGCCCGGGGACGAACGGCGGCGCGGGCTTGACCGGCCAGTCGCCGTGCGCGGCGTGGATGTCGGTGTGGCAGAGGCCGGAGGCCTCGATCCGGACCAGCACCTGGTGCGGCGCGGGAGCCGGGACGGGCCGGTCCTCGATCACCAGCGGTCGGGTGAAGTCGTGCACGACGGCGGCCTTCATCGCTCTCCCTCGGTTGCTCGCTGTGCCGGCGGCGGCGCGCGGGGCGCAGCCGTCAGCAGCTTCACCCGCCGGGGTGAGCGGCCGCAGCCGGGACTGATCCGAACGGGTGTGCTTCGCCCGGATCCGGGCCGGAGAGGTTTGGCCGGCCCGAATCCGGCCCGAATCCGGCCCGGATCCGGACCGGGTGCAGCGGCGCCGGCCTGGGCCGTGCGCGGCGGGAGCCGCCGGTCGGCGGCAGGGTCGGCCGACGCCCTGGGCAACCGTTCGAATTCCGGAATGCGGTGGTCGAATTGCGGTGATATGACTCGTTTGGCCGCCGTCCATCTCCGGGCGGCGCGGTTCACCGCGTGGCCGCCGACGGTCGGTCGGCCGGCGGGAGGAGGACACCGTGGACGACTACCCGTTGCTCAACCTGTTCTGGACGATGCTGGAGCTCTTCCTCTTCATCCTCTGGTTCTTCCTGCTCTTCAAGATCATCTCGGACATCTTCCGCAGCCACGACATGGGCGGTTGGGGCAAGGCCGGCTGGCTGATCTTCGTGATCCTGCTGCCCTTCCTGGGCGTGTTCGTCTACTTGATCGTGCGCGGCAGATCGATGGGCGAGCGTGACGTGGCACAGGCGAAGGAGGCCGATGCCGCGTTCAAGGCGTACGTCAAGGAAGCGGCCGGCACCGAGGGCGGCGGTGGCGGATCGGGTGGCCACGTCGACGAACTGGCCAAGCTCGCGGACCTGAAGAACAGCGGTGCGATCTCCGAGGAGGAGTTCCGGAAGGCGAAGGAGAAGCTGCTCGCCTGACGCCGGGCCGGCGGGTCGTGGGAAGACGCCCACGGCCCGCCGGCGCGGCCCGCGGGACCGCGTCGAGGTGTGCGACCTCCCGGTTCCCCGGGCCCGCAGGTCCGGGGTCGCGGCCGGGGCTCAGCCCCTGGCCCGCCGGCGGCCGAGGAAGTAGCCGATGATCAGCCCGGTCACGAGCGTCACGGTGAGGACCGCCCACAGGGGCAGGGTGACGGAGGTGACCCACAGGGTGATGGAGACCGATCCGGTGTTGGCCGCGATGAACCAGACGGCGAGCACCGCCAGGACGGCGACCCCGATCGTACGCAGCCGCACGTCCCGCCCCTTGACCGTGACGGTCGGCGGACGATGCGGCGGAGGAGTGTTCTGCGCCATGCTCCCAGTATGGTGCGGCCCGCCGACCGGGGCCCGTTCGGAGCAGTCCGGCTCCCCGGTTCCACACCCGGTCCGGCGGCCCGGGCGCACCACCGGACCGGCGCCCCAACGGCGGGCCGGTGCCGGCGGGCCGCCGTGAGGCCCCGGTCCGCGCTGCGCCGCCGGCGTCGGATCCGCGCGGGTGCCAGCCAGCTGTTCGGCCTCCTGGCCGGCTTGGCGCTGGGGATCGCGCTGCCGGGGATCTCCGGCGGGCCGATGGTGCCGGCCGGTCCCGTCACCGAGCTGGTGCTAGCCCTGGGCCTCGGGCTGCTGGGCGCGATCGCCCTGATCTTCTCGCTGCTGTTTCTCGTCGTGCAGTGGGCCGCCACGACCTTCACCCCGCGCCTGACGCTCTTCCGCGACGCCCCGATCGTCTGGCGGACCTTCGCCCTCACCATCGGGCTGGTCGTCTTCTCCCTCACCGCGGTCGTCGCCACCGGCGACCGCGCTGAGGTCTCGGCGGCCGTCCTCGTCTGTGAGCTCGTCCTGCTGCTCCTGCTGGCCGTCCTGCTGCGGAACCTCCAGCTCAGGGCCTTCACCGCCATCCAGCTGGCCGAGGTGATCGCCTCGGTCGCCGAGCGCGGGCGGGCCGTTCTCGACGCGTTCTACCCCTCCTCCACCGCGGCGGCCCAGGCCGGGCGGATCGCCCCGGGCGGCACGGACACCGCCGCCGACGCCCTGCCGGCGCTCCGCTCGACGGTCGTCTGGCCGTACCCGCCCGCGGTGCTCCAGCAGGTGGACATCGACCGGCTGCTCCGGGCCGCCGGCGCCGCCGACGCGGTCGTCGTCCTGCCGCACGCCCCGGGCACCACCCTGCGGCGCGGCGCCGCCGTCGCCGAGGTGCACGGCGGGGAGGTGCCGGCCGGCGCCGTTCTCGGCGCCCTGGTCACGGGCAAGGAACGGACCTTGGAACAGGACCCGACCCTGGCGCTCCGGCTGCTCGCCGACATCGCGCTGCGGGCGCTCTCGCCGGCCGTCAACGACCCGGCCACGGCGGTCCAGGCCCTGGAGGCCCTGGAGGACCTCCTGGGCCGGCCCGCCGCGACCCCGGCCGCCGCCGTGCGCGTCCACGACGACGGCAGGACGGTGCGGGTGGTCGTCCGGCTGCCCGGCTGGGAGGAGGTCCTGCGCACCACCGTCGACGACCTCGTGGTGGCCTCCTTCGCGTCCCCGATGGTGCTCGCCCGGATGCGCGGTCTGCTTCGGCACCTGCTGGTACCGGCCCACGGGGACCATCGCGGATCGATCGTCCTCCGGCTCGGCTGGCTCGACGAGGAGGAGGCCGCCCGCTTCCCCCGGCTGCGGCGGGAGCGCGAGGAGCCCTGAACCCCGGCCGCCGGGAGCCGCTGCCCGACCCGGCCCGGCCGCACGGCCCGGCCGCTCGTCGGTCGCTCGTCGGTCGCACGGTGCGGTCGCGGGTGCCGGGAGCTCCGTCGGGTGCATGCCCCGCTCCGCCGACTCGATTTCTGACCAGGCGTGATGTCCTGCTAATGTTCTTCCCGTCGAGAGGAAATGATCTCTCGGTCAGGCGTCAGAGGTGCTACTGGAGCACGTCCTACTTTCAGTAGGAAGAGTCCGTTCGACCCGGGCCTGGCGCTCCATCCAAGGCGGCTGCTCCCCATCGGGGGGCGGCCGCCTTGTTCGTTCCCCCGGTGTCCCGCGCTTCGCCCCTGGCGCTCCCTCGCCGCCGGTTCCGCGCCGGCCGGCCTCAGCCCACCGCCTTCCGGACCAGCGCGCTGATGCGCTCTTCGTCGGCCGCCGTCAGCTCCCTCACGGCGTAGGCGGTCGGCCACACGGCGCCGTCGTCGAGGGCCGCCTGGTCGCTGAAGCCGAGCGTGGCGTACCTCGACTTGAACTTCTCCGCACTCTGGAAGTGGCAGACGACCTTGCCGTTCCTGGCGTACGCGGGCATCCCGTACCAGAGCTTGGGCGCGAGGTCGGGGGCGGCGGTCCTGACGATCTCGTGGATCCGCTCGGCGAGGACGCGGTCCGCCGCCGGCATCTCGGCGATCTTCGCGAGCACGTCCCGTTCCTCCGCCGCGGCCTTCTCCGCGCGGGACGAACCGCGCCGTGCCGCCGCCTTCTTCTCCTCGTGCGCGTGCTCCTTCATGGCAGCCCGCTCCTCGGCGGTGAATCCGTTGTACTGCTCGGTGGTCGTGCCGGAGACCTCGGCGGGCGACTTCTTGGACGGCATGGCAGGTTTCCTCTCGTACGGGGTCAAGCGGGGGTGGGTGCGGCGGGGTGGGTGTCAGGACGGTGTGGGGGCGGGCGTCTCGGCGGGCTCCCAGGGGAAGCCGTCCGGGTCGGTGAAGGCGTCGGCGGTGCCGCCGAGGACGATGCGGTGCGCGCCGGTGCCGTCGGCGGGGACGCCGAGGTCCTTGGCCA
>NZ_JBSFNM010000127.1:0-9059 GCF_053587085.1 Kitasatospora sp. NPDC003701
CCCGGGTAGTTCAGCCGGGTCACCAGGTTCTTCGCGATCCCGGGGAAGCCGGTGCTCACGATCACCGCCGGGAACTGCTTCTGCGCGTACTCCGGTGCGCCGGAGAGCCCATGCGACGCCTGCCACTGCTGATCACCACCGCCGTGCTGTGCAGCGGCCTGGCGACGTTCGGGGCCCTCGGCCGGCCCGGACCGGACTCCGGGGCGGGCTCGGACGACGCGCGCCACGGTGCCCGGGCCACCGCCGCCGACGCCCTCACCCGGGCGATCAGCGCCGACCAGGAGCGGCTGCGCCTGGTACCGGCCGACGCCGCCGGCTGGGCCAGGCTCGGCGGCGAGTACGTCGAGCAGGCCCGGTCGACCGCCGACCCGTCCTACTACCCGAAGGCCGACGAGGCCCTGCACCGCTCGCTGGCGCTCGTCCCGCAGGCGAACGTCGAGGCGTACACCGGCCTCGGGGCACTGGCCAACGCCCGCCACCTGTTCGGCGAGGCTCGCGACTTCGCCGAGCGGGCCATCGCCGCCTCTCCCGTGCACTGGCCCGCCTACGCCGTGCTGGCCGACGCCCGGACCCAGCTCGGCGACGAGGCGGGCGCCACCGACGCCGTCCAGCAGCTCCTCGACCGCCGACCCGGCACCGCGTCCTTCACCCGCGCCGCCTACGACCTCGAACAGCACGGCCGCACCGCCGACGCCGAAGAGGCGCTCCAACGGGCGCTGGCCGGCGCCTGGAACCCCGCCGACCGGGCCTTCTGCCGCTTCCAGATCGCCGAACTCCAGCGGAACTCGGGCCATCCCGACCTCGCGCTCGCCGGCTACCGCCAGGCGCTCGCCGACGACGCCGGTCACACCCCCGCACTCGCCGGCCTGGCCCGGGCCGAAGCCGCGCTCGACGACACCCCCGGCGCCCTGCGCGACTACGCCGCCGCCATCGCGAAGGTCCCGCTGCCCCAGTACCTCCTCGAACTGGGCGAGCTCCAGGAATCCCTCGGCCACGGCGCCGAGGCGGCCGAGCAGTACCGCCTCCTGGAGGCCGAACAGCGCCTCGCCGCCGCCAACGGCGTCGTCGACGACCTCGCCCTGGGCCAGTACCACGCCGATCACGGCGATCCCGCCGAAGCCGTACGCCTGCTGCGCGCCGAGTGGGACCGTCGGCACAACGCCCTGGTCGCGGACGCGCTGGCCTGGGCCCTGCACCAGCAGGGCGCGGACGAGGAGGGGCTCGTGCTCGCCGAGGAAGCCGGCCGTCACGGCTGGAAGAACGCCCTCTTCCTCTACCACCGGGGCGAGATCGAGCGCGCACTCGGCCGTACCGAGGCGGCCCGTACCCATCTCACCGAAGCCCTCGCCATCGACCCCTGGTTCAGCCCGCTGCACGCCCCGCGCGCCCGGGCCGGCCTCGCGGCCCTGCCGGCCTGAGACGGCACGGGGCCGGCCTCCCCGACGGACACCCCGACGGACACCCCGGCGGCGCGGCCGACGACGGGGCCGACGACGCGGACCAAACCCTCCGCCGCTCGGCAACGAATAGCGGGTGGGACCGGGCGGGCCCGCGAGACCCGCCCGGCCATCGACCGCACCGTCCACGCGGGAGTTCCCCGTGCGCGCCGCACCCGGCACCGCGTCCGTCCCCGCCACGGCGCCGGATCCGCACGGAGAAAGGGCCCAGACCATGAACAACGTCGTCCACCTCTCCCGTGCGCCGGATCCCGAGCCCGACCTGAAGCCGCTGATCGCCCGGGTCGCCAAGGGCGACCAGGACGCCTACGCGCAGCTGTACGACGCCCTCGCCGGCCGTGCCTACAGCCTGGTGCGCCGCGTCCTGCGGGACGAAGCCCAGTCGGAGGAGGTGACCCAGGAGGTGATGCTGGACGTGTGGCGCAACGCGGCGCGCTACGAACCCGGCCGCGGCGAGGTGGCGCCGTGGGTGCTGACCATCGCGCACCGGCGGGCCGTGGACCGGGTGCGCCACTGCCGCGCCGTGGCCGAGCGGGACCACAAGGTCGCCGCCGGGAGCCAGGAGACCTCCTTCGACACGGTGGCCGAAGAGGTCGAGGCGAGCCTCGAACACCAGCAGGTCCGTCACTGCCTGCGCCAACTGACCTTCCTCCAGCGCCAGTCCGTACTGCTGGCCTACTACGGCGGTCTCACCTACCGGGAGGTCTCCACCCGCCTCGACGCACCGCTCAGCACCGTCAAGACCCGCCTGCGCGACGCCCTGATCCGGCTCCGCGACTGCATGGGAGCCGGATCATGACCATCGCACCCGACAGCAACATCCACCTGCTCAGCGGCGCGTACGCGGCCCACGCCCTGGAGGCGGCCGAGACCGACGCGTTCGAACGCCACCTCGGCCGGTGCGAGACCTGCGCGCGGGAGGTCGAGGACTTCACCGCGACCCTGGCCCGGCTCGGCGCCGCCCAGGGCCTCCAGGCACCGCCCGCCCTGCGCCCCCGGGTCCTGGGACGGCTGGACGGCGTCCGCCAGCTGCCGCCGAGCGGACGCCCCGGTCCTGCGACGCCGCGACGCCGCAGGACGGCCGGCAGGTGGCCCCGCCTGGCGCTCGCCGCGTCGACCGCCATCGCCACCACCCTCGGGGTCGTCGCCTACCAGCAGCACGACCAGGCCGACCGGGCCCAGAGCCAGGCCGACGTGCTGCGCACGCAGCAGGCCGTCTTCGGCGAACTCCTCACCGCACAGGACGCCCGCGTCACCACCGCCACCGCCGTCGACGGGTCCGGCACCGGCACGGTCGTCTGGTCCCCCAGCCACAACCAGGCCGGCTTCCTGGCCGCCGGGCTCCCCCAGCCCGCCCCCGGACGCGTCTACGAACTGTGGCTCGACCACGACGGCACGATGACGCCGGCCGGGCTGCTGTCCGCCGGCGACGGCGCCCTGGTGCTCACCGCGCCCCTCGACCGCGCCCGCGCCGTCGCGCTCACCGACGAGCCGGCCGGAGGGTCCCTCCACCCCACAGCCGGACCGCTCATGCTCCTGCCGCTGGCGTCCCCCCACCGGGTCTGACGACGACGGCGGAGCGCCGGCGCGGACTCAGCGGCTCTCTGCACACCACGACCGGGAACATTCCCGACATTCGTCGCCGATCGGACCCGTCCGACCGTGGGGCCCGGTGCGAATCAGTAGCAGAGAACCCGATCCGGCCCACCGCCCGACCACCTGGAAAGGGGCGACGGCCAAGGCCGGATGACATCCGATCAGGAAGGAGGACGAGCCATGCGTACGACACGGATCACCAGGCCGCTGGCCATCGCCGCCACCTGCGTGATGCTGGGCGGCGGCGCTGCGATCGCCACGTCCGCCGGCGCGGCGTCCGCCGCGACGACGAGCACCGTCCGGACCACCGACCACGGCACCCAGCAGCACAGCCAGTGCCGCTGGTACCCGGCGCACTGGGAGAACAAGCTGGTGCCCGGCCACTGGCAGACCGTCTGGCAGCCCGGCCACTGGCAGCAGGAGTGGCACCCGGGCTGGTGGGACACCCACCACCACTGGCAGCACGGTTCGTGGCACAAGGTGTGGCACAAGGCCGGCTGGGAGCAGAAGTGGACTCCGGCCCACTGGGAGCGCGTCTGGACTCCCGCCGGCTGGTACTGCCGCTGAACCAACCGACCGCACCGGGCCACCGGTACCCACCGACCGACCACCGGCGGGCGGCGCACCGCCGCCCGCCCCCCACGTCCACCACCGCCCCACCACCGACCGCTCCGCGGCGGCCGGCTCCTGAAAGGCCGCCGGGCCATGACCACCACCGCTCCCCAGCCCACCCACGCCCCGGTTCCGCAGCCGGCCTGGACCGACCACTTCCCGGCCCGCCCCTCCTGCGTGGCCGACGTCCGCACCCACGCCCAGGCGTTCCTGACCCGCGCCCACGTCCCCCCGGCGCTGCGGGACGACACCCTCCTGGTCGTCAGCGAGCTGGTGACCAACGCCGTCCGACACACCGTCGGCCCCGGGAGCGTCCACCTCGCCCGTGACGCCACCGGCATCGACATCGCCGTCAGCGACACCAGCCGCCTCCTGCCGGAACCCCGGCTGACCGAACCGGGCAGCGCGACGAACGGCCTGGGACTCCGCCTGGTGGCCGCCCTCTGCGACGCCCTCTACACCACCCTCGACCCCGGCAGCGGCAAGACCGTCCACGCCCACCTGGCCGTCGCGGCGGCAGCCGCCGCCGGACCGGAGCCCGCCCCGGTGGCCGCCCGCCCCGGCCGGAGCCGCCGCTGGTAGCGGCGGGGGCCGCGCGCGGGTCACGCCGACGCCGGGGATCGGGTCAGCAGACCGCGCGCCGGCTCCGTGGTGCCCTCGTCCAGGTCGCCATCCGCCGGTGACAGCACCCCGGGGGGGCGGCGGCCCCCTAACTGCCCATGATCGTCAGGAACGTCGCCGGATCGGCGTCGAAGCCGGAGACGCCGGCCTGGAACCCCCAGGCTCCTGAGTCGTCCCGGACGAATTCCGCCACCCTCGCAGCCGTCGCCTCGCCGACGCCGGCGAAGTCCACCGCCGCGAGTTCATCGCGTCCGGTGCGGATCCGTACTGCGGGGTGGGCTATGCCTCCGAAGGTCAGCCGACCGTTCCGCTGCTGGATGGCGACTCCCACGACCACCCGGACGTAGCGGTCCGCCAGGCGGTCGAGTTCCACGATCAGGCGCTCGTCGACGCCGAGCCCCTTGCCGTCGCGGCTGTCCCTGTTGAGCGTGATCGTGCCGTCGGGAGAGCGGCTGTTGATGTGCACCAGGTAGGCGGGAGCGCCGGACGGGGTGCCGTCGGTGTACGTCGCCGCGACGAGGTCAAGGTCGTGGGCCACCGAGCCCGTGGGACTCGGATCCCACATCAGGCCCACTTCGACCCGTTCCAGACCCTTGTTGAGACTGCTCATCGGACTCTCCGTTCGTCGGCACACCGACCTCCATGGTGCCACCGCCGACCCACCAACTGTGGGCGCTCATCTGACTTGCACACAATTAATGGTGCGTCAACTGCAGCTTTCCGCAGCCTTGGAGACCTGGTCGACCGCCCGGTCGCCTCGCCCGAGCCCCCTTGACCATGACCGAACACCTGCCCTGGTGCGGTCGGGCCGGGCGCGCTCAGGCCGGCAGGCGCGGCGCGCGCCGCGCACGGGCCGTCGACCACGCCACGGCGGCCGTGATGACGACGGCGAGCACCAGACTCACCGGGCCGGTGCCGAGGTCGAGGCCGCCGCGCTCACGGCTGACGCCGGCCCAGTCGGCGAAGCAGGCGCCGAGTGGGCGGGTGAGGACGTAGGCCCACCAGAAGGTGAGCACGGACGGCATCCGCAGCAGGCGGTGACCGAGTGCCGGCACGGCGATCAGCGCGGCGAAGAGCAGCCCGGAGGCCAGGTACCCCCACCCGAGGGTGGCCGCGGTCAGATCGCCGACGGCGGTGCCGAGTGCGAAGGTCGCCAGCACGGCCGACCAGTAGAAGACCTCGGGCCGCCCGCCCGAGACCGTCTCCACCGCGAGCGTGCCCTCGGTCCGGTGCCACAGCCAGAACACCAGGGCCAGGGCCGCGGCGAAGGCGGCCGCGGACAGCGCGTACGGCACGCCGAGGGCGACGTGCGCGACGTCGGCGGCCATGGTGCCGAACACGCTCACCATGACCACCGCCGCCCAGTAGACCGCCGGCACGTGGCGCCGGGTACGGGCCTGCGCGACCAGCGCCGCCACCAGCAGCAGGCCCGCCGAGCCGACGGCCGGTAGCGGCCCCAGGGTGCGGGCGAGGTAGTCGGAGGTGGTCTCGCCCATCCCGGTGGTGAGGATCTTGACGGCCCAGAACGCGGCCGTCACCTGCGGGACCTTGCTCCACACGGGCCGGGCGAGCCCGGCCCGGCGGCGTGCCGCGCGTGTCATCGTCGTGCTGGCGCCCACAGCTGCGGCGCTCCTTCCTTCGAGGCGCGGCCCGGCCGCACCGACCCGATGGTTCAGCCGCCCTGGACCGTGTTGCCGGTGATCGTGCCGGCGGTCCCGTCGACGGTCACCACGTGCCGGACACCGTCGGGGCCGAGCACCACGGCCCGCCAGGCCCGGCCACTGCCCTGCTCGCTCACGGCGGTCAGGGACTCCACCTTGCCGCCCGCGACCCCGGACGAGGCCTTGGCGACCGCGTCGGCCGCGTCCAGGGACGGCAGCGGCGCCGGCGCGGCCTGCGCACCACGTCCGTCCTCCCGTCCGCCGTCGTGCCCCTTGCCGTTGCGGCCGTCATGGCCCTCACGACCGTCATGACCCTCGCGCCCGTCGTGACCCTCGCGCCCGTCACGGGCCCCGTGGCCGTCCTCGGCGGCCACCGCGCGGCGGCCGTGCCCGTCCTCCTCGTGGTGGACCGCCACCGCGGCCGCACCGCCGCCGATCACCACCACCGCCGCCGCACCGGCCGCCGCCCAGCGGGCCGACCGTCCTCGCAGCCGCCGCAGCCCGCCCAGTCCCTTGCGGGCACCCTCGGCACCCGGCTGCTCCTGCGGTTCCGTGCCTTCCATGCGCTCGCCCACCGCGCCCACCCCGATCCTGTGGCAAGGCCCGGGCCCTGCGCCCGGACGATGGGGCCAGCATGACCGGGCGTTGCTGAAGGAGCGCTGAAGACCTGAAGACACCTTCAGCCGCCCGCCCCGGCGACCTGCCACCCTGGGGGTATGCGTGTACTGGTGGTGGAGGACGAGCGCCGACTGGCCCTGGCGCTGCAGCACGGGCTGAGCGCGGAGGGATTCACCGTCGACGTCGCCCACGACGGCCTCTCCGGCCTGGCCCGGGCGACCGACCATTCCTACGACGTGATCGTGCTCGACATCATGCTGCCCGGCCTCAACGGCTACCGGGTGTGCGCGCGCCTGCGGGCCGCCGGCAGCGACGCCGGCATCCTGATGCTGACCGCCAAGGACGGCGAGTGGGACGAGGCCGAGGCGCTGGACACCGGCGCGGACGACTACCTGTCCAAGCCGTTCTCCTTCGTCGTCCTGGTCGCCCGCCTCAAGGCCCTCGCCCGCCGCATCGGCAGCCGCGCGCCCCGGCGCACCGTCCTGGGCGACCTCGTGGTGGACTCCGCCGCCCGCACCTGCACCCGGGCCGGCACCCCCGTCCCCCTCACGCCCCGCGAGTTCGCCGTCCTCGACCACCTCGCCCGCCGCGCCGGCGAGGCCGTCTCCAAACGGGAGATCCTCGAACAGGTCTGGGACAGCGGCCCCGACAGCGACCCCAACACCGTCGAGGTCCACGTGAGCGCCCTCCGGCGCAAGATCGACACGCCCTTCGGGCGCGCGGCGGTGCAGACCGTCCGCGGCGCCGGCTACCGGCTGGCGGCCGACGGTGGCTGACCCGGACCCCGCCCGCGGGGTGCTGCGCTCGACGCGCCGCCGTGCCCGCACGCTGCTGCGGCGGCTCACCCGGCACCCCCGCGTCGCCCCCCTGGTCACGCGACTGGCGCCCCGCTCGGTCCGGACCCGCACCACCCTCGCCGCCTGCGCCAGCGTCGCCGTCGTCCTGCTCGCCGCGTCCGCCGCCGTCCTCCTGCTGCTGCGCGCCAACCTGGAACGCACCGTCGAGACGGGCGCCCGCGAGCAGGCCCAGGCCGTCGCCCGGCTCGCCGCCGACGGCCACCTCACCGCGCCGCTGCCGCTCGACCACGGCACCGACTTCATCCAGGTCATCGCCGCCGACGGCACGGTCGTCGCCGCCAGCCAGAACCTCGCGGGCCGACCCGCCCTCGCCCCCACCGGGGCCGGCGACGGCCACAACACCTACAACCTCCACGCCCTCGGCGAGGAGCACCACCAGCGCGTCACCACGCTCACCGCCGACACCCCCACCGGCCCGGTCACCGTCCACGTCGGCGCCTCGCTGCGCACCGCCGACACCGCCGAGGACCTCACCGCCGCCGCCCTCGCCGCCCTCAGCGCCGTCCTGCTGCTCACCGTCGGTGCCCTCACCTGGCGTGCGACCGGCCGCGCGCTGCGTCCGGTCGAGGCCATCCGCGCCGAGGTCGCCGCGATCGGCGACCGCGATCTCGACCGGCGCGTCCCCGAGCCCCGCAGCGACGACGAGATCGCCCGCCTCGCCGGCACGATGAACGCCATGCTCGACCGCCTGGAGGCCGCCGGCGCCCGCCAGCGTCGGTTCATCGCCGACGCCTCCCACGAACTGCGCAGCCCGCTCGCGGTGCTCCGCACCCAACTCGAGGTCGCCCTCACCCACCCCGATCCCGAGGTGCGCGCCGACCTGGTGGCAGGCGCGCTGGAGGACACCGAACGCCTCCAGTCACTCGCCGCGGACCTGCTGCTCCTGGCCCGCCTCGACGCCACCGGCAACGACCACGCCGATGCACCGGTCGACCTCACCGAACTCGTCCGCACCACCACCCGGGCCCGCGGGACCGGGACCCACCCGGTCACCCTCCACGCCCCGGACGGGATCACCGTCACCGGCAACGCCCTGTGGCTCGGCCGGCTGCTGACCAACCTCCTCGACAACGCCCGCCGCCACGCCCGACACCGCGTCACCGTCCGGCTGTCCAGGGACGCCGCGACCGGGGAAGCCGTCCTCGACGTCGCCAACGACGGCCCCCGGATCGACCCCGCCGACCGGGAGAGGATCTTCGAACGGTTCACCCGCCTCGACGACGCCCGCAGCCGCGACGACGGCGGCACCGGCCTCGGCCTGCCCATCGCCCGCGACATCGCCACCCTCCACGGCGGCACCCTCACCGTCCGGGACACCCCGGACGGCACCACGTTCCGCACCCGCCTGCCCGGGCGGCGGACGCAGCCCTGACGGACCGGCATCCGCGGTGCGGGAACGCCGCCGTGCCGACGGCGGACCGGCACACCCGACCGGTGGCGGACGCCGAACCGCCCCGTCCGGCGGGTGCGGGCGGGGCGGTGGGGTGCTGCGGGGGATCGGTGGTCAGGCGGTCGTCTTCGCGGAGCCGGCCTGCGGGGTGACGGGCTTGGCGGGCCTGCCGCCGAGGAGGCCGAAGAAGACCGCGAGGGTCGGGATCAGGTACGCCGCCCAGACGACCAGCTGGAGCACGGTCGGG
>NZ_JBSFNM010000128.1:0-8193 GCF_053587085.1 Kitasatospora sp. NPDC003701
CCGGGCGCTTCGTTCTTTCGTGTTTGAAGCTTATCAGATGTTTTCCGCTCCGTTTTCCGGAGTTTCATTCATCGGATTCGCATTCCGCCGCCCCTCTCGGTGCGACTCCGGAACTGTACGGGGACCGGCCCGCCACATGCAAATCGCCCCCGCCCGGGGTTCCGGGCGGGGGCGATCGAAGAGCAGTCGGCCTGCTCAGCGGACCTCGGTGATCTCCGGGCCGCGGGCGAACGGGTCGAGCGCGGCGCCGCCGAAGCGGCTGCTGTCGCCCTCGCCGGCAGCGGCGGCTGCCCCGCCACCGTCGGCCACCATCTGCGCGTCCTCGGGGAGCTTCAGCACGATCGGGTCGCGCGGCGCCATCGGGCTCTCGCCACGGACGACGACCGTCTGCTGGAAGACCTGCTCCAGGATCCCGGCCATCTCCGGCTGCACCGCGGCCTGGCCCGAGATCACACCGCGCAGGAACCAGCGCGGCCCGTCGCAGCCGACGAAGCGCACCAGCTGGACGCCCTGCGTGCCGTCCGGCAGCTGTACGGGGACCTGGGCGCGGAGGTGCCAGCCGAGCGGGCCCTCCTCCTCCTCGATGAGGCCGCCCTGCGAGGTGATGCCGTTGGCGATCTCCTCACGGACCTCGCCCCAGATGCCCTCGGACTTGGGGGCCGCGAAGGCCTGGAGCTGGATGGCGCTGTTGCCGAGGACGAGCGTCGCGGCCACGATCGCGTCCCCGGCCACCTCGACGCGAAGTTCCATGCCCTCGACACCGGGGACCAGCAGGCCCCCGAGGTCGACCCGGCCTTCCTCCGGCTGCTCCAGCTCGGAGTGGTCCCACGGACCGTCCGGACGCGGAGCCGGCGGCAGGCCGACCCGCTCGGCCGGGTCCAGCTCGGTCACGTTCTCGCTCTCGGCGGAACCTTCGACGTCATCGGCCGTCTCGTCGGCGCTGATGGCGTCGTCGGCGAGCTGCTCGACAGCGTCCTCGCTCTTCTGGCGACGACGGAACACGGTCACTGTCCTTCCCGGTCCAAGACCGATGCGAATACCTGCTCGGCTTCCTGCGAGGCCGCGGGCAGCCTAGACCGCGGCGTGGCCGCCGGTCGACCCGAACCCGCCCTCGGCTCGTGCCGACCCGGGCAGTTCGGCCACCTCGTGGAAGCGGGCCTTCTCGACCTGCTGGATCACCAGCTGGGCGATCCGGTCCCCTCGGCGGAAGCTGACGGCTTCGCGCGGGTCCAAGTTGACGACGATCACCTTGATCTCTCCACGGTACCCGGCATCGACCGTCCCTGGGGCGTTCACCAGAGCAACTCCGCAACGAGCTGCGAGCCCGGAGCGGGGGTGGACGAACGCCGCGTAGCCGTCCGGCAGCGCGATGGCGATGCCGGTGGGCAGGACGACCCGCTCGCCGGGGGCCAGCTCGGCGTCGACGGTGGTCCGCAGGTCGGCGCCCGCGTCGCCGGGCTGCGCGTACGCGGGCAGCGGCAGCTCGGTGTCGATTCGCCTGATCAGGACATCTACCGGCGGACGGGGGGTGCTGCTCAAGGGTTCACCTCAAAGGCTCGGGCGCGCTTCATCAGATCCGGGTCGTCGAGGACCTTCCCGATGTCCTCGGCACGACCGTGCTTGGTGAAGTGTTCCAGCTTCACCTGAATGAAGAGTGCCTGGGCGCGGATGGCGACCGGGCCGTCGGGGCCACCGATCCGCGCCTCGCCGGCGCTGTAGATCT
This sequence comes from Kitasatospora sp. NPDC003701, assembly GCF_053587085.1. Classification (NCBI taxonomy): domain Bacteria; kingdom Bacillati; phylum Actinomycetota; class Actinomycetes; order Kitasatosporales; family Streptomycetaceae; genus Kitasatospora; species Kitasatospora sp. NPDC003701. The sequence continues at coordinate 1,724 of NZ_JBSFNM010000128.1, forward strand.
TCCGGCCGTGCACTCCGGTGACCCAGGCGCGCAGGTGCAGCACGGAGTCGACCGGCACCGGGCAGAGGAAGTCGGTCTCCAGACGAGCGGTGACGGCGGGGGCGTGCAGCAGCCAGTTCAGCGTGCCGAGCGTCTCGTCCATCGCCGTGGTCAGCAGGCCGCCGTGGGCGAGCCCGGGACCGCCCTGGTGGGCCGAGCGGACGGTGAACTCGGCCGTGACGTCGAGCCCCTGGCCGGCCACCGCGTCGATCCGCAGGCCTCCGGGGTGCTGCGGGCCGCAGCCGAAGCAGTGCTCGTAGTGCGAGCCGAGCCGGGTGCCCGGGGCCGGGGCCTGCGGGGCGCGCGGCGGCAGGACGGCGCCCGGCGGGGGCGTGGTCGGCGTCAGCGGCACGGTCGGCGCCGGCTGGGCGGACGGGGAGGCTGGGGCTACGGAACCGGTCACGGCGCCCAACCCTACCGACCGGTAGGCGGCCCGGGCCCGGGGGTGCCGTCCCGGGCCGGCCGTAACGGCCACCACAATGGGGGCATGTACGACGAACGCCTCACCGTGCCGCGCTCCTGGTGGTTGCTCCCGGTCGCGATCGGGCTCACGCTCGCGATGATCCTGCTGCGTTTCAGCGCGGTGGGCGCGCTGGTCGGGCTGGTGGTCGGCATCGCCGCCGGCGCGGCCGCGATCAGCAGCTACGGCTCCGCCCGGATCCGCGTGGTGCAGGGCTCCCTGGTGGCCGGCCCGGCCCGGATCCCGGTCGACGCCCTCGGCGCCGCGCACCCGCTCAGCCCCGCCGAGGCGGTGGCCTGGCGCGGCCCGAAGTCCGATCCGCGCGCCTTCATGCTGCTGCGCAGCTACGTCCCGACCGCCCTGCGCGTCGAGGTCAGCGACCCGGCCGACCCGACGCCCTACCTCTATCTGTCGACCCGCTCGCCGATGAAGCTGGCCGAGGCCCTGGAGGAGGCGCGGCGCGGCGCGCGCGCCTGACACCCGGCCCGTCCCACCCGGTCGTCCCGCCGGGCCGCCCCACCGGGCCGTCGCCGGAGCGGCGGCCCGGACGAACGACCGGAACGGGCGCCGCGAGCGCCCCGGCAAGAACGAGCGGCCCCCGAGCGGCCGCGAGCACCCCGGCCCGACGGCCGGCAACGGGGCCGGCAACGGGGCCGGAAAACGGAGAGGGACGGTTCCGCGATGCGGGACCGTCCCAGGTGTCTCTCCGTACTGCACGAGGTGCTGCCACGTCGCGCGGTACGCGGTACTGCGCCGGTGCGACCCGACGCGCTACTGCCGGTGCGCCCGCCTCGACGGCCGCCGGTACTGCCGTCCGGCCCCGCTGCCCGGGGCCGGAAGGGGCGGTGTGCCGGTCCCGCGAGGTTCCGCGGGCCCGGGCCCATGGCCGCCCTGATACTCAGGCGCCGCAGTCCCGGCAGATCGGGTTGCCGTTCTTCTCGCTGTACAGCTGGCTGCGGTGGTGCACCAGGAAGCAGCTCATGCAGGTGAACTCGTCGGCCTGGCGCGGCAGCACCCGGACCGACAGCTCCTCGTTCGAGAGGTCCGCGCCGGGGAGCTCGAGGCCCTCCGCCGCGTCGAACTCGTCGACGTCGACGGAGCTGGTGCTCTTCTCGTTCCGCCGAGCCTTCAGTTCCTCGATGCTGTCCTCGTTGAGGTCGTCATCGGTCTTGCGTGGGGTGTCGTAGTCAGTAGCCATGTTTTCGCTCTCCCCCTCCGGGTTGTGCGGTGTGTGCGGTATCTCCAGCGCACGTAACGCATGGGGGGTCGGTCTTGTGCCCGACCCGAGGCGGAGATTTTGCCTTACTTCAAGCCCTGTTACTCAATCGACACTCAGCCAGGGGTCCGTTGGGGTGATCCGATCGGGCGTGGGAGGCCTCACGCTGGGCCATCGCCGGCCTGCGGCCGGGGCCGCTCGGCGGACACGCTCAGTCATCAGAAGCCTTGCGGCCACTCGATCGTTCCCTTGCCCACCAGGGCTCCCGGTCAATCCACCCGAACGGCTGAGACCCCGATCGTCGTCACGGACCGCAACCGGACCACCGTCCACCATGATCACGCTCCGAGATCGGCCCACCCCACGGAGCGACACGGTGTGACCTTGCTCACGTTCCGAATGTTCCGGGGCAAACCACGGAAAATCCACCCAACAGGAACGGCCGGATCCGTCGCCCGGCGCGTCCTGCGGTTCGTGTCCGGCTGCTACTGGGCGGCCTTCCGCGCGGCCCGGCGGGCCAGCAGCGCGGCCTGCCGCTCGTCGAACTTGGTCGCCTGAGCGTCCAGCCCGCCGAGGAAGGCGCCGAGCTCGTCCTGGGCCCGCAGGCCGTCCGGACCGAGGCCGCCGACCTCCATGACCTTGAGGTGGCGCAGCACCGGCTGGAGCACGTCGTCGTGGTGGATGCGCAGGTTGTAGACGCCGCCGATGGCGATCTGGGCGGCCGCCCGCTCGAAGCCGGGGATGCCGTGGCCGGGCATCCGGAAGTCGGTGACCACGTCGGCGATGGCGCGCATGGCCTGGTCCGGGGCGATCTCCAGGGCGGCCTTCAGCAGGTTCCGGTAGAAGACCATGTGCAGGTTCTCGTCGTTGGCGATCTTCGCGAGCAGCTGGTCGCAGAGCGGGTCACCGGCGAAGTGGCCGGTGTTGCGGTGCGAGATCCGGGTGGCCAGCTCCTGGAAGGCCACGTAGGCGACCGAGTGCAGCATGCTGTGCGAGTTGTCGGACTCGAAGCCCTCCGACATGTGGCTCATCCGGGCCCGCTCGAGCTCGTTCGGGTCGACGGCCCGGGTGGCGAGCAGGTAGTCGCGGATGGCTATCCCGTGCCGGCCCTCCTCGGCCGTCCAGCGGTGCACCCAGGTGCCCCAGGCGCCCTCGCGGCCGAACATGGTCGCGATCTCGTGGTGGTAGCTGGGGAGGTTGTCCTCGGTCAGCAGGTTGACCACCAGCGACACCCGGCCGAGCGGGGTCACCCGGGACTGCTCCACCGACCAGGCCTCGCCGCCCAGCACGCCGTCGAAGTCGCGGCCCTGGCTCCACGGGATGAACTCGTGCGGCATCCAGTCCTTGGCGACCTTCAGGTGGCGGTTGAGCTCGGTCTCCACCACCTCTTCGAGGGCCATGATCAGCCGCGCGTCGGTCCAGGCGCTCGAACCGAGCGAGGCGGTGCGCTGCACGGGGGCGATGGTCACGAGTGTTGCTCCAGGGGGACGGGCACGCGCGGGACGGGCGCGTTGGGCGGGCACGTCGGGGACACCGAAGTCGGGACGCACTTACGGTTGCGTAACTTACGACACCGTAAGTTGCTCGGACCGGAAATGACAAGCCGCCCCCGCCAGGCCTTATGTCGTCTTGACGGGCCTGGCGGGGGCGGCGGGGTTGGTCAGCGCACGGAGCGCGGGTGGTACGAGCGGCGCAGCGGGGGCGTGAAGGGCCTGTGGGGGCGCTCAGGCCCCCGGGATCCGGACCCGCATGGTGAGGCCGCCACCGGAGCGCGGGGTGGCCTCGATGGTGCCTCCGTGCGCCCGGACCACCGAGCGGACGATGGACAGGCCCAGCCCGACACCCTTGTCGCTGCGGGTGCGCTCGGCGCCCTTGACGCGGCGGAACGGCTCGAAGATGTGCTCCAGTTCGTAGCCGGGCACGACCGGGCCGGTGTTGGACACCACCAGCTCGCCGCCGCCGGGCACCTCGGCGGTGCTGATCTCGACCCAGCCGCCGGCGGTGTTGTAGCGCACGGCGTTCTGCAGCAGGTTGAGCGCGATCCGCTCCAGCAGCACGCCGTTGCCGGCGACCACGGCCTGGTTCAGGGTGGCGCGCAGCTCGACCTCGCGCCGGTCGGCCTCGGCGCGGGTCTGCACCAGGGCCCGGGTGGCGACCTCGGAGAGTTCCACCGGGCGGCGGTCGGTGAGTTCGTTGTCGCTGCGGGCGAGCAGCAGCAGGCCCTCGACCAGTTGCTCGCTGCGCTCGTTGGTCGCCAGCAGGGTCTTGCCGAGCTGCTGGAGGTCGGGCGAGGCGGCGGGGTCGGAGAGCTGGACCTCCAGCAGGGTCCGGTTGATCGCCAGCGGGGTGCGCAGTTCGTGCGAGGCGTTGGCGACGAAGCGGCGCTGGGAGTCGAAGGAGCGGTCCAGCCGGTCGAGCATGTCGTCGAAGGTGTCGGCGAGCTCCTTGAGCTCGTCGTCCGGCCCGTCCAGCTCGATCCGCCGGTGCAGGTCGGAGGAGGCCACCTCGCGGGCGGTGCGGGTGATCCGCCCGAGCGGGCGGAGCACCCGGCCGGCCATCGCGTAGCCCGCGACGAAGGCGATCACGGCGAGGCAGACGAGCACCGTGAGGGCCTTGCGCAGCAGCGTGTTCAGGGCCGCGTTGGAGGCGATCTCGTGCCGGCTGGCGAGCAGCTGGTTGAACTGCTCGCTGGTCATCGTCACGCCGTTGACGGTGATGTCCTTGCCGGAGCTGAACAGGAAGGGCGGCGGCTGGACGTCGTGCAGGGCCTGCCGGACGAAGAAGTACATCAGCAGCAGCAGGACCACGCCGGCCATCAGGAACATCCCGCCGTAGAGCAGGGTCAGACGGATCCGGATGGTGGGGCGGAACGGCAGCCAGGCGAGCATTCCGTCGCCGGGGACGTAGGTCTCGTGCGACGCGTGGTGCAGCCGGGGCGCGCGCGGCGGGTGCACGGGCTTCGGCGGTGCGGACCGGGGCGGCACGGCGCGCGGGCCGCCGGCGGGCGCGCCGGAGGGCCCGCCGGCCGGGGGCGGGGTGGTCATGATCGTCCTCTCGGGGCGTCCGCCCGGGGCGGGCGCGTGGTGGGTGGGGTCCGCCGGTGTCCGGTGGAGCCCCGCGGGGCCTCGTGGGGCCGGGCGGGGGTCCGCGTGGATCCGGCCGGACCCGGTCAGATCCGGTAGCCGGAGCCCGGCACGGTGACGATCACCGGCGGGTCGCCGAGCTTGCGGCGCAGCGTCATCACGGTGACGCGCACGACGTTGGTGAACGGGTCGGTGTGCTCGTCCCAGGCCTTCTCCAGGAGCTGCTCGGCGGAGACGACGGCGCCGCCGGCCCGCATCAGCACCTCCAGCACGGCGAACTCCTTGGGAGCGAGCTGGACGGGCCTCCCGTCGCGGATCACCTCGCGGCGGCCGGGGTCGAGCGAGATGCCGGCGCGCTCCAGCACCGGCGGCAGCGGGACGGTCGCCCGGCGGCCCAGCGCCCTTACCCGGGCGACGAGTTCGCTGAAAGCGAACGGCTTGGGGAGGTAGTCGTCGGCACCGATCTCCAGACCCTCGACCCGGTCGCTGATGTCGCCGGAGGCGGTCAGCATGATCACCCGGGTGGCCAGGCCCTGCTCGACCACGCTGCGACAGACGTCGTCGCCGTGGACCAGGGGCAGGTCGCGGTCGAGGACGACCACGTCGTAGTCGTTGACCGCGATGCGCTGGAGCGCGGCCTCCCCGTCGTACACCACGTCGACGGCCATCGCCTCGCGGCGCAGGCCGGTGGCGACGGCCTCGGCGAGCAGCTGCTCGTCCTCGACGACGAGAACCCGCACGGTGGTTGTCCCTTCTCCAGGCCGGCCCCGGAAGCGGACGCACGGCTCCGACGGTGCCTCCATCCTGCCTGGTCATGCGGTAAAGCAGCGATAAGCTGCCCCCGGGGCAGGGGCCCGCGGGGTGCGGGCGGCGCCTCCGACGACGGCCTCCGTCGCGATTCGTGCCGGGAACACTCCGGTTGGACTGTGACACAGGCAACTTTCTCGCCCGGAGAGGTTTCCCCGCCCGGGGGCTGGGGAGGACAGGTGCACACCCGCGATCTGGCCGATGGCCGATCGCACCCACCCGCCGTGCGTTCATCCGCGCCGGCCCTGGGGCTGGGGCGTCACCGGGAGCGGCCGAGGGCCGACTCCGCGCCCGACCGGAGATCACGACCTACCGGATCGGACGCTTCCGCTGGCTACCACGACCCTGGGGCGGGGGACGCACGAACGTGCACGTCCGACACAGTAAGGGGGCCCGTATGGACGCCTTCACCGCCGGAATCCTGCAGCGCATAGCCAACGCCGAGCAGGACCTGCACCGCGCGATCGAGGCCGGGGACGAGTTCCTCGCCGAGGTGGAGCAGTCCGAGCTGGACGACCTCCGCCGGCTCGCCGCCGAACACGGCGTCGACACGGTGCTGGAGCGCCACCGCACCGCTGCCTGATCCGCCCGACCTGCCCGACCCGACGCCGGACTCCGGCACCAGCGGCCCTGTGGGGGCCGTGCGAAACCTCAAGCCCTGGCATTCCCCGTATGCCAGGGCTCTTCGCTGCCCGGACCACGAGACTCCGGGCGACCTGCACCGGCCGACGAACGACCGGCCGACCTGCACCGGGCGACGAACGACCGGGCAGTTTCCTCGGTGTCGAGGTCGCCCGGCTCCCGGAGCGGCCGACAACTCCCCTCCCGTACCGCACGACTGAAGGAGCGCCACCATGGCCACCGC
>NZ_JBSFNM010000129.1:0-7523 GCF_053587085.1 Kitasatospora sp. NPDC003701
CCGGCCTGCTCACCATGGACGACGTCGCCCGCCTCGGAGTGCCCGCCGCAACAGTGCGCGACTGGGTGCGCCGCGGCCGCCTCCGAAAGGCCGGCGGCACCGCCCGGTACCCACGCTTCCGCGCCACCGACATCGTCCCGCTCATCGAGGCCTGGACGCCACGCCGATCCCACGCCGCTTGACCCAAGGTCAGCGCCGTGCCACGATCACTCCACCACCCGTGTGTCCACATCCGGGTGAGTCCAGACAGTACGAAGGGCCCGCAGCCGAACAGCAGCTGCGGGCCCTTCTGCATGCCTGGCCGCCGCGCTCGTGACCGTCAGGAGGCGACCGTGCCCACCTCCGACGTCGAAGGCAAGGACTGGTCGCTCGACCTGTTCCTGGAACATCGTCCCGACACCGTCACCGACATCGGTCCCGGACGAGGGACCTACGCCTGGTTGATGCGCCCCCGCCACCAAGGGACCTGGTGGACGGCCGTCGAGATCCACCAGCCCTACATTGACCGCTACGGGCTCCACCTCCAGTACGACGAGGTCCACCACCTCGACGCCCGCGACGCGCCGGGCCACCTCTTCGACCGCGACCTGGTCATCGCCGGCGACGTCCTGGAGCACATGCCCGCCGAGGACGCGATCGCCCTTCTCTACCGCATCACCCAGGCCGGAGCCCGGCACCTGCTCGTCAGCCTGCCGATCATCTACGCGCCCCAGGGCGAGGTCGACGGCAACCCGCACGAGGCCCACGTGCACCACTGGAACGCGGCCGACATGGACCACGTCCTCGGAGGGCTCGGCGGAACCGTCCAGGCCCGACACGGACACACCCTCGGCTGCTGGTGGTGGAGCCGGTGAGCATCGACCCCTACGGCCTCGCCGACGCCCTCCCCGAGGGATACACCCCGATCGGCATCGTCGCGTCCATCAAGGCCTTCAACGAGGCCGGCGACATCGTGATCATCAACTACTGGCAGCCCGGCCTGCCGTCATGGGAGGCACTCGGCATGCTCGTCAGCGCCGCCGACGACGTCCGGGCCGACCTCCAGCGACCCAAGGAGGACTGAGCCCATGGCCCGCATCCAGGTCCTGGAGCTGCCCACGCGGCACCACGGGGACGAGGTCGAGACGCCGTTCGTGATCATCCTTGACCAGCTCGAAGGCTCCGCGCACCACGACCTGACGGACGCGGCCAGCGCACTCAAGGAGCAGGCCGGCGCCGCTGCGGTCGTCGCCTTCGACGGCACCCTGGACGTGGCCTGATGGCCTGGTCCACCAGCGACCGGCGAGCCCGCCTCCCCAAGGACTGGCCGGCCCGGCGGGCCCGCATCCTCGCCCGCGACCACGCGACGTGCTACGTCTGCGGCCGACAGGCGACCGAGGTCGACCACGTCCGTCGAGGCGACGACCACAGCGAGGGCAACCTGAAGGCCATCTGCGGCAGCTGCCACAGGGCCAAGAGCAGCCGCGAAGGCGGCAGCGCGACCCGCTGGCGGTACCAGGCCCGGCGCCGCCGGCCACCCGAGGCCCACCCAGGCCTGCGCTAGTCGCCCGCTCGAAGCCCCGGCTTCGGGGGTGGGGGATACCCCTCCCTCCCCCCTCGCTCCCCGCTACGCGTATAGGCGCTGACCATCTGTACGGGTCTGGGGAATCCCAGACCCCTTCCCGAAGGGGGTGACCGCATGGCCGGCGTCGGCCCCGCACCGAAGGACCCCGCCGCCCGCGCGCGCCGCAACAAGGGCGGCGCCCCGCAGACCATTCTGCGATTCGAGAGAGCGGAGGCGCCCGAGCTCCCCGATTTCCGGATCGACGCAGGCGAGGACGGCCTGGTCGAGTTCGTCTGGCCTGCGCGCACTCGCGAGTGGTGGGACACCTGGGTCGCATCCCCGCAGGCCGAGCACTTCTCCAGCACCGACTGGGAGTTCCTTCTCGACACCGCGCTGATCCACGCCAAAGTCTGGAGCGGCGACACCTCCGTGGCTGCGGAACTGCGCCTACGGGTCGCCAAGTTCGGCAGCACCATGGAGGACAGGGCGCGGTTGCGCATGACGTTCGCCCAGGCCGATGACGCGGACGCTGGCCAGGGCTCCTCGGGTGCCCAGGTCGCGCGGGAGCGGTACGCCAAGATCCGCATGATCCGCCCCGACGCCCCCGGTACGGAGGCCGAATCCGGGGGGTGAGCTCATGCCCTGGCGAGGCCCCTCCTACCCGGGCGAGCTGCCCACCCTCGGCTACCAGGTCCTGGAGTGGATGGCCGAGTACCTGATCGTGCCGGACGGCCCAGCCGCCGGCGACCCGCTGTTCCTGACCGAGGAACAGGCCCAGTTCGTCCTCCAGTTCTACGCCATCGACCCCGCCTTCCAGGGGCCGGCGATCAACGGTCGGGCGCTCAACAACGGCCGGCGGATCCGACGGGCCGTCCTCTCCAGGCCCAAGGGCTGGGGCAAGTCGCCGTTCCTGTCCGGGCTGTGCCTGGTCGAGGCGCTCGCCCCGGTCGTGCCGGACGGCTGGGACGCCAGCGGCGAACCAGTCGCACGCGAGTGGACCAGCCTCGGCTTCAAGGCCAAGGTGCAGCTGGTAGCCGTCTCGGAGGACCAGACGGCGAACACCTGGGACCCGCTGCTGACCATGGCCCGGGAAGGCCCGGTCGCGGACGCCTACGACATCGAGCCGATGGAGTCGTTCGTCAACGTCCCGGACGGACGGATCGAGTACGTCACCTCCAGCGGCACCTCGCGCGAGGGTTTCCGGCCCGTCTTCAGCGTGATGGACCAGACGGAGTCCTGGTCTCCCACCAACGGCGGCCGCAAGCTCGCCGACGTCATCCGCCGCAACCTCGGCAAGGTCGGCGGCGCCAGCATCGAGACCCCGAACGCGTTCATCCCCGGCGTCGGCTCCGTGGCCGAACGGTCCTTCGAGGCGTGGAAGAAGCAGCAGGAGGGCCGCACCAAGCTGGATACGGGCGTGCTCTTCGACCACCGCGAGGCGCCGCCCGAGACCGACCCCGCCGACGAAGCCTCGCTCCTGGCCGGCCTCGCCGACGCCTACGGCGACTCGGCGGACGCGGCCGGCGGCTGGGTCAACCTGCGCCGCCTCCTCGGAGAGTACTGGGACCCCGACACCGACCCGCAGGACGCCCGCCGCTACTACCTCAACCAGGTCACGCACGCGACTGACAGCTGGCTGTCCCAGCCGGAGTGGGCAGCCTGCGCGGCACCGGAGACGAAGATCCAGCCCCGGGACACCGTGGTCCTCGGGTTCGACGGCAGCCGGCGCCGCAGCCGCGGCGTCACCGACGCCACCGCGCTGGTTGGCTGCCGAGTCGCCGATGGCTTCCTCTTCGAGATCCGGGTGTGGGAACAGCCCGACGGCCCGGCCGGCCGCGACTGGCAGGTCCCCGTCGCGGAGGTCCTGGCCGAGGTAGACCAGGCCTTCGCCACGTACAACGTCGTCGGGATGTACGCGGACCCGGCCAAGTGGGAATCGCACGTGCGCGGCTGGGAGGCCAAGCACGGGCGCCGGCTGAAGGTGAAGTCGAGCACCCACCACCCCATGGAGTGGTGGATGACCGGCGGCCGCGCGCTGCTGATCGTCCGCGCCACCCAGGCGCTGCACGACGCGATCACCGACGGCGAGCTGACGCACTCGAACGCGTCGGCCCTCACCAGGCACATGCTCAACGCCCGTCGCCGCGAGTCGCGTTCGGGCATCCAGATCGGCAAGGAGCACCCCGAGAGCCCCCGCAAGATCGACGCCGCCGTCGCCTCGATCCTCGCCTGGCAGTGCCGCCTCGACGCCCTGTCGAAGAACGTCACCCGCAAGCGCACCGTCACCGTGCTCCGCTGAGAGGAGGCCCCCGTGGCGACCCCTCTCCTGACCCCGGACCAGCTGACCTCGGACGAGCAGCGCCTGTTGGACCGGCTGTGGCAGCGGCTCCAGCAAGCACGCTCTGCCCCGGCATCGCAGGGCGGCCTGGATGTCCTCCAGCGCTACTACGACGCCGACCGGTACATGCGCTCGATCGGTCTCAACGTCCCACCTGGCTGGGAGAGTCTGCAGACCGTGATCGCCTGGCCGGCACAGGCCGTCGACACCGTCGAGGAACGCCTGGACGTCGAGGGATTCCGGGCCAGCGCGGCCGACGCACCCTCCGAGGACCTATGGGACCTGTGGCAGACCTGGGGCATGGACGAGGAGTCCCAGATCGCCCACCTGGACGCGCTCACCCTCGCCCGCTCCTACGGCGTCGTCGGCGTCGACGCGTACGGCGACCCGGTGATCACGGTCGAAGGACCGCAGTGGATGATCCACGAGCGCTCCGCCGCGACCCGCCAGGTGACCGCCGCTGCCCGGTTCGTCCAGGCCGCCGAGGAGGTCGACCTGCCCCAGTACCAGGCGTTCGGCCGCGCCACCGCGGCGACCCTGTGGCCTCGCCCCGGTATGACCGTGCAGCTGGTCCGTCGCGAGGACGGCGGCTGGTGGGTGGTGGACCGATCCGTCTCGGACATGCCCTGGATCCCCGTCGTCCCGTTCATCAACCGGGCCCGGAGCTCATACCGGGCCGGCCGCAGCGAGATGCTGCGAGTGATCCCCGTCGCCGACGCCTGTTGCCGCGCGCTCACCAACATGCAGGTCGCCACGGAGTTCCAAGCCGTCCCGCAACGCTATGTGCTCGGGGCCTCGGCCGACGACTTCGTGGACAAGGACGGCAAGCCGGTCCCCGCGTGGGAGGCCTACCTGGGCCGCGTGTGGGCACTCGCCAACGAGAGCGCCCACGCCGGACAGTTCGCGGCCGCCGACTTGCGCAACTTCGAGACCGCGATTCTCACCTACGGCAAGCTGGCCGCCAGCCTCCAGGGTGTCCCGCTCGCGTACTTCGCGGCCGGCGCCGACAACCCGACCTCCGCAGACGCCATCAAGGCCGAGGAAGCCAGGTTGGTGAAGAACTGCGAGCGCCGCCAGCGGTCCTTCTCCGGGCCCTGGGAGAACCTGATGCGTATGGCCCTGTGGATCTCCCACCGGGGCAAGCTGCCGTCCGGCCTGGAGCGCATGGCCACCGTGTGGCGCGACCCGTCCACCCCGACGATGAGCGCGAAAGCGGACTACGTACAGAAGATGGTCGCGACCAAGGTCTTCCCCCCGTCCTACGGGCCCGAGGCGCTCGGCCTGCCCGTCTCCGAGCAGGAACGCATCGCCGAACTGTGGGCGGAGGAGGACCCGTCCGCGCGCCTCGCCTCAGCGCTCGACCGGGCCACCCAACCCGCGCCGGCGCCGGTGCCCACCAGTGGCCCGGCGTAGTGACCGGGCCAGGCAGCTCGTCCAGGACCACCGCGTCGCCCAGGCCCGCGTCGGCGCCCGAGCCGCCGCGCTGGTCCTGCGATCCTGGCACCGCCTGGTCCGTCCGGCCGCGCCCGCCACGTCGGCCGGCCCGTGGCTGACCGAGGCACTGGACGTCGTCCGCGACCACCGTGGCGAGTCCGAGCGACTCGGCGCCGCGTTTCTCCGGTATCACCGCGCGCTGGAAACGGGGTTCACCCTGCCGCCGCTGGAGCCGTCCCGGAACCGCACCGTCAGCCTCCGCGAGCTGCGGCAGGACTACGCGGCCGCGGCCGGCGAGCCCGACCGGCGGGACCTGGACGACAACCTCCTGGTCCCGGTCGACCAGGACTTCGAGTGGCCCGACCTCGACGACGAGTCGATGGACACGGCGGCCCGCACATCCCTGTGGGTGACCGGGCCGGTCCACGCCGAGCAGCGCCTGGTTCGGGCCGAGGAGGACCGCACTCGCGGCCGCCTCGATGAGGGCGCCTTCCTGTCCGAGCTGGGCGGCCTGATGCGCGACGCCGGTACCACCGCGGCCGGCGCCGCCGACCGCGAGGTCCTGCGCGGTGGCCGCGCGCTCACCGCCCGGAGCGGCCGGGCCGACCGGCGAGTGATCGGCTGGGCCCGCGTCACCGACACCGCACCGTGCGCCTGGTGCGCGATGCTCGCCTCCCGCGGCGCCGTCTACAAGACCCGCGACAGCGCGGGCCTCGCCGGCGGGCCGCCCGTCAGCCTGGACGACCTCACCAAGTACCACGACATGTGCCACTGCCAGCTCACCCCCATCTACTCCCGGGACAGCTGGCTCCCCGACGGCTCCGACGCGTGGCGCGACCTGTGGAAAGAGGCGACGGACGGCCTGTCCGGGCCCGAGGCCACCAGAGCCTTCAACCGCGCCGTCGCCGCCCGCCGCCGCAACGTCCGGCGCCGCGCCCTTCCTACCGCCCGCCGCTCCTGACCCAGTTCCTGGAGGGACCCATGTCCACGCCCCCGCCCACCACGGGACCGACCGGTGCACCGCCTGCGGCTCCCCCGGCCCCGGCGGGTCCGCCCGTCCCCGGCGCCCCGACGGCCGAGCAGCTCGCCGAACTTCCCGAATGGGCTCGCACCCGCATGGACGGCCTGGCCACCGAGCTGACCCGCGCCCAGGAGGCGGCCACAACCCGCTCCACCGAACTCGCTGACCTCGCAGCGAAGTTGGCGGCCACTCCGGACCCGGCCGCCGCGCGGGCCGCCGCCCAGGAAGCGGCCGACCGGATCGCCGCAGCCGAAGCCCAGCTCACCCGCGAGCGCCTGGCCCGCCAGTACGGCCTGCCCGACGCCCTGGTGGGCCGCATCACCGGCGCCGACCCGGCCGCCATGGAGACCGACGCCAAGACCCTGGCCGCGCTTCTTCCCCCGCCCGGACCCCGCATGCCCACCCCGGACCCGCTCCAGGGCGGCGGCACCCCAGCCCCGGCCACCCCCGAAGCCACGTTCGCCGCCCTCATCAACAACGCCCTCGGCAAGTAGGGCATCTCCTCAACTGCCCACCTAGGAGGGCCCCATGGCTGACGCACCCGTCAAGCTCAGCAACATCAGCCCCACACTCCTGCCGCCGACCATCACCGAGCCCATCTTCAACCGGGCGACTGAGACGTCGGCTGTCATGCAGCTCGCCCGCCGCATCTCGCTCAGCATGACCGCGCAGACCGCGATCCCGGTCAGCATGGACGTCCCGCAGGCCGGATGGGTCAACGAGGGCGGCTCCAAGCCGACCGGCAACGAGTCCATGTCGCTCAAGACGATGTCGGGCAAGAAGGTCTCGGTGCTGCTGCCCGTCTCCGAGGAAGTCGCCCGCTCCAACGCGGCCGGGCTCTACTCCCAGATCCAAGCCGACCTGCCGATCTCACTCGCCCGAGCGTTCGACCTCGCCGCGATCCACGGCAAGACCCCGGCAGGGAACGCGGGCCCGTTCGACGACTACCTGGCCGAGACCAGCAACTCCGTCGTCCTCGGCAGCGCGACGACCGCGACCGGCGGCATCTGGAAGGACATCGTGAACGGCGAGGCCAAGGTGATCGATGACTCCTTCGATGTCACCGGGTACGTCGCCGACCCGCGCCTGCGGCCCCTGCTGCTCGGCGCCGTCGACAACAACGGCCGCCCGCTCATGGTCGACACCGCCGCATCACTCGACCCCGGCGCCGCCGGCTCCCGCTCCAT
>NZ_JBSFNM010000130.1:0-7390 GCF_053587085.1 Kitasatospora sp. NPDC003701
GACCTCGCCGTCCGGGCGCGGCATCACCACGAACGCGACGGTCAGCGCGACCGACGCGGCCCCCAGCCCCGCCAGGTTCACCCGCGACACCCGGCCCCGGGCCCGTCCGGTCATCTCCCGGACGAACTCCACCATGGCCGCCGCGCCGGCCAGCCCCGTCAGGTGCACCAGCAGGTTGGTGCCACTGGCGATGCCGAGGACGGTGTCGACCAGGCGCCGGACCGCCGGCGCACCCAGCGTCATCGACACCGCCCAGCAGGTCCACATCGCCGACAGCACCCGGTTGCGCCGGGGCGCGCCCCGCACACCGAGACCGTACAGGGCCAGGCTCCACACCAGCGGGAGGACCACCAGGTCAAACGGCCTCAATGAAGTCCCCTCCACTCGTACGCGTCGGCAAAGGTGCAGATCACCCGGGCGAGCGTGTCGGCCGACTCGCGCGGGATCCCCGGACACCCGACCGGGATCGTGTCGAAGTGCTGCCAGATCAGGGAGGCCAGCAGCTCTGCCTCCTGCTCCTGGTCCGTGGTCGCGCGGGTACGGTCCCGCGCCAGCAGCCGGGCCGCCATCGCCGGGTCCAGATCGGGAAAGAGCCGCCGCAGCCCCTCGCGGTCCGGCTCGCCCTCCTGCCGGTGGTCCAGCAGGATGTGCGCCAGCTCGTGCAGCACGATGTGGGCCTGGTGAACCGGGCTGGTCACCGCCGAGTAGTAAACGTGGTCGGCATCGCCGAGGGCGATCCACACCCCGCAGATCCCCGACCCCCGCACCTCGGCGCCCGGCAGGGGAATCAGTCGCAGCGCCCGCCCGCGCCACCGGGCCACGGAATCCGCCAGGACCTCGATCGTGACCGGCGCAGGCACGTCGAGCCTCCCGATCAGGCCCTCACAGCGCGCCTTGAACCGACGCCAATCCCGTTCCTCCACGCGTGCCCCCGCGTCCGTACAGCTCACCGCCCCGGACGGCCCCGACCCGCCCCAACCGGAGTCTAAACGACCGTCAGCCGGGAGGCTGTGACGCTCCGGCCGCACCGGGTACCGCCGCCCCGGACTCCAGCAGTCCGCTGCGCTCGACCAGCGACCGCACGGTGTCCAACCCGTGCGTCGACATGGTCGCCACCGCCGCCGCCCGCAGCGCCACCGAGCGGACGTCGTTGGCCCGCATCGCCGCGATCAGCGAGAGCTGCGCCGCGACCCGGTCCGCCACCTCGTCGTCGATGAAGTACGCCTGCGGGACGCCGAAGAAGTCGCCCAGGGCCCGCAGCGTCCCGACGGTGGGATTCCCGGCCTTCCCCTTGAGCAGGGTCCACAGCCGCCCGACCGAAATCTTGGAATCCCCCGGCCCGGCCGCCTCACGGATCCCGTCCACCACCTCCTGCAAGGTGTACCGCCGACCGAGCGGCTGCACGTACGAGAACAGGAACCCGATCCGCTCCCCGATCCGCTCCGCCTCCGGATCGAGCCGCTCCTCCGCCTCCAGCACGGTTTCGTCCTGCTCTCGCACGCCCATCGCTCCTTCGCCACCGCCGGTTACCCCCAGTATGGTTGACAGCCGAACAACCGCACCCCTCGAACGCCACGATCCGGACCGCCGCGAGCGCCGCGCCCACCCGCCGAACGCCCACGGACCCGCACCCGGGAAGGTGCGGGACCGGGAATCGTCCGGAGGGATCGCGTCGGAGCAGCGTCGGAGCAGGCCGAACGCCGGCATCAGGCAGGAGAAGGCGAAGACCGCGCCACCGCGTACATCGCGACCGGGACCTCACGGCCGCGGCCGGCGGCGGCACGGCTACCCGCGCGAGCTCCACCAGCACCCGCGACGCGTCGAACGCCGGGGCCGGGGCCGGGCCGCGGTGCCCCGGACCGACCACCACCACACCAGGAGCCCAACGAAACCGCAGCTCATCGAGCCACAGCACGGTTCACCACCACGCTCTGAACGTCGCCTCCGACGACCCAGTCGAATCGATCATGCTTCACCTCAGGGGACCGGCGACGATGCCCTGCCGCTGGTGCTCCGAATCGCCTACGCCGTCGGCTGCCAGGTCCTCGACATCTCCGAGGGCACCTTCCTCGCCTCGCACGACGGCGCCCACGAACTGCCCAGCCTCCGAGGACTACCGGGACCACGTCACCTGACGCCCTGACAACGTGCCCGTGGTGGTCCACTTTGCTGTCACAAACCGCGCTCGATCCAACTCCGACGGCACGCGCTCCAGATTCGCTGTCACGGGTCGGCCAAGGTTGGAGGACACCTTGATGGTCACCTTGATGGTCACCTTGGCGGAGACCGTTACGTGATCGTTGCCGCAGAAGGGGTGGATCACCAAGGAATCCGCCAAGGCGTGCGGGGTTCCCTTCGGCGACCGCGCGAGGCACACGGCCCCGCGCCAGCCGAAGGGCAGCACGATCACGACGAGCACGACGAGCACGACGGGCACGACGGGCGCGACGGGCACGACCGGGGCGACGAGGCGCAGGGCGCGGACCGGGGCGACGAGGCGCAGGGCGCGGACCGGGGCGGAGCCGGACAGCGAGACGCGGGAGGTCGAGATCACCTGGGCGGTGGTGGCCTCGCTGTTCCGGTTCCGCATCGCCACCGCCGAGCAGCTGCGCCGGCTGCACGCGCCGGACAGCAGCATCGAGAAGACGCGGGGCCGGCTGCGCGGGCTGCGTGAGCGCGGCCTGGACGAGGAACTGGTGCTGCCGCAGTCCGGGCGGGCGAAGGGCCGGCTCCTGACGGAGCACGGCGCCCGGATCGCCGCCGCGTTCCCGGAGCTCGCGGACATCCCCGCGCCCCGGCCGCCCGGCGACCGGGAGGCGTTCACGTTCACCCTGTACCACCGGCTCGCCGTCGTCCGAACGCACCTGGTGTTCCTCACCGACGCCCGGAAGCGGGGCAACTCCTACAGGCCGTTCGATTTCGTCCCGGAGGTCACCCACCGCTTCGCCGAAGGCAAGGAGGGCACGGTCCGCCCCGACGGCCTGCTCCACTACGGGCGCACCGCGGCCAACGGGGCGCGGGTGGTGCACCTGGCGTTCGTCGAGGTCGACCGCGCCACCATGGGCGGACCCCGGCCGGCCGCGAAGCTGAACGCCTACGCCCGCCACCGGGCCACCGCCCCGCTCCCGGCCGGGACGAGGGCCGGGAGCATCGAGGCCGTTCAGGGCGGCCGCAAGCCGTTGTGGGAGCGCCGCCACCCCGTCTTCCCGCGGCTGCCGTTCGTCCTCACCGGCACCGGCCAGGCCGGCTTCGCCAACCGGGCGAACGACCTGGAGATCGCCGCCCGCACCCCGTACGTCGCCAAGATGCTGCACAGCGTCCCGGCCGGCGTCGCCAAGCTGGAGGACCTGGAAACAGATAGCGCGGGCGAAGACAACTGGTGGCCGATCGCCGACCCCCGACGGCCCCAGGCCCTGGTGGGAGCCGACCGGCACCAAGCCCTGAGCAGCGCCACCACACTCACCTTGACGCCCGCCCCGGACAGCGGCCGGGGTGGGCATCAAGGTGTCCGGCACCACTCATCAATGCTTTGACCTGCAGCGTTATCGCTCCGTAATCTTCCTTCCAAGGTATCCCGTCGATACCTCGGAAGACCGTCAAGGTGCCCGGCAACGGCGGGGGTGGGCATCAAGATGTCCGGCCGAACCATGGGGTGGCCATCAAGGTGAGCGGCGTCGCGGTCAGCGCCACCGGTAGGAGTCGCCCGTCATCGGCGCCGGCAGCGCCGGGCCGGCGGCGGGCTCGGCGGCCCGGTGGAGGACGGGGCCGACGGCCGGGCAGAGGTGGAGGCCTGCCACGGCGGTGAGCGGCAGCCAGAGCACAGGTGCCCGGCCCGGGTCGTCCTGCTCTACAGCGGCCACGGCGCGGTGGAGGTGGCCGGGCAGGCGGGCGGTGAAGACCAGGTGCCGCCGACGCAAGAGCGCCGTCTCCCCCGGACGCCGGGTCTCCTGCTCCTGGACGAAGCACAGCACCGGCGGCTCGGGCAGGGCGCCCAGGTCCAGGCCGAGCTCCTCCAGCAGCTCACCGCGCAGTGCGGTGGCCGCATCCTCGCCGTCCTCGACCAGGCCGCCGGACAGCGAGTGCTGGAGGCCGTCGGGGCGCTCGCGCCGGATCAGGGCCAGGTGGCCGTCGTGGAGCAGGAGCGCGGGACTCCACGGCAGCGCGCCCCGGCCGGTGACCTCCGGCCGGGGCGCGCACGTGGCCGGGCAACCCGAGACAGGCGACCGAGGTGCAGCCCACGTCCCGGCCGACCCGGAGGGCATCGAATTCCGCCTCCTGGAAGCCAGGATCCCGCCCGCCTGAGCACACAGACGGGCGGGGCCGCCTGTGTCAGACATCGAACGCCTTCACCCGGACCAGCGCGGCCGCGTCGACCTCGTACGTGACGTCCAGCTCTACGAACATCGCCTGCACCTGCGGGCGCGTCCCGTCCGCCTCCTGGGAGTTGACGAAGCGCAGCCACGGTCCGTACGTCTCGACCGGCCGCACGCGGGGGAAGGCCGCGGTCAGGCGGTCGGCGAGGTCGGCGCGGGGCATCCGGAACTCGGCCGTGCAGCCACGGTCCATCAACGAGTTGGTGTCCGTGCAGCTCGCCCCGGTGGCCTGTGCGGGCATCGAGGCGCCCGCGAACTCCACGACCTCCGAGCAGCCGACCCGTTTCGCGCTGCCGTCCACGGCGGCGAACGTGGACACGACGAGGGCCAGGCAGACCACGGGCGACAGGACGAAGCCGACTCCGAGGGCAATGACGGACCACTTGAACCACCTGCGCCGCGCGGAAACGCGTTCGTCCTGCATGAAGGAACCCCTCGGCTGTCCTGATGCGCGGTGACGACGTCACCCCGCCGCCACATTGAACACGTTCAACTCCCCGGATCCGGTTCCCGTCGCCGGCGGACCGGTGGGTGCGCGACAGACGCAAGCCCCGGCCGAAGGCGCGCCTTCGGCCGGGGCTCCGGTGGCGTTCCGGATCAGGAGGCCACGTAGTGCCAGCCCTGGTTCGTGCCGCCGGTGCGGGCCCACTGGATCACCGCGGCGCCATCGGCCGTGCTGGCGCCGGACACATCGAGCAGCAGCCCGCTGTTCAGGTTGGGGAACCGGCGGGCGGACTCGTCGGTACCGTCGGACTCCTCGAACCACCACTGGTTGTCGCCGCCGTGGCAGGTCCACTGGACAGCCTGGGTGCCCCACGCGGTGCTTGCGCCGGGAATGTCCAGGCACTTGCCGGTGAGGACGTTGACCAGCAGGCCCCGGTCCCAGGTCCACTTCTGGTTGGCCCCGCCGTGGCAGCTCCACTGGATCACCGCGGCACCGTCGGCGGTGGACCCGCCGGAGACGTCCAGGCACTTACCGCTGGCCGCGTTGACGAGCTGGAACACGCTCGGAGTGTCGGCCCGGGCCGGGGCGGCGGGCGCGGCCACGGCGAGCCCCGCGGTCGCGGCGAGCACCGCGGCGGCAGAGGCGATGCGTCTGGTGTCGATGGCTCTGATCATTGGTCCCCCTGTGGGTCGGTGGCGTGCTCCCTGCACGGCCGCGCGTATTGGATCACACCGCGGGGACGGTCGGGAAGCGTGTTTCACCCTGTCAAGAACAGGGTGGAGTGCACGGGGCATCAAGGTGTCCGGGGGCAGCCGTCACCAATGCTTTGAGCTGGACTTTCTGCCTGGCTTCCAAGGTCTTCGCGGCCAGCCGCAGGGAGCGTCTCCAAGATGTCCGGGACGCTCTCCAAGGTCTTCGGCAAAGCCTTCCAAGGGGGTGTGGCCGGGTGACGGGGCGACCACCAAGGAGTCGGACCGGGGCCCGAGGGCGGGCACCAGGGTGAGCAGCGTGCGGAGGCCCTCCTGGTCGCACCGCTCAGGTGGCGATGGCTGCCAGGAGGGACTGCATGCGGAGCTCCGCGTCCTCGGCCTCGTCGTACCGGGCCGCGGTGGCCTCGACCACGCCGAAGGCGAAGCCGCGCTCGGCGGCCACCGTGCGCCACCGGAGGACCGGGAACAGCGCGGTGCTGGCGGCGGCCAGCAGCCAGGCCAGCGGGCCGTGGATGCGGGCCGTGGATGCGGGCCGTGGCGATGGCGAGGGCGGCGAGTGCCTCCCGCAGGTCCTCCAGCCGCCCCACCGGCTCCTGCGCCCGCTGCACCTCGGCAGGGCCGACGGCGGCGGCCAGGGCGGCGGCGGCCAGGGCGGCCGCCGCCTGCGCGGCCAGGGCGCGATCGGCGTCGGTCGGCTCCCAGGTCTTGTCACGCCGCTGCCGCTCGGCTTCCTCGGCCAGGCTCTCGATGATCGTCCGCATGTCCACGGCCTCACCGTAGCGGCCGAGGCAGCCTCATGGTCATCCGACCGGGGCGGCCGCCCCCCAAGGCTTTCGGAGCCGGTGGCAAGGGCGTCTGGCTTCCGAGGTGATCATCAAGGTGCACGCCTGGGTGACGGGGTGACCGTCAAGGTGAGCTCCGCCGCGATCAGCGCCACTGGTACGAGGTGACTGGCTCTAATCACGAGTTGTGGTTCTGGTCCAAGTTCTGTGGAACGGTGACGCTCAGTACCGACGGGGGTGTCGGTAGGACGGTCGATAATGCCGGTCATGGCAGATCGCAGTCCGGTTCTCCGGATCATCACCTCGGCGGCGCGGGAGTCCTTGAAGCCGCTCGGCCTGGCCCAGCGTGGGCGGTCGCGGCTGTGGACTGATGATCACGGGTGGTGGCTGGGGGTTGTGGAGTTCACCCCACCACGGACTGCTGGCAGCGGTCTGCACGTCGGTGCGATGTGGCTGTGGCACGACGTGGACCACCTGGCCTTCCACGTGGACGCAGTCCGGATCGGCCCCGAGCCGTTCCGCACCGAGGACCAGTTCACGCCCCTGGCACTCGAACTCAGCCGACAGGCGGCTGCGAACGTGACCGCGTTGAGGGACAAGTTCCCGGCACTGCAGGACATTGCCCAACACCTGACGTCCAGGCCAGACCGTCGGGGATTCCTCTGGGACTGCTTCGACGTCGGGATCGCAGCCGCCCTGGTCGGGGATTCGGACACGGCCCGTGATCAGTTCGAGCGAGTCCTTCGAGAGGACCCGCTGGCCCCGTGGGTGGTCGAAGCCCAGGGGAGGGCACGTGAGCTTCACTCGATGGCGCCGGATCGCGACGCCGTGACTGCCTGGGTCATCCAGGCCGTCGACTCGTGCCGGAGCAAGCTGGGCCTGGATCCTGTGCCGCTCGCGATCAGCTGAATGGGCCCGCTCGTTGGGCAACAGAGCTGCGGATGCTCCTATAGACGTCAAGCTGCGGGGGCAAGGTCGGCTTTGCTGGTTTGTGGTGCTGGTGGCCTGGTCAGTGCGTTGTAGATCTCGCGTGCGACGAAGCGCTTGAGGCAGCGTGTGATGTCCTTCTTGGACATGCCT
>NZ_JBSFNM010000131.1:0-7334 GCF_053587085.1 Kitasatospora sp. NPDC003701
GCCCGCCGGGAACGTCCCGGCGGGCGGCGCTGTTCGGCAGGAACGATTCGTCAGCAGCCGTTGGCCGGGCTGCCCCGAATGCGGCTGCCCGATGCCACCTTGTCAGTGCCGCTTGGTTGAATGGGGCCGTGTCCACACGTTCATCGGCAGGCGGCGCCGGAGCCGCACGTGGGGTGGGCAGCGAGCCCAGGATCTTCACCTGGTTCGCCGCGCACGCCTTGGCACGAACACCGCTGCCGGAGTGGTTGATTCCGAATGCGGTGGTGAGCGCCGTAGGGTTGCAGACCGCCTACGCGATGGACGACTGCGGGGTACGGACGGAACCGGCGAACGGGGTGCGCTCGGGGGCGGACGGCCGCCTCTTCATCCAGTCGAAGAGCGGCTTGAAACTCAGTGACAAGGCCACCTCGGACCTAGCCGCCGCCATCGACCAGGCGGTCGCGCAGTGGCATGCCGGAATCCCCGGCCAGGCGCTCCAGGAGGAGCGGGACAGGCTGGTGATCGTGACGGACGCTGCCGCCCCAGCGTCGATCAGGATCGCTCTCGACACGGTCGTCAACCACCGGCTGGCCACCGCCGCCGATGAGCACGCTGGACGCAACGAGGCGGAGGAGGAGGCTCTGCGTGCTCTCCGTACTCATGTCGAGCGCGCATGGCGGGCACGGAGCGGGCAGGCCCCCTCGGCCGATGAGCTGATGAGATTTCACAGCGTGTTGCGGATCCTCGTACTGGACCTGGACGAAGGCAGGCCCGATCGCGGTGTCGCCGAGCAGCTGTTGGGCAGGGCGCTCGGTGCGTCGGAGCACGCGGCGCACGTGTGGGAGAGCCTCACGACCATCGGGCAAGCGCTCAACGAGCGGCAGCAGTGGCTCCACCGTCGCCATCTGATCCAGGCGCTTCGGCATCGCGGGTACATCCTGTCCGACAGCGCCGTGGATCGCGTGGACAAGGGCGTCATCGCCCTGCTCCAGGCCCAGGTTCGAGCCGCCGAGCTGTTCTCGAACCACTTGGTCGAACGACCGGCATCCGCCGAAGACTCCTACGTCCGCCAGTCGATCCTGTCCACCACCCCCACAAGCTCCGACGCCCCTCGCCTACAGCCGTTCCACGAGGTGCTGGCACGTCCCGACCCCCGGCACCTCCTGATCGTCGGGGAAGCCGGCCTCGGAAAGTCCACCCTGACACGCCAGGAGGCGGCGCGACTCGCGCAGCGCGCCCTCGACGGCCCCCTGGACGACGATCCCTGGCTCCGGCCACTCCTGCTGCCCCTCCAGGTCTCCGCACTCGACCTCGTCGAGACGGAAGGGCCGCTGAGCACCCGGGTCATGCGCGCGGTGGCCAAGGCCCTCGGGCCCTACCTCGAGCACGAACTGCCGCAGGACCTTCTGGCCGCCACCCCCGACGTGCCGTGGCTGCTGATGATCGACGGCCTTGACGAGATCGGCGACCCCCGTCGCCTACTCCGGATGGTGAAGACCCTCGCCGCATTCGCGCGGCAGGGCGGTGGGCCCCGCATGGTCATCACCACTCGGCCGCTCCAGCCCGACCACATGAAACCGCTGCACGACGCCGGCTTCGCCACGTATGCCCTGCAGTACCTGGATCACCGCCAGCTGACGGGGTTCGCCCGCAGCTGGTTCGGCGACGAGGCGGCAGCCGGCCGATTCCTGGCCCAGGCGGGTCGGCCCGAAATGCGGGACCTGGTGCGGATACCCCTCATGGCGACCCTTGCCGCCATGCTCCACGAGGAACATCCCGGGAGCGCCCTACCGACAGATCGTTACACCCTGTACAGGAGCTTCCTGAACCTGCTGCGGGAGTCGCGCAGCGGCACCTGCGTCCAGCGGGGCGAGGACCCCCGACCTACCGAACCGGCTCTGCAGGCCGTCCGCGAGCAGATGGACGATCTCGTCCACCACCTCGCGCAGTGCCAGGTCACCGGCTCGACCGGGGACCTGCTGCCGGAGGCGGTCGCCTGGACGGAACGAGAGGTGGGTCAAAGGGAGACCGGTCGCATGTTCCGCTGGCCGGAGCTCGTCTCCAAGACGCTCACCGACACCGGCCTGTTCGTTCGCACCGGTTCCGGACTGCGCTTCGTCCACCTGAGCTTCGCCGAGTTCCTCGCGGCGGAGGCGAACGCGGTGCAGCTACCCATGCGGTTCGACGCCGAGGAGGCGGTCTGGAGGGACGCCCTGACCCGAGCACTGCGCGCACAGTCCCGATATGAGGTGTGGGCCCGGCCGACCGGGGTGGACACGGGCAGTCCTCAGGACAACGTCGACCGGGAGACCCTCGTCCACCGCACGTACCTGCTTCCCGGGAGCGCTGCCGCGTTGGCGGGTCACCTCCAGCCACGGGGGAGGAACGGGCAACTCCTCGCCGGGTACCTCTTGGGCGAAGGCAGCGCTGCGAGCGCCGAGTCCGAGAGGGCACCTCTGGTCGCCGCCTTCCTCGACCATCTGCGCGACGCCGTACACCGTGAGGACGGACCGTTGGGGGCCTGGTTCCAGGCAGCGGGCCGCATCCGCTCGGCCCGGGTCGCGGAACATCTGCGGGCCCTGGCGGAGGACCGAGGACGAACTCCCCGCATTCGAGCGGAGGCAGCCCGGGCACTTGCCGACTCCCGCCCGCATCAGGCCGTCAAAGCTCTTCGATCCATTGCCGACGACGAGCAGACAGACCCCAACTGCCTCGACGACATCGTGCGGACGCTACTCGACATCGACCCCACCCGGATCGAATGGGCGGCCGACACCCTGCGTCGGCTGTACCGTCACCCGTGGAGCTCGCCGGAGAGCATCTGCCGAGCCGCCGAGGTCCTGGCCTCCCTCGGTGAGACGTACGTGGACGAAGCCGCAGCGGTGCTCCTCTCGGCGGCCACCTGTACCGATGCCGCTCCATCGGACCGGCTCGACGCCGCCCGTCTGCTCAGCGACCTGGGTCCACCGGCGTACCACCAGCCGTGCGTGCAGGCCTTGTGGGACGTTGTGGACTCTCCGCACGCCGATGTACTCGACCGCACGGAGGCCTTGCAGGAACTCAGGGTCCTCGACGTGGTGGGCGCCGACCAGGTGGGTGAGACGCTCATCGCCTTTCTCTCGGAGGGCGCCATGAAGGTCGGCCAGGTGCACGGTGCCGTAGCGATGATCATCGCTACGAGCCCCGATCGCCTCGGCGAGGTACTGACCTCGCTGCATGCCCTGGCCGAGAACCCGGACGCCCCGGACGCGGTGCGGCGAGCGGCCGCGACCGAGTTGCGCTCGCTACAGCCACGCGAGGCAGGACCGGGGAGCCTGCGCCCTGCGACGGAGCCCGATCCGTCGTCGCTCGTCGAGAGGATGTGCCGGGTGCTTGCCGACCCCGACGAGGAACTCGACCGACTCCAGTACGCGGCGGAAGAGCTCGGCGAATCGGGGCCCGCAGCGTCCCGACAAGGCGTTCTCGTGTTGCGGAGGCGCATCACCGAGGCCGGCCGGGGCCACGAACTTCTCGACCTCGCACGCGTCATGGCCGAACTCGGGCCTGCGTACCGCCCAGAGGCCGCCGCCGTCCTGCAGGAAGCGATCGCCACTGCCAGCATGCCCTCGGCGCTTCCTGCCCGCGCGGCGCGCATCCTCATCGACCTCGGGCCCGATCATGCGGAGGAGGCGTACGCGGTCCTTCGGTCCATCGCCGACGACCCCTCCGTCGATGAGGACACCCAGGACGGCGCGCTGCTGGGCATGGGTCTCTTCCGCCCCGAGTACGCGCACCAGGTGGCCGGGTATCTGCGTACCCGCATAGCCGCTTCCCGGTCCGCTTCACCAGCTCGTCACCGCGTCCTCGCCGGTGCACTGGCCTCGCTCGGCCCCCGGTGGGCCGAGGAAGCCGCTTGCGTGCTGCGAGGTCTGGTACATGACGATGCCGTCCCCGGCGACGAACGCGTCGAATGTGCGGCCTCCCTCGCAGCCATCGGCCACCAGTACGAGGTGGAGGCGACCGCCTGGCTGAGGGCGTTCATGAAGGACCGGAGTCAGCCCGCCGACTCCCGCGACCTGTCCTCGGACCGGCTGAGCGAGATCACCGAGAAGTACCACTACGAGCAGGATCAGGTCATGCGGGAGACCTCGCCCGAGCTGTACGCGGCTCTGACGACCGGCGCGGCCTGAGGTCCACCTCATCGCCCGACCATGGGTACCGTCCGTCCGCCTCGGCGAC
The DNA here is from genome assembly GCF_053587085.1 of Kitasatospora sp. NPDC003701. Taxonomy (NCBI): domain Bacteria; kingdom Bacillati; phylum Actinomycetota; class Actinomycetes; order Kitasatosporales; family Streptomycetaceae; genus Kitasatospora; species Kitasatospora sp. NPDC003701. The sequence continues at coordinate 4,198 of NZ_JBSFNM010000131.1, forward strand.
CGCGTCACCACCGCACGGGAGCCGCCGCGCAGGGACCGCGTCCGCGGAGCACGGCGACGACAACCGGCAACGGCCCTCCGCGGCCCTGCACGTCAGCGGCTCCGACCGGAGCCGCTGGTGGCCACGCTGTTCCGCGGCGTGCGCGGCTTGCTGCTCGGCATCGTCACCATCCGGGCAAGCACCCGGATCCCGGCCGATGTCGTCAGGCGAAGGCTCGACAGCCTCGACCACAAGTCGACAGCGCCGCCCGCCGGGAACGTCCCGGCGGGCGGCGCTGTTCGGCAGGAACGATTCGTCAGCAGCCGTTGAGGATCGAGGTGAGCGTGCTCTTCTCGGCGCTGTCCACGGTCAGGCCGTAGAAGTACTTCACCTGCACCCAGGCGCGGGCGTAGGTGCAGCGGTAGGAGGTCTGCGGCAGCCAGTGGGCCGGGTCCTGGTCGCCCTTGGAGCGGTTGGAGCTCGCGGAGACGGCGATCAGCTGCGGGCGGGTCAGGTCGTTGGCGAAGGCCTTGCGCTGGTCCGTGGTCCACGCCCAGGCGCCGGAGCGCCAGGCCTCGGCCAGCGGCACCAGGTGGTCGATGTCGAAGGAGGAGGCGTTGGTGGTGGTCGCATTGTCGTAGACCGAGGTCCAGGTGCCGCTGACGGAGGCACAGGCGGAGTCGGTGACCACGCCGCTGCCGTCGCGCTTGAGGACCGTCTCACGGGTGTTACAGGTGCCGGCGATGGTGATCCAGTGCGGGAACAGCGTCCGGTCGTAGGTGTCGTCGTGGGACTCCGCGGTCGCCGGGAGGGAGGCGAGGTAGGTGCGGGCCGTCGCGGCCGAGACCGGGGTGGGCAGGGCGGCCTGGGCACTGCCGGCGCCGGCCAGCAGGGCGGTGAGGGCCAGCAGCAGGGCGCCGAGGGCGGCCGGCAGGGCGCGGTGCAGCGTGCGTATCGCAGGCATACGGGGACTCCAGAATCGGTGTGAGGGCAGGCGGAAGCCCCCGGGCGAAGCGGCCCGGGCTGGCAACCAGCATGGCGCGTCAGGGGTTTACGCGGGTAGACCCTGGAGGTGAACTTTTTGACCGGTGGTCAGCTCGCGGCGGGGCGCTGCGCCGGTGCTGCACGGCGCCGGCGAGGGCCGCACGGCGCTGCGCGGTGCCGCGCCCGGCGGGGCGCGGGGCGGCCCGCGCACCGGAGCGCGGGGCGCGGAGGTGCGACCTCAGGGGCGCGCGCCGTACGGGCCGGCGACGGACTCGGCGAGCAGGCGCCGGCCCGGCGAGGTGGCGAGGACGGCGCGCAGGGCGCCGTCCCGGGCGGCGCGGGCGGGGCCGGAGCGCAACGTCCAGGCGCGGGTGGCGAGATCGGTACGGGCGAGGACGCCCACCGCCTCCGCGCGGCGGGCCCGCCGCCAGGCCGCGAGGGGCTCGGCGGCCGGCCCGGCGGCGCGGCGCGCGGTCGCCCCGGGGAGCACGGCGGCGAGCGAAACCGCGTCGCGCAGGCCGAGGTTGAGGCCCTGGCCGCCGATCGGGCTGCAGACGTGCGCGGCGTCGCCGATCAGCAGGATCCGCCGGGGCCCGCCGGGTGCGGCGAGGCGTCGGTGGGTGCGGAAGGTGCTCGTCCAGCGGCATTCGTGGACGGCCGCCGTCCACCCCCGGGCGGCGGCCTCCGCCACCAGGGTCGCCGACCCGTCGGCGCCCTCGGTGCCGGCGCCGTCGGCGGAGCGGTCGTCGACCGGACGGTCGGCACCGGTCCGGTCGTCGGCCGGGCGGTGCAGCACCACGCGGACCCAGCCGTCGAGGTGCATCGGCAGCACCACGAGCAGGCCGCGCGGCCCGCCGACCATGTGGACCCGTGCCGGGTCCAGCGAAGGATCCGTCACCCGCAGGTCGGCCAGCTGCCACCGGCCCGGGTACGTCCGCCCCCGGAACGCCGTCCCGGTGAGCGTCCGCAGCGTGCTGGCGGCGCCGTCCGCGGCGACCACCCAGCGGGCGCGCACCGGGTCCAGCCCCTCCGGCCGCACGGTGACCCCGTCGGCGTCCTCCGCCACCGACCGCACGGGCGTCGACCGGTGCACCCGGACGCCCTCCTGCGCGGCCCGCTCCGCGAGCAGGCCCTCGGTGCTGCACTGCGGCACGGTGAGGATGTACGGGTAGGGCGTGCGCAGCCCGGCGGTGCCGAACCCGCCCAGCCGTCGCCGCTGCGCCCACAGCTCCACCGCGTCCACCCGGCGGCCGAGCGGCAGCAGCGACTCGGCCACCCCGCTCGGGGTCAGCGCCTCCAGGGTCCGCGCGTGCAGGTCCGTCGCGCGCGACTCGACGACCGGCCCCGGCCGGCGCTCCAGCACCACCACCGAGAGCCCCGCGCGGGCGAGCAGGAGCGCCGCGCCCAGGCCCACCGGGCCGGCGCCCACGACCACCACGTCCGCATCCATCCGCACTCCGTCCGTCCGGGGCGGGCCCGGTGGATCCGCGGGCCCGCGGGCCCGGCGTGCGGCCGGGCCGTCCACCCGTCAGTACGACGGCGGCGCCCGGGCAGTTGCACCTGCGGGCCACCGCCGCGGTGTGACCTGTCCCACACTCGGCCGGGGCCCGTTGTCGGCGCCGCGTGGCACGATGTTCCGGTACGAAGCGCGGATGCCGGAGGGGGCGGACCATGGAGCACAGCAGGGTCACGGGCGAGGATCCGGACGGGCACCAGCACGTCGTACGGATCGTCTCGCGCCGGCCCAACTCCGTGCGGGTGGTCTGCGACACCTGCGGCTACAGCAAGTGGTCGGTGGCCGGTGCGCGGGGCAAGGCCGAGCGGCACCTCGGGCAGGAGCACGAAGCGGAGTACCTGCGCCGGGAGATCCCCGTGGCGCGCTGGGTGATGACGGCGGTCGGTCTCGCCGTCTTCGTCGTCTTCCTGTTCACCTACGGTCCCTTCCGGTAGCCGTCCGACGGCGCAGAGCCCCCGGAAACGCCGAACCGCCCCGTCCGGCGGGTGCGGGCGGGGCGGTGGGGTGCTGGCGGGGGGTCGGTGGTCAGGCGGTCGTCTTCGCGGAGCCGGCCTGCGGGGTGGCGGGCTTGGCGGGCCTGCCGCCGAGGAGGCCGAAGAAGACCGCGAGGGTCGGGATCAGGTACGCCGCCCAGACGACCAGCTGGAGCACGGTCGGG
>NZ_JBSFNM010000132.1:0-6887 GCF_053587085.1 Kitasatospora sp. NPDC003701
TCCACAGCCCCACAGTCCAGCACCACCACAGCCGGCACCGCACCCGACTCCGACAACCCCTCCCACACCGACCACGACACCCCGGCCACCACACCCGCGGGCACACCGGCAGGCACCACCGACCACTCGACCCCGAAGAGGCTCTCGCCCCCACCCAACTGCTCGGCCGTGACCGGGCGACCGGTCACGGACCGGACCGACAGGACCGGGCGGCCGGCCGGGTCGGCGACCGCCAGGGACAGGCCACCGTCATCGAGACGCGTCAGCCGTACCCGCAGCACCGACGCACCCACCGCATGGAGAGACACCTCGTTCCAGGCGAACGGGATCACCGTCCCCCCGGTGCCGCTGTCCAGGATCGCGGCATGCATCGCCGCGTCCAGCAGAGCGGGATGCAGACCGAACGCCGCGCCGTCCACCCCCTCGGGCAGCGCGACCTCGGCGAACAGGTCGTCGCCACGACGCCAGACGGCCCGGAGGCCCCGGAACGCGGGCCCGTACCGGTACCCCTGCTCGGCGAACCCCTCGTACGCGCCGGCAACCGGCAGCACCTCGGCGCCGTGCGGCGGCCAGACCGAAGCGTCGAACGGCAGCGGCCCGGCCGTGCCCTCGGCGAGAACACCACGGGCGTGCTCGACCCAGGCCGCCTGTCCCTGGTCCTGGTCGTCCGGCTGGGAGTGCACGCTCAGCGCGCGCCGGCCGGACTCGTCCGGCACCCCGACGCGCACCTGGAGCCGTACGCCGCCCTGCGCGGGAAGCACCAGCGGCGCGGCCAGGGTGAGCTCCTCCAGCGACTCGCAGCCGACCTCGTCACCGGCCCGCAGAGCCAGCTCGACCAGGCCGGTCCCGGGCAGGAGCACCGTGCCCTGCACCGCGTGGTCGGCCAGCCACGGGTGCGTCTGCACCGACAGACGGCCGGTGAGCAGGATGCCGTCGTCGGTCGCCAGAACAGCGGCCGCGCCGAGCATCGGATGCTCGGGCGACTGCAGGCCGGCGAACCGCACGTCACCCGTGCGCAGGACGGGACCGACCGGCCAGAAGCGCTGGTGCTGGAAGGCGTAGGTGGGCAGCTCGACGCTCCGGGCGCCGGTGCCGGCCAGCAGCGCCCGCCAGTCGACGGTCACGCCGTGGACGTGCAGCGCGGCCAGCGCCTGCAGCACGGTCGTCTCCTCGCCGCGGTCCTTGCGCAGAACCGGGACGATGAGGGCGTCGTCGCTGACGGACTCGCGGGCCAGCGCGGAGAGCACCCCGTCGGGGCCCAACTCCACGAAGCGGGTGACACCCTGGGCCTCCAGGGTGCGTACACCGTCGGCGAAGCGGACCGCCTCGCGGACGTGGCGCACCCAGTACTCCGGCGCGCAGAGCTGCTCACTCGTGGCGAGTTCACCGGTCAGGTTCGAGATCAGCGGGATCGTCGGAGCGGCGAAGGACAGGCCCTCCACCACCGCCCGGAAGCCGCCCAGCATCGGGTCCATCAACGGCGAGTGGAACGCGTGGCTCACCCGTAGCCGGGTCGCCTTGCGGCCCTGCTGCTCGAAGTGGGCCCGGATCGTCTCGACCGCTTCCTGCGCGCCGGAGACCACGACGGACGTGGGGCCGTTGACCGCCGCGATCGAAACGAACTCGCCCAGGAGCGGGAGGACTTCGCCTTCCGTGGCCTGCACGGCGAGCATCGCGCCGCCCTCGGGCAGCGCCTGCATCAGCCGGCCGCGCGCCGCCACCAGAGCGCAGGCATCCGCCAGGGTGAACACCCCCGCGACGTGGGCGGCAGCGACCTCACCGATCGAGTGACCGGCCACGAAGTCCGGCCGCACACCCCACGATTCGAGCAACCGGAACAACGCCACCTCGACCGCGAAGAGCCCGGCCTGGGAGTGGACGGTCCGGTTCAGCAGCTCGGCGTCCTCGCCCCACACCACCTCCCGCACCCCGACCAACTCCGCACAGACCGCGTCGAAGGCCTCCGCGAACACCGGGAACCTGGCAGACAACTCCCGTCCCATGCCGAGCCGTTGCGACCCCTGGCCGGAGAACAGGAACGCACGCTTGCCCGCACGCACCGAGCCCTCGACCACACCGGCCGCAGACTCCCCCGCCGCCAGCGCGGCCAGCGCCGCCGTGCGGTCCGAAGTCAGCACCACCGCCCGGTGGTTGAACCCCGACCGCTCGGTCGCCAACGACCACGCGACATCCAGCGGGGACAGCTCGGCCTGGTCATGGACGTGGGACAGCAGGCTCGCCGCCTGATCCCGCAGAGCGCTCGCGGTCCGGCCGGACAGCACCCACGGCACCACGCCGGGCGTCACCACGGGCTGTTCGACGGTCGGGAGGTCCGCCGGCTCGCCCTGCTCCAGCACGACATGCGCGTTGGTGCCGCTGATCCCGAACGAGGACACCCCCGCCCGGCGCGGACCCGTGCCCTCCGGCCACGCCACCGGCTCCGTCAGCAGCTCGACGGCGCCCTCGCTCCAATCCACGTGCGACGAGGGAGCATCCACGTGGAGCGTCTTCGGCAGCACACCGTGGCGCATCGCCATCACCATCTTGATCACACCGGCCACACCCGCCGCCGCCTGCGTGTGACCGATGTTCGACTTGAGGGACCCCAGCCGGACGGGTCGGCCCTCGGGCCGGTCCTGTCCGTAGGTGGCGAGGATGGCCTGTGCCTCGATCGGGTCACCCAGGGTGGTACCCGTCCCGTGGCCCTCGACCGCGTCCACATCGGCGGCCGACAGCCCACCGCTGGCCAGCGCCTGGCGGATCACCCGCTGCTGCGAAGGCCCGTTCGGTGCTGTCAGACCGTTCGACGCACCGTCCTGGTTCACCGCACTGCCACGCAGCACCGCCAACACGCGGTGCCCGTTGCGCCGGGCGTCCGACCGGCGCTCCAGCACCAGCACGCCCACGCCCTCGCCCCAGCCCACACCGTCCGCCGCGTCCGAGAACGAACGGCACCGACCGTCGGCCGACAGACCGCCCTGACGCGAGAACTCCACAAAGGTGCTCGGCGTGGACATCACCGTCACCCCGCCGGCCACCGCCAGCGAGCACTCACCGGACCGGAGTGCCTGCGCCGCGAGGTGCATCGCCACCAACGACGAGGAGCACGCCGTGTCCACGGTGACCGCAGGACCTTCCAGCCCCAGCGTGTAGGACACCCGGCCCGAGGCGATACTCGGTGCGCTGCCGCTGCCCTGGAGTCCCTCGAAATCGCGCCCGCCCAGCAGACCGGCGTAGTCGCTGTACATCACGCCCGCGAAGACACCCGTCCGGCTGCCGCGCAACGACACCGGGTCGAGACCCGCGTGCTCGAACGCCTCCCACGACGTCTCCAGCAACAACCGCTGCTGCGCATCCGTCGCCAACGCCTCACGCGGACTCATCCCGAAGAACTCAGCGTCGAACTCCCCGGCCTCGTACAGGAAACCACCCGAACGCGTGTACGACGTGCCGAGGTGATCCGGGTCCGGATCGAACAGCGACTCCACCTCCCAGCCACGATCCGTCGGGAAGTCGGAGATCGCGTCCACACCCTCCGACACCAACCGCCACAGACCCTCCGGCGACCGCACCCCACCCGGGTACCGGCACGCCATCCCCACGATCACCACGGGGTCATCCGCCACCGGCGGCAACCCGGCCGCCACCCGCGACACCTCCGCCTCGCCATCGAACAGCTCGTCCAGCAGGAACCGCACCAGCGCCTCCGCCGACGGGTAGTCGAACACCACCGTCGCCGGCAACCGCAGACCCGTCACCGCACCGATCCGGTTCCGCAGCTCCACCGCCGTCAGCGAATCGAACCCGAGATCCTGGAACGCCTTCGTCGCCTCCACCTCGGCCGCACCGACATGTCCCAGCACCAACGCGATCTGCGCACGCACCACGTCCAGCACCACCTCACGACGCTCGACCGTCCCCAGGCCGGACAGCCGCCGGACCAGCTCGGCGGACGCGGTCGAACCGGCCACGGCCGACCGGCGGACCCGCGTACGAATCAGCCCCCGCAGGAGCGCAGGCACCTCGCCGTGCGCGCGCAGCGCCGCCAGGTCCAGCCGGACCGGCAGCGTCACCGGCTCGCCGCCGGCGAGCGCGGCGTCGAAGAGCGTCAGCCCGTCCTCGGGCGTGAGGGACGGCATGCCCAGTCGAGCGATGCGCGCGATGTCGGAGCCGCTGAGGGCGCCGGTCATTCCGCCGTCCTGGGTCCACGGCCCCCACGCCAGCGACACACCCGGCAGACCGGCATCCCGACGCTGCCGCACCAACGCGTCCAGGAACGCGTTGCCCGCCGCATAGTTGGCCTGGCCGGGGCCGCCGAAGGTGCCGGACACGGAGGAGAAGACCACGAACGCCGACAGGTCCAGGTCCTTGGTCGCCTCGTGCAGATGCCACGCCGCATCCACCTTCGGACGCAGCACCGCCGACAACCGCTCCGGCGTCAGCGAACCGACCACCCCGTCGTCCAACACACCTGCCGTGTGCACCACCGCACCGACCGGATGACGAGCGACCAACCCGGCCACCGCCGCACGATCCGCGACATCACAAGCCTCAACGACCGCCTCGGCCCCGAGAGCCGCCAGCTCGGCCACCAGCTCCGCCGCACCCTCCGCCCCCGCACCACGACGGCTCACCAACAGCAGACTCCGCACACCGTGCTCAACCACCAGATGACGAGCCACCACCCGGCCCAGACCACCCGTGCCCCCCGTGACCAACACCCTCCCGGCACCGGCCCACGGCGGGACGATCCCCGACTCAACGGCCGGCACCCGAACCAGCCGCGCCGCCAACACCTCACCGTCGCGCACCAGCACCTGCGGCTCGTCCGACAGCACGGCACCCGGCGGCAGTTCACCCTCGCCCTCCAGATCCACCAACCCGAACCGGCCCGGATTCTCCGACAGCGCCGACCGCACCAGACCCCACACCGCGGCGCCCACCAGATCCACACCCGACACCGCACCACGCGTCACGAACACCAACCGCGACGCCGAAAACCGCTCCTCCACCAACCACGACTGCACCAGACCCAGCACCCGCGCAGTCACCACATGCACGGACTCCGGCACACCCGAGGACGGCCCGGCAGGCAACTCGACGAGCACGACTCCCGGAACATCCACCAACGAAGCCAGGTCAACATCCTGATTGATCGTCACGAATGGCTCCGGCTCGCCCGTCGCGACGGGCACCCACTCCACCCGGAACAACGCCTCCCGCGCGACCGCCCCCGCCCCGCTCACCTGCTCGGCGCTGATCGGCCGGACCACCAGTGACGCCACCGAGGCGACCGGTGCACCCGAGGCGTCCGCAATCGCCAGCGACATCCCGCCGCTCTCCGCGCGCGACACCCGCACCCGCACCGCCGAAGCGCCCGAGGCGTGCAGTGACGCACCCGACCACGCGAACGGCACGCCCTCGCCGCCCCGCCCGTCCTCACCGACGAACACCGAGGCATGCAGGCACGCGTCCAGCAGAGCCGGATGCAGACCGAACGCCCCGGCGTCCACACCGTCGGCGAGCGCCACTTCGGCGAAGACCTCCTCGCCCCGTCGCCATGCGGCTCGCAGCCCCTGGAACGCCGGCCCGTATGCGAGGCCGCCCTCGGACATCCGCTCGTAGACACCCGTGACGTCCAACGGCTCGGCGCCCACCGGCGGCCACACCGCCGCATCGAACACCATCGGCATCGCGCCCGGGGCCAGCACACCACTGGCGTGCAGCGTCCACACCGCCTCGTCAGCGCCGGCGGGGCGGGAGTGCACGCTCAGCGCGCGCCGGCCGGACTCGTCCGGCTCGCCCACCCACACCTGAACCCGCGCCTCACCCCGGTCGGACAGCACCAGCGGGGCGGCCAGCGTCAGCTCCTCGACCAGGTCGCACCCGACCTCGTCGCCCGCCCGCATCGCGAGTTCCAGCAGCGCGGTGCCCGGAACCAGGACCGAGCCGAGGACCACATGGTCCGCAAGCCACGGCTGCGACTGCACCGACAGACGGCCGGTGAACACGTACCCGTCCGTGTGGACCAGCTCCACGGCCGCGCCCAGCAACGGGTGCTCGGGCGATTCCAGCCCGGCGAACCGCAGATCGCCCGGGCGGAGCATCGAACCCGAAGGCCAGAAGTGCTGGTGCTGGAAGACGTAGGTCGGCAGCTCGACGCTCCGGGCGCCGGTGCCGGCCAGCAGCGCCCGCCAGTCGACCTTCACGCCGCGAACGTGCAGCTCGGCCAGCGCCCGCAGCGCGGTCGCCTCCTCGCTGCGGTCCTTGCGCAGCACGGGGATCAGGACAGCGTCATCACCGACCGACTCGCGGGCCAGCGCGGAGAGCACCCCGTCGGGGCCCAACTCCACGAAGCGGGTGACGCCCTGGGCCTCCAGGGTCCGCATGCCGTCGGCGAAGCGGACGGCCTCGCGGACGTGGCGCACCCAGTACTCCGGCGCGCAGAGCTGCTCGGCCGTGGCGAGTCCGCCGCTCAGGTTCGACACCACCGGGATCGTCGGCTCGGCGAAGGACAGGCCCCCGACCACGGCCCGGAACTCGCCCAACATCGGGTCCATCAGCGGCGAGTGGAAGGCGTGCGAGACCCGCAACCGGGTCGTTTTGCGGCCCAGCTGCTCGAAGTGGGCCTGTATCGCCTCGACCGCCTCCGCGGCGCCGGAAACCACGACGGACGCGGGACCATTGACCGCCGCGATCGAGACGAACTCGCCCAGGAGCGAGAGGACTTCGCCTTCCGTGGCCTGCACGGCGAGCATCGCGCCGCCCTCGGGCAGCGCCTGCATCAGCCGGCCCCGCGCCGCCACCAGCGCGCAGGCATCCGCCAGCGAGAACACCCCCGCCACATGCGCGGCCGCCACCTCACCGATCGAATGACCGGCCACGAA
>NZ_JBSFNM010000133.1:0-6367 GCF_053587085.1 Kitasatospora sp. NPDC003701
CTCATCACCACGAAGACCGCGGTCATGGGGGCGTTGCCGCCGAAGGAGCCCCCGCACCTCGGGTTCCGAGGTGCGGGGCCGCCGCCGTACCGGGCCCGGCCCGGTCAGCCGGTGGTCAGCACCAGCTTGTTCTTGGCCGACTTCTCGACCGCGTCGGGCGAGTAGGACCAGGTCAGCAGCTTGCCCTTGAGCCAGAGGTCGGTCTGGTCGTTGTAGTTGGGGTGGAACGCGTGCCCGGAGGCGCCGCCGACGTTGATCCAGCGCGAGGCGTCGAAGTCGCTCAGGTCGACGACCATCCGCATCGACGGGATCCAGTCCACCTGGTAGCCGGCCGCCGCGTTCCAACCCGCCGCGTCGACCGCCCCCGAGCCGCCGGAGAGGCGGTACGGGCCGCGGTTGAGCAGCCGCTGGACGACACCGGAGGCGATCGAGGAGTCGTCGCTGCCCATGGTCTGCTCGCGCAGCGTCAGCGTGTGCAGCCGGCCCCAGCTCCAGGTGGAGACGTCCTTGCTGAGCAGCGCGGTGAGGTCCTGCCGGGCATTCTTCATTGCCTCGGCGAGCAGGTTGTCGAGGCCCTTCTGCTCGTGGTGCTGCGAGTCGATGTACGTCCACCAGCTGCTGTCGGGCTTCTCCAGCTGCTGGCGCACCACCTCGGTCCAGCGGTCGCCGCCGTCCGGCTGGGCCTTGCCCGGGTCGCGGGTGCCGCACTCGGTGACGATCTGGGTGCTGCTGTCCGGCTTGGTCGGATCGGTCTGCCGACGGACCAGCAGGCAGTTGTCCTCGGCGCGCAGATCGGCCGGGAACTTCTGGCCGAAGGAGAGGCTGAGCAGCTGGCGCCAGACGCCGTTGTAGTAGGCGGCGGCGGCCGAGTCGGCGTCCTGGTGGTAGTTCCAGTCCTTCAGCAGGTCCTGCGCCTCACGCACGTACGGGTCGTCGATCCGCACCTTGAGCAGCATGGGGACCAGCGTCTTGGCGAGGATGCTGGTGTTGTCGAGCTGCATCTCCTGCATGTCGTCCGGCGAGATCCTGCCGTTGTTCTTGAGCTTGGCGTCGATCTGCTCGGTGATCTCCTTGGCCCGGGTGCCGTACTCCCAGTCCTTGGTCAGCAGGTACTTGTACGACGGATCGACCACGGCCTGGTTGGCGGTGACGATGTAGCCCGAGGCCGGGTTGAAGCTGTACGGCAGGGCGGTGAAGGGGACGGCGCCCTTCCACTGGTAGGCGGAGTCCCAGCCGGGGGCCGGGTAGCCGCCGTCGCCCTTGCCGCGCATCGGGATGTTGCCGGGGGCCTGGTAGCCGATGTTCTTGGCGTCGGCGTAGATCAGGTTCTGCGCGGGGACGGCGAAGTCCTTGGCGGCGGCCCGGAAGTCGTCCCAGCCCTTGGCCCGGTCCAGCGTGAAGACCGCGTCCATGGTCTTGCCCGGTTCGAGCGCCGTCCACTGCAGGGCGACCCCGTAGCCGGTGGTCGAGCGGTCCGGGGCGGAGGTGCCGTTCGGGGCGTACTTGCCGACGTTCTGCTGCTCGGTGCTCTGGTCGGAGATCAGCGGCGCACCGGTCTGCGTGGTGCGCACGGTGATGGTGCGGTCCTCGCCGCCGGCCACCTTGATGGTCTCCTTGCGCAGGTTGAACTTCACCTCCTTGCCGTCCACCAGGTAGGTGTCCGGGCCGGTGACCTTCTCCAGGTAGAGGTCGGTGACGTCCGCGCCGAGGTTGGTGAAGCCCCAGGCGATGTCCTTGTTGTGGCCGATCATCACGCCCGGCAGGCCGGCGAAGGTGAAGCCGGAGACGTCGTACTGGCAGGCGGGCGAGGCGGTGCGGCAGTGCAGGCCCATCTGGTACCAGACCGAGGGCAGGCCGGGGCCGAGGTGCGGGTCGTTGGCCAGCAGCGGCTTGCCGGTGGTGGTGTGCGTGCCGGCGACCACCCAGGAGTTGGAGCCGATGCCCTGGCCCTGCCGGCCGAGCAGCTGCGGCATGGCGTCGATCCGGTCGGTGACGTCCTTGAGCATCGCCTTGGTCGCGGCGGCGCCCTGGGCGGTGCCCGTGCCGGTGCCGCCGGCGTTGGCCTGCCCGGCGCCGTCCGCCGGGCGGTAGTTCTCGCCCGCCACGGTGCCGGTCTTCACGATGGTGCCGTTGCGCGCGTACGGGTACTCCGGGTACAGCTCGGCGATCTTCTCCGGGCTGAAGTCCTGGGCGAGCAGCGAGCGGTCGATCTCCTCCTGGAGGTTCCCGGAGAGGTTCCAGGCCATCGCCTTCAGCCAGGCCACCGAGTCGACCGGGGTCCACTGCTCGGGCTTGTAGTCGCCGTTCGCGACGCCGAGCACGGCGTACTCCAGCGAGGCGCTGGCGCCACCGGGGTGCTCGCCCAGCCAGGCGTTGACGCCGTCCGCGTAGGCCTGCAGGTACTTCTTGGTCTCGGGCGACAGCTGGGAGTCGAACTCCTTCTGCGCCACGTCGCGCCAGCCCATGGTGCGGATGAAGGAGTCGGTCTCGACCTGGCTGTCGCCGAACATCTCGGAGAGCCGGCCCGCGGTGATGTGCCGTCGGACGTCCATCTCCCAGAACCGGTCCTGGGCCTGGACGTAGCCCTGGGCGCGGAAGAGGTCCTCCGAGGTGTCGGCGTACAGCTGGGGGATGCCGTTGGCATCCCGCTTCACGTCGACCGGCGCGCTCAGGCCCGTCACCTTGACGCTGCCGTCGACCTCCGGGAAGGACGCGCGGACCGCGGCCACTCCCCGGTAGCCGCCGTAGCCGGCGCCGGCCACCAGCAGCACGACCAGCACGATCACGATCAGACGGGCGCGCCGGAACTTCTTCGAGCGGGGCATCTGGGTCCTTGCGGTCCTCGACTGGGGGGCGGGCGGGCATGTCCAGGGCACTCGGCCATGACAGGGCACCACATTAGGCCGACTCGGCTGGCGGGCGTGCACGGGGGACGCTCACGGTGGGATCGGACGAGGTCAGCGAAGGGGCGGGAGGGACCCGTGTGAACTGCGAAGCTAAAGATATGGCAAAATGTTAGACTGAGTAACGATCCGCTAGGGGAGCAATCTCCCTGGCCGGTCGGCTCGCTCCGGCCTCACCGCCGCCAGACACCCCGCCCGCCCCCAGCCTCCGAGGTGCCCCTGCGTGAATGTCGACCACCTGAACCAGCTGCTCCTCGAGTTCTCCGTGATCCTGCTGGTCGCGGTGGTCGCCGTGCGCATCTCGACCCGGTCCGGGCTGCCGAGCCTGCTGATCTACCTCGGCATCGGCGTCGCGCTCGGCCAGAACGGCCTCGGCTTCGCCTTCAACAACGCCGCGCTGACCCAGGTGATCGGCTACGCCGCCCTGGTCGTCATCCTGGCCGAGGGCGGTCTCAAGACCAGCTGGCGCGAGGTCAGACCCGTGATGCCGGCCGCCACCGTGCTCGCCACGGTCGGCGTCGGGATCAGCGTCTTCGTGACCGCCGCGGGTGCGCACTGGCTGGTCGGCCTGGACTGGCGGACCTCCATGCTGCTCGGCGCGATCGTCTCCTCGACCGATGCCGCCGCCGTCTTCTCCGTCCTGCGGATGGTGCCGCTGCCGCACCGGCTGACCGGGCTGCTGGAGGCCGAGTCCGGCTTCAACGACGCGCCCGTGGTCATCCTGGTCGTCGCCTTCGCCACCACCGGCGAGCTGGACTCCTGGTACGTCCTGATCGGCACGATCGCCGCCGAGCTGGCGATCGGTGCGGCGGTCGGCTACACGGTCGGCAAGCTGGGCGCCTTCGGGATCAAGCACGTCGCGCTGCCGTCCTCCGGCCTCTACCCGATCGCCGTCCTCGCGCTCACCGTGCTCGCCTACGCCGGCGGCGCGCTGCTGCACGGCTCCGGCTTCCTCGCCGTCTACATCAGCGCGGTCATCCTGGGGAACGCCAAGCTGCCGCACGGTCCCGCGGTCCGCGGCTTCGCCGACGGCCTGGCCTGGATCGGGCAGATCGGCATGTTCGTGCTGCTCGGCCTGCTCTGCACCCCCGAGACCATGGGCTCGGCCGTGGTGCCCGCGCTGGTGATCGGCGCGGTGCTGGTCTTCCTGGCCAGGCCGCTGTCGGTGGTGCTCACGCTCACGCCCTTCAAGCTGCCCTGCCGCGAGCAGGCACTGCTCAGCTGGGCCGGGCTGCGCGGGGCGGTGCCCATCGTGCTGGCCACCATCCCGATGGTGTCGGGCGCGCCGATGGCCCAGGACGTCTTCAACATCGTCTTCATCCTGGTCGTGGTCTTCACCCTGCTCCAGGGCCCGACCCTGCCCTGGGTCGCCAAGTGGCTGAAGATCTCCGAGGGCTCGATGGGCCAGGACCTCGGCATCGAGTCCGCGCCCCTGGAGAAGCTGCACGGACACCTGCTGTCAGTGGCCCTGTCGCCGACCTCCAGGATGTCCGGCGTGGAGATCGGCGAGCTGCGGCTGCCGGCCGGCGCGGCGGTGACCCTGGTGGTCCGGGAGGGGAGCAGCTTCGTCCCGGACAAGGCCACCGTGCTGCGCGGCGGGGACGAGCTGCTGGTCGTCACGACCGACGAGGTGAGCGAGGCCGCGGAGCGGCGGCTGCGGGCCGTGGACAAGGGCGGCAAGCTCGCGGGGTGGCTGTACGGGCGGTGACCATGGGGGCTTCGCCCAGCGTTCACCTTCATTGGGCAGGACAGATTTGGATGTCGTCTGTATTGTGGAGGAAAGCGCGACATCTACGCGCGTATATGCATGACGATTTGAGACACCCCAGCATCTGTCTGAAGCAGAGTTGGCGCGACCGCTCGGCGGCCGCGGCCCGGTCCCGGTAACCACGCCGAGCCGGCCCGGTAACTACCCCGGTCGACGCGCGAGAGGACGACTCTCGGCGCCGTCGGGGCCACCCCATGCCCCTTCCGCGCTACCAGGCAGCAGGAAGGACCGACCGTGACGGCCCGCCGAACGGTCGACAACACCGCGGACACCCGCGCCGCCCTGGCCACGGCCACGCACCCGGACACCGCGCCGGGCGCCGAGGCCGCCACCGACGGGGGCGCACCCGCCCGCGTCGGATACGGCGCACTGCTGCGCACCCCCGGGGCCTGGACGTTCCTGGCCCCCGCCTTCGCCGCGCGGCTCCCGTACGCGATGCTCAGCCTGGGCATCGTCCTGCTGGTCCTGGACACCCACGGCTCCTACGGCACGGCCGGCAGCGTCGCGGCGGTCTCGGCCGTCGCCCAGGCCTTCATCGGCCCGCAGACCGGCCGGCTGGCCGACCGCTACGGCCAGGCCGCCGTGCTCGTCCCGACCGTGATCGTGCACGCGATCTCGGTCGGCGCGCTGATCGCGCTGGCCCTGGGCCACGCCCCGGTCTGGACCCTCTTCCTCGCCGCCGCCCCGGCCGGCGCCAGCGTGCCGCAGGTCGGCGCGATGGTCCGCTCCCGCTGGGTCGCCAAGCTCTCCGAGGAGAGCCCGGCGGCTCCCGCCCTCTCGGCCGCCAAGCTGAACACCGCGTTCGCCTTCGAGTCCGTGACGGACGAGTTCACCTTCGTGATCGGCCCGGTGCTCGCCGGCGCCATCGCCACCTCGGTCAACCCGTCGGCCGGGCTGATCGCCGAGGCCGCGCTGACCGTGGTCGGCGGGCTCGCCTTCGCCGCCCAGCGGCGCACCGCACCGGCCCGGCACCCGCACGAGCCCGGCGTCCGCCGCGTCTCCGCGCTCTCCTCGCCCGGCGTCCGGCTGCTGGCCGGCGCGTTCCTGGGCGTCGGCACCGTCTTCGGCGCGATGCAGGTCTCGGTGACCGCCTTCACCGAGTCGGTCGGCCAGCCCGGGGCCAACGGCACCGTGTACGGGATCTTCGCCGGCGGCTCGATGCTGGCCGGCGTGCTGTACGGCATGGTCGCCTGGCGGCGAGCCGCCCGGCACCGGATGCTCGCCAGCTACGCGCTGCTGGTCCTGGGCTGCTCGACGCTCTGGGCGATGCCCAACCTGGTCGCGCTGTCCGTCGCCGGGCTGGTCTGCGGTCTGGCCATCGCGCCGACGCTGATCACCGGGTACACCCTGGTCGAGACGCTGGTCGCGGACGGCGCCAAGACCGAGGCCTTCACCTGGCTGACCGGTGCCATCGGGCTGGGCCTCGCGGCCGGGTCCACGGTGGCCGGGCGGCTGATCGACGGGCACGGGCCGTCGGCCGGGTTCCTGGTGCCGATGGCCGGCGCCGGGCTGGGCCTGGTCGCGCTGGTCTCGCTGCGGCACCTGCTGGTGGCGCCGGGTGCGCCGAGCACGGTGGTCGCGTCCGCCGGCGAGCGGGGCTCGGCGACGCAGCCGCAGCTGGTCGGGGCGGTCAAGGGCTGAGGCGCGGCGGCGCGGCGGCGCGGCGGCGCGGCGGCGCGGCGGCGCGGCGGCGCGG
>NZ_JBSFNM010000134.1:0-5829 GCF_053587085.1 Kitasatospora sp. NPDC003701
GCGGTTCTCTGGCTTGACCCACCCCTCAGAACATGGTTTAATTAATCATGTCGGAAGGGGAGGGCAACACCCCGCCGGCCTCCGGAGGGCTGACCGGCCCCCGGCACCCACTCTCACCAGGAGAAGAACTGTGGCGACCCCCCAGGCGGACGTGAACCCCAAGCTGGCCACCATCAAGGCGCTACTCGCCAAGGCCGAGAACTCCGCCGCCTTTGAGGCGGAGGCCGAGATCTACCGCGCCCGCGCGATGGAGATGATGGCCCGGTACGGCGTGGACGAGGCGCTGCTGAGCGACGGGCAGCCGTCACGGGACGGGGTCACGGACAAGAACTTCGACCTCCCCAACCCCTGGTCCATGTCCCGCGTCCGCCTCATGTACCACATCGCGGAAGCTGTCGGCTGCGAGGCCATCCTCATGGGCCAGCAGGGCGACGGCACCCGCCGCGTCCACGTGGTCGGCTACGAGTCCGATGTTCAGCGCGCGGAGATCCTCTACGCCTCTCTCCAGCTCCAGATGCTCAACGGCCTCAACCGGCAGGCCGTGCCGTACGGCGTGCGCAGCGCGAAGGCGTGGCGCAACTCCTGGCAGCTCGGGTTCATCACGCGCGTCACCGAGCGGCTCGCGGCCATCGAGGAGGCCGCCCGAGCCGCCGCCAGCGGGGAGACGTCCGCCACCGGCCGCAGCGGCGAACTCGTGCTGGCAGCCCGAGCCACCGTGGTCCGGGCCGCGTTCCAGGAAGCCCACCCCAGGGTCCGGAAGCAGAGCACCTCTTCCAGTGGCGGCGGGTACGGCGACGGCATCGCCGCAGGCAACCGCGCCGACATCGGCGGAACCCGCCGCATCGGAGCCGCGTCCGCCGGGGCGCTCGTCGCCTGATCCGCACACCCTCGCCGGGGCGGCGGCCCGCCGCCCCGGCCCCACCCCCGCGCGCTTCGAGGAGCCCCGCGTGTACATGGACTGGATCAGGTTCGCCAAGACCGACCAGGACGGCCGCCACTACTTCCAGGTCTACAGCGTCCCCCAGGCGTGGAACGCCGCCGCCCCGAAGATCCCGGGCACCGGCCGGATCAGCGAGAGCGCCGCCCGCGCTTTCGCCAGCGCCAGCCCGGCCGGGCACCAATGGCGCGTCCCCTGTCACTGCACCGACTGCGCCATTGCCGCCAAGTCCGTTGAGAGCAAGGCGTCTTGACCACCCAGGAGAGAGTCATGCCCCGCAAGCACCGCGCCACCCCCGCCCGCATCCTCACCGCCGCCGCCGACCACATCGAGCGCGTCGGCCTCTATCAGGGTGACCACCTCTGGCAGCCCGGACGGATGGGCAACAACGCCCCGTGCAACCTCCTGCACGCATGGGGGCGCGGCGTGCGCGCCGCCCGGCCCCGCTGGTCTCAGCGCGGCGAGGCGTGGGAGGTCTTCCAGCGGTCCCTGTTCGACTCCCTGGTGGTGCTCAGCAACCAGGCCCACGGCCGCCCCGTGTCGCCCGTCCGGTGGCGCAAGCTGGGGCTCACCGAAGACTCCTACCGGCGCACCCTGCTGTGGTGCTGGACCGACACCCCCGGGCGGACCACCGCCGAGGCCGCCGCCCTGATCCGCTCCACCGCAGCCCTCTATCGGAGTGACGCCGATCACACCGTCCCCGGTTGCCCCACCCTCCAGAACATGGTTTAATTAATGATGTCGGAAGGGGGAGGGCAACACCCCCGACCGACACCGCCGCCGGGGCCGACCGGCCCCGGCGGGACCTCTCACCAGAAGGCAGTACGACGATGACCACCAAGACCGAAGCCGGCGTCCAGACCGTTCCTGCCCCGTGGCCGACCATCAGCGTCGCGGAACTCCTCATGCACCCCGGCAACGTCCGCTCCGTCGAGCCCCCGGCCGATCTGCTGGCCGACGTGAAGGCCAACGGCGTCCAGGAGCCGCTGTACATCGTGGACACCCACGGCGGGGTGCCCCAGATCATCGACGGGTTCCAGCGTCTGGCCGCCGCCGTCGACGCAGGGTTGGAGGAGCTGCCGTTCACGCCCCGCCCGGTGATCCGGATCGACGCCCTCACCCCGCACCCGGAGAACGCCCGCGAGGATCTCGACATCAACGCGCGGTTCGTGGAGTCCTTCCGTGTCGAGGGCTGCCGCATCCCCGTCAAGATCCAGCGGCTTGAAGGCGGGGTCCTCCAGGTCAACGACGGGAACCGGCGGTTCTACGGTGCGACGGACGCGGGCCTCACCCACGTGCCGTACGAGTGGGAGGACGACGACCGCGACGCCGCCGGGCAGTTCCTCGACATGATCACCACCTCCGAGCAGCGCAAGGGCCTGACGACGCGGGAGATGAACCAGGCCATGTTCAGCGCCGCCGAGGCGGGCGCGCAGGTCGGCCGCATCGCCAAGGCGGCGGGGGTCCGGCAGAAGGACGTGCGCACTCTCGTCAAGGTCCGCAACGACGAGACGCTCAGCGCCGCCATCAGCGCCGCGAGCGGCTACACGTGGACGTTCGAGAACATGGCCGCCCTCTCCGAGTTCGCCGACAACCCGGAGGCGCTCGCCGCGATCACCAAGGCCGCCGCCGCCAAGGGTGCGGACGAGGCCAAGGTCCAGTGGGCCATCGAGGTCGAGCGGGTCAAGCGAGACAAGGCGGCCAAGGCGGCGGCCCACCGCGCGGAGCTGGAAGCCGCCGGACAGAAGATCCGCGACATCGAGGAGTTGGCCGAGCGAGCCACGGCTGTATCGGAGCTGCGCGGCGTCAAGGCCGAGGAGCACGCCACTTGCAAGGGGCAGGTGTGGGTGTTCGACGATCGGCGCGGTGACCGGTACGAGCCCTACTGCTCCGCCCCCGGTCTGTACGGCCACATCGCGCCCGAGAGCGCCAAGAGCAGCGGGACCAGCACCGCCGCCACCGCCGCCGAGGTCGAGGCCGAGCGCGCCGCCCGCGCCGCCGTCAAGGCGGGCAATATCGACTGGGACGCCTCCGAGGCGATCCGCCGGAAGTGGCTCGCGGACCTCATCCAGTCGCGCAGCCTCCCGAAGGCCACCACCATCGCGCTGATCCGCCACGTCAACGAAGCTCTCCTCAGCGGCACTTGGGGAATCTGCGACGACCTGAACAAGGAGCTCACCACCGAGATCCTGGCTGACTTCCTGGGCCTGAACGCCCAGCAGGCCACGCACCGCAGTGCGTTCGCCGAGTACGCCGCCAAGGACCCCAGGAAGGCCCCCCAGCTCCAGTTCGCGGCCATCGCCGCCGTCCGCGAGAAGTGCGCGAACCGGTCGGCGTGGCGGACCGACAGCCAGCACGCCCCGTGGACCCGCACGCCCACAGCGGCATGGTTCCGGGTGCTGGAGTCCCTCGGGTACCCGCTGACGCTCATCGAGCGGTCCGTGGTGGACGGGAAGCCGTACGACCGGGCGAAGGAGGAGCCCAGCGCCTCCCTGCTCGGCGGAGGCGACGAGGAGCCCAGCGCCTCCCTGCTCGGCGGAGGCGATCCGGAGGCCGAGCAGGGCGACGAGCAGGGCGACGAGGAGCCGGAGGCCGAGCCGGTCGAAGGTGAAGGCGAGGACGAGCAGGCCGCCCACGACGCCCGGCCGGAGCAGGCCGACGAGAACCCGGAGGGCGAGGCCGAGCCGGACGCCGAGCAGGCGGCCGAGGAGCAGGAAGGCACGGAGCCGGAGGGCGACGCCGAGCCGGACACCGAGGAGCCGACGGCCGACGAGCCGGAGGTCACGCAGCCGGACGCCGAGTCGACGGCCGACGCCGAAACCGCCTGATCCTCCCCGCCGATCCGACGCCGGGGGCGGGAACCCGCCCCGCCCCCGGCCACCCCCTCCAGGAGCCCCACCGTGACCCGCGCCGCCCTCTCCGAGACCTACACCGACGACCACTGCTGCGGATACGCCGCCGCCCCCGCCGCGCCCAACACCAGCGTTGCCGCCGACCTCATGCAGGCCCGCGCCATCGCGTCCGGACTCTCGGAGTTCGGCATCGGGTCCACCCGCTGGTCTGCCGCCTACGACCGCGAGGCCGCCGCCGCCGTCCTGCGCGTGGACACCCCGCGCGGACTGTACGCGCTCGTCATCCCCGAGCCCGGCCAGCCGTTCCCCGTCCGCCACCACGGCGAGCGCATCGGGGCCC
Organism: Kitasatospora sp. NPDC003701; assembly: GCF_053587085.1. NCBI lineage: Bacteria > Bacillati > Actinomycetota > Actinomycetes > Kitasatosporales > Streptomycetaceae > Kitasatospora > Kitasatospora sp. NPDC003701. The sequence goes on from NZ_JBSFNM010000134.1 coordinate 4,130, forward strand.
TGGACAGCCGCCGCACCTACGGCACCGCCGACAGCTACACCGCCGCCCTGTTCGCCGCCTTCCTGCGCGACCGCGCCGCACTCGACATCCCCGGCCGGGATGTTTGCCTCACCCCCCAAAACATGGTTTAATTAGTGGTGTCGGAGGGGGAGGGCAACACCCCCTCCGACCCACGGGCCGCCAGCCGGCCCCGACCCGACCCCGGCCGCACGCGGAGGGCAACCCGCCCGGCCGGGGCCCGATCTCTCTCACCAGCAGGAGCACCCACGATGACCAGCGCAGCCATGCGGTTTTCCGTCCCCGCGACCGCCGAGTCCCGCGTCCGCCAGCTCGTTGAGGCCACCAACGCCCGCGCCGCCGTCCACCGCCTCAGCCCGTACGCGCTCGACATCTCCGCGCAGTTCCTGGCCGACTACCGCGACGCGGACGGCCGCGTGATCGGCAAGCGCCCCACCGTCACCGTGACCATCTCCGGCGACCTCCCCCGCCACCAGGGCTGGACCGTCATCGCCCGCCTGGACCACGACGAGGAGGGCGAGACGATCACCAGCCTGTTCCCGGGCCTGCCCGAGCTGTACGCCGAGGCCGCCCGCCAGCACCGCGCCACCGAGGGGTTCTGCCAGGGGTGCTCCGTCGCCCGGCACCGCACCGCCACCTACCTTGCCCGCCACGAGAACGGCGAGATCAAGCAGTTGGGCACCACGTGCGTCGAGCCGTACACGGGCCTGCCGATCAAGGGCCTTGAGGCCCTGTGGCGTCTCGGGTCGATCAAGGATTCCGATTGGGACGGCGAGGAGGGCGGCGTCCCGGCCGACCTGCGGGTGGCGGTGGACGAGGTGCTCCGGGTGGCCGCCGCCGTCGTCACCCAGGACGGCCGCTTCTACAGCCGCTCCGAGCAGTGGAAGAACCGCGTGCCGACCGCCGATTCGGTGGACGCCTACTTCTTCGACCGCAAGGCCCCGCAGGAGTGGCGGGCCGGAATCGACGCCGAGCCCGACGCGGCCAGTACCGCCGCCGCCGTCCGCGCGTGGGCCCTCCAGGGGTACGGCAGCCTCTCCGAGTACCGCCACAAGGTGGGCCAGCTGGCCAAGGGCGAGACCGTTGCCCCCCGCCACCTGCCGACGCTGGTGTCCGCCGTCGCCGGGTGGCACCGCGACCAGGCGAAGGCAGCCATCGAGCGGGCCGCCCAGAACAGCAAGCCGCAGGGCACCAAGGGGGAGCGGCTGACCGTCCCCGCCACCGTCACCACCGTGATCGAGCTGGAGGAGCGGCACTACGGCTACCACGCCCAGCGCCGCCGACTGGTCAAGTTCCAGGACGCCGAGGGCAACGTGTTCGTCTGGTTCTCCTCCGCCGCCACCGTCCCGGACACGGGCGACGAGGTCGAGCTGACCGGCACCGTCAAGGAGCACAGCACCTACGGCGAGACCGCGCAGACCGTGCTCACCCGGTGCCGCGTCACCGAGCGCGAACCCGTCGCCGCCTAGGAAGCCCGGCCGGGCGGAGACCACCGCCCGGCCGCCCCCGGCCGCCGCACCGTGGGGCCGGGCGGCATCGAGCCGCCCACCCCCACGCTCGCCCACCGCCCGCCAGGGTGACCCCCCGTCCGGCGGCCCCGCCCCCCGCGGCCCCCCCCCGCAAAGGGGGGCCACCGGGCCGGGCGCGCCACGCGCGCCACCACCCCCGCCGGGAGGGGGGGC
>NZ_JBSFNM010000135.1:0-5498 GCF_053587085.1 Kitasatospora sp. NPDC003701
ACAGCCGATCTCCGGATCGCGGTCGAAGGCGGTCGCGGCCGCGACGACCTCGTTCATCAGCTGCGTGTTGAGCGCGTTCAGCGCCTTCGGCCGGTCGAGCGTGATCAGCCCGACCCGGCCCTTGCGCTCGACCAGGATCGTCTCGTACGCGGTCACTCGCCGCCCTCCCTGATGGTCGTGATGATCGCCGAGAAGTCCAGGCCGGCGCCGTCGGCGGCGGCGAAGTCCGCGTACAACTCCGCTGCCCTCACGCCGAGTTCGACCGGCAGGCCGGCGGCCTTGACCGCTCCGGCGGCCAGGCCGAGGTCCTTGGCCATCAGCGCGGCGGCGAAGCCGGCCCGGTAGTCGCGGTTGGCGGGGCTGGCCGGTACCGGGCCGGGGACGGGGCAGTTGCTGGTCAGCGCCCAGCAACTGCCGGAGGCGGTGGAGGCCACGTCGAACAGCGCCTGGTGGCTGAGGCCGAGGCTCTCACCGAGGACGAACGCCTCGCTGACGGCGATCATCGAGATACCGAGGATCATGTTGTTGCAGATCTTCGCGGCCTGCCCGGCGCCGGACGCCCCGCAGTGCACGATCCTGCCGCCCATCGCCTCCAGCACCGGCCGGGCGGCGGCGAAGTCCGCCTCCTCCGCGCCCACCATGAAGGTGAGGGTCCCGGCGGTCGCGCCCGGCACCCCGCCGGAGACGGGCGCGTCGACCGCCCGGTGCCCGGCCCGCACCGCGAGGTCGTGCGCGGCCCGGGCGTCCGCGACGTCGATGGTGGAGCAGTCGACGAAGAGCGCGCCCGGGCGGGCCGCGGGCAGCAGGTCGGCGTAGGCCGCCAGCACGTGGCGGCCGGCCGGCAGCATGGTGATCACCACGTCCGCGTCGCGCACGGCCCCGGCCGCCGAGGCCGCCGGGGCGACCCCGGCCGTCTCCGCCTGCCGGAGCGCCTCCGGGACGAGGTCGTAGCCGGTCACGCGGTGGCCGGCCTTGACGAGGTTGGCGGCCATCGGGCCGCCCATGTTGCCGAGTCCGAGAAATCCGATGTGGTGGGTCACCAGCGCTCCAGGGGTGTGGTGGCGGCGAGGCCGAGTTCCCGCTCACCGAGCGGGGCGAAGTAGCGGGCCACGACCGCGGGCGTGACGGCGTCCAGCGTGGCCGGGTTCCAGCGCGGTGTGCGGTCCTTGTCGATCACCTGCGCCCGGATGCCCTCGGCGAGGTCCGGCGTGGCGAGCGCAGCGCAGGAGGTCCGGTACTCCTGGTCCAGCACCGCCTCCAGCGGGCCGAGGGCGCGGGCCCGGCGCAGGGCGGCGAGCGTCGCCTTGACGGCGGCCGGCGCGTTGGCGGTGATCCGGTCGGCCGCCTTCTTCGCCTCGGGTTCACCGCTGGCGCCGAGCCGGTCGACGATCTCCTCGACGGTGCCGGCCGCGTAGCAGGCGTCGATCCAGGGGCGCTGCCGCTCCAGCGGGGCGGGCGGCGCGGGTGCGACGTGCCGGGCGAGCGCGTCGTGGACGGGCAGTGCGGCCAGGTCGTCGAGCAGGGCGGGCAGCCGCTCGCCGGGCACGAAGTGGTCGGCGAGCCCGCAGAGCAGGGCGTCGCCGGCGCCCGCCGAGCCCGCGGTCAGGGCCAGGTGGGTGCCCAGCTCGCCGGGCGCCAGCGCGAGCAGGTAGGTGCCCCCGACGTCGGGGACGAACCCGATGCCCGCCTCCGGCATCGCCAGCCGGGTGGTCCCGGTGACGATCCGGACGCTGCCGTGGGCGGAGACGCCGACCCCGCCGCCCATCACGATGCCGTTCATGACGGCGACGTAGGGCTTGCCGTACCGGGCGATGCGGGCGTTCAGCCGGTACTCGTCCCGCCAGAAGTCCTCGACCGCGCGCGGATCGCCGCCGGTGGCGGCGCGGTGGATGGCGACGATGTCCCCGCCGGCGCAGAAGGCGCGGTCCCCGGCCCCGGCGATGACGACGGTCTCCACCCGGTCGTCCCGCTCCCACTCCTCCAGCGCGGCGGCGATCCGCCGCACCATGCCGTGGGTGAGGGCGTTCAGCGCGGCGGGCCGGTCGAGGACGATCAGGCCCGCCCGGCCCTCCCGCCGGACCACGACCTCCTCGCTGTCGGTGCCGGCGTCGGCCGCTGTGCTCCCGGCCATCACGCGGCTCCGGTCAGGCCGCGGGCGACGATGACGCGCATGATCTCGTTGGTCCCTTCCAGGATCTGGTGCACCCGCAGGTCGCGGACGATCTTCTCGATGCCGTAGTCGGCCAGGTAGCCGTAGCCGCCGTGGAGTTGGAGCGCGGCGTTGGCGACGTCGAAGCCGGTGTCGGTGGCGTACCGCTTGGCCATCGCGCAGAGCTCCGGCGCCCGCGGGTCACCGCGGTCCAGCGCGGCGGCCGCCCGCCAGAGCAGCGACCGGGCCGCCTCCAACTCCGTGGCCATGTCGGCCAGTCGGAACTGGAGCGCCTGGGCGTGCAGGAGTTTGGCGCCGAACGCCTCGCGCTCGGCCAGGTAGCCGGTGGCCCGCTCCAGCGCGTCCTGGGCGCCGCCGAGCGAGCAGGCGGCGATGCCCAGCCGCCCGCCGTTGAGCCCGTTCATCGCGATCCGGAAGCCCTCGCCCTCCGCCCCGAGGAGCCGGTCGGCGGGCAGCCGGACGCCGTCCAGGACGACCTGGCGGGTGGGCTGGGCGTTCCAGCCCATCTTGCGCTCGTTCGGACCGAAGGAGAGCCCCGGGTCGTCGCGTTCGACGACGAACGCCGAGATCCCGCGCGGCCCCTCGCCCCCGGTCCGGGCCATCACCACGTACAGCTGGGAGGCGCCCGCGCCGGAGATGAACTGCTTGACGCCGTCCAGCACCCAGCCGTCGCCGTCGCGGACGGCGCGGGTCGCGAGGGCGGCCGCGTCGGAACCCGCCCCGGGCTCGGTCAGGCAGTAGCTGGCCGGGCTCTCCATCGCGCACAGCCCGGGCAGCCAGCGGGAGCGCTGCGCGGGGGTGCCGTAGCGGTCGACCATCCAGGCGACCATGTTGTGGATGGACAGGTAGGCCGCGATCGAGGGGCAGCCGGTGGCCAGCGCCTCGAACACCAGCACCCCGTCCTGCCGGGTGAGCCCCGAACCGCCCGCGCCCTCGCGGACGTAGACGCCGCCGAGCCCGAGTCCGGCCGCCTTGCGCAGCACGTCCAGCGGGAAGTGCTTGTCCCGGTCCCACTCGACCGCGTACGGCGCCAGGTGCTCGCGCGCGAAGTCCCGGGTGGTCTCGGCGATGGCGTGCTGATCCTCCGTCAAGGTGTGCACGGCGGCCTCAGCCCATCGTCGGGATGGTGAAGCTCGCGCCCTCCTTGACCCCGGAGGGCCAGCGCGAGGTGACGGTCTTGGTCCTGGTGTAGAAGCGGACCGAGTCCGGGCCGTGCTGGTTGAGGTCGCCGAAGCCGGAGCGCTTCCAGCCGCCGAAGGTGTGGTAGGCCACGGGGACCGGGATCGGCACGTTGACGCCGATCATGCCGGTGTTCACCCGGCGGGTGAAGTCCCGGGCGGTGTCGCCGTCCCGGGTGAAGATCGCCACGCCGTTGCCGAACTCGTGCTCGCTCGGCAGCCGCAGCGCCTCCTCGTAGTCGGCCGCGCGGACCACGCACAGGACCGGGCCGAAGATCTCCTCGCGGTAGATCCGCATCCCGGCGGTGACGCGGTCGAACAGCGTGGCCCCCAGGAAGTAGCCGTCCTCGTACCCCGGCACGGTCAGACCGCGGCCGTCGACGACCAGTTCGGCGCCCTCCTCGACACCCAGGTCCAGGAAGCCGCGGACCCGGTCCAGGGCGTCCTGGCTGACCAGCGGCCCGAACTCGGCCTCGGGGTCGTGCGAGGCGCCGACCTTGAGCGCGGCGATCCGCTCGGTGAGCTTGGCCACCAGCGCGTCGGCGGTCTCCTCCCCCACCGGCACCGCGACGGAGATGGCCATGCAGCGCTCGCCGGCGGAGCCGTACCCGGCGCCGATCAGCGCGTCGGCGGCCTGGTCGAGGTCGGCGTCCGGCATCACGATCATGTGGTTCTTGGCGCCGCCGAAGCACTGCGCCCGCTTGCCCCGCGCGGCGGCCGTGGCGTAGACGTACTCGGCGATCGGCGTCGAACCGACGAACCCCAGCGCCTGCACCCGCGGATCGTCGAGCAGCGTGTCCACCGCCTCCTTGCCGCCGTTGACGACGTTCAGCACGCCCGGCGGCAGGCCCGCCTCGACGAACAGCTCGGCGAGGCGCAACGGCACCGACGGGTCGCGCTCGGAGGGCTTGAGCACGAAGGCGTTTCCGCAGGCGATCGCGGGTGCCGCCTTCCACAGCGGGATCATCGCGGGGAAGTTGAACGGGGTGATGCCGGCGACCACGCCGAGCGGCTGGCGCAGCGAGTACACGTCGATGCCGGTACCGGCGCTGTCGGTGAACTCGCCCTTGAGCAGGTGCGGGATGCCGGCGGCGAACTCGACCACCTCCAGCCCGCGTTGGAGGTCGCCGTGGGCGTCGGCGACGGTCTTGCCGTGCTCGGCGGAGAGCAGCCGGGCCAGCGGCTCGCGCTCGGCCTCGACCAGCTGGAGGAAGCGCAGCAGGACCCGGGCCCGCCGCTGCGGGTTCCAGGCCGCCCATTCGACCTGGGCCTGTTCGGCGTCGGCGATCGCCGCCTCGGTCTCGGCCCGGCTCGCGAGCGGGACGCGCGCCTGGACCGTCCCGGTGTTGGGGTCGTACACGTCGCCGAACACCCCGGAGGTGCCGGGGACGTGCTTTCCGCCGATGTAGTGGGTGAGTTCACGGATCATCACAAGCCTGCTCTCGTCAGGACGTCAGGTGGATCCGAGGGAACTGGGGCACGGCAGGGGCACCGTGGGCCTGGGCCCGACGCGAGCCGGGCTCGGTACGGGCGGGGGCACACGGGTACTGCCGGGCGCGGCACACCGTCAGGGTGACGGGCACACCGCAGCCGTCGCAGGATCACCAGGGTCGGGAAGAACGCGGACCGGTGCCATGCGTGTTTGCTCCATCCTCGTGGACAACACGAACACCCGCAGTCGGTATCCTGACTCCCGGATCACCGCGCGCCGCCCGGCCTTCCCGGCTGGCTGCCAGTGGCTGGTACTGCGACGACGCACTCCCCGGTCACAGTGGCGGGACCGTGCCGGATTCACACCGGCTTCCCTGCACTGCGGGCCTTGTTCACGACCATATAGTTGGACGTCCTAGTAAGTCCAGAGCGCCGGCCGCGATCGCCACCGGGATGGCCGAGAACATCCGGGCCGCGCCGGCCACGACCGCGGCCTCCTCGCCGCCTCCGGGTCGGGCCTCCGGGCCGGGCCGGCTCGGCCGGGCCGGAGCGTCGGGGCCGTCGCGTCGGGCCGGCGGCGAGTGCCGTCGCAGGCCAAAGGTGTGCCGACCCGCCAGGCCCCGAAAACGCAAAGAACCCCCCGATCCGGATGGATCGGGGGGTTCTTCACAATGATTGTTCGGCGGCGTCCTACTCTCCCACAGGGTCCCCCCTGCAGT
>NZ_JBSFNM010000136.1:0-5364 GCF_053587085.1 Kitasatospora sp. NPDC003701
CGTCATCACCCTCGACGCCCGACGACGCGACAGCGCCAAGAGCGCCCTCATCACCCTCGTCGAACACGCCCTCCTCGCCCGCCTGCGGTGAACGGAACCCGCAGGTCGGCAGCCCCGGCGCCCCACCGTCACGGTCGGGCGCCGGGGCACCTCCGCAGACAGGGCGGGTGTCGTCCGGGCGGCCCACGCAAGACCCCCACATAAGCAGCGGATAACAGTTCGGTAGGCATTTTGTGATCAACAGTGACCATGTGTAGCGAATTAGCATCGCTCAGCGCCAGAAGACCACGGTTTTGCTCCACGATGTCGGCGAATGTCCGGATTGTTCCGCAGCAGGCCGCCATCGACACCTGTTTGTCCCCCATCCCTGCACGTGCTGAAATTCCAGCTACCCCTAAATCCATTACGGCAGTCCCACCCAGCAGCGGGCCGCTGCCAGGGGTAGCGCTGGATTGATCCATGGCCGCCAATCGGCCGAGAGGTTGTTGTCGAGTGAGGCGTAAGCAGCAGGTCGCCCCGCAGCGGCGCTCCGAGCCCCGCCAGAGCGAGCCGAACGGCACCGCAACGGATCCGGCCGGATTCTCCGCGTTCACGCCGGTCGAGGAGCGCCCCCCGGCGCCCGCACCGAAGCCGCCGACCGCCTCCACGGAGCGCCGCAGCAGCGGTTCCGCGGACGACGGGAGCGGTGGCAAGGGAAGCCGGTACGACTTCCTCCGGCCCCGCAACTGGCGCGTGCCGGCCCGTCTGATAGCCATCCTGCTGATCCCGGTCATCATCGGCCTGATCTTCGGCGGCCTGCGCGTCAACACCTCGGTCGACGGCTACGTCAAGGCCTCGCGCGCCGAGAAGACCGCCCGCCTGGCCAAGGCGGCCACCGAGCTCGCCGAGGCGCTGGAGAACGAGCGCGACAAGACGCTCAGCCCCCTGCTGACCGGCCAGGACCCGAACGGCGACGTCCCCAAGACCCGCACCACCACCGACGCCGCGCTCAAGGCCTACAACGCGGCCTACGAGGCCAGCGACAAGTCCGCCGAGCTGCCCCACCGGCACGCGGCGTTCCAGAGCATGGTGGGCTTCCTGCCGCACCTGCGCGACGCCGCCTACAAGCCGGAGCTGTTCGCGACCGCGACCCAGTCCGCCTACTCGACGATGATCGCGCCGCTGCTGGCCTACGACAACTCGGTCGGCCTCGGCAGCAGCAACATCACCAGCAAGGGCCGCGCGATCTACGCCATGTCGCTGGCCAAGGCCTCGGCCTCGACCCAGCGCGCGCTGATGCTCCACCTGCTGGTCGGCATCTCGGCCCAGTCCACCACCCGGTACGAGAACACCGACCTGATCCAGCAGCTCCTGGTCTCCCAGAAGCTGGAGCAGGTCTCGCTCTCCGAGTTCAACACCGGCAGCGCCCCCGAGGACGCCAAGCGGTACGCCGACGCCCAGGTCGCCCAGGCCGCCGCCGACCAGCGCGCCGCCTACCGGATGCCGAACGGCAGCGTGCCGACCATGACGGGCCTGCTCGGCCTCGGCGCCGCCTACACCCAGGCCGCCGCCGAGGGCCAGTCCAAGGGCAAGGCCGCCGCCGACGCCGCCTACAAGGAGGCCAAGGACGCCGGTCTGACCAAGGAGAACTGGGAGCAGGCCGCCAACACCCACATCGCCAGCCTGCGCGCCACCGAGGTCGCGCTGCTGGACGACGTCCTCAACGACGCCGCCGACCTGCGGGACAACGCGCTCTACGACGCCATCCTCAACTCGGCGATCGTGCTCGCGGCGCTGGTCCTCGCCGGTGTCCTCACCGGCTACGTGGCCCGCTCGATGATCCTGGGCATGCGCACCCTGCGCAACGCCGCCCTGGAGATCGCCGACCACCGCCTGCCGGACCTCGTCGAGAAGCTCTCCAAGACCGACCCGGACCGGGTGGACACCTCGGTCAGCCAGATCCCGCTGCACGGCAAGGACGAGATCGGCGAGGTCGCCCGGGCCTTCGACCAGGTCCACCGGCAGGCGGTCGCACTCGCCGCCGAGCAGGCCCTGCTGCGAGGAAACGTCAACGCGATCTTCACCAACCTGTCGCGCCGCAGCCAGAGCCTGATCCAGCGCCAGCTGGCGCTGATCACCGACCTGGAGAACAACGAGGCCGACCCGGACCAGCTGGAGAACCTCTTCAAGCTGGACCACCTCGCGACCCGTATGCGACGCAACGGTGAGAACCTGCTCGTCCTCGCGGGCGAGGAGGCCGGCCGCCGCTGGAACACCCCGGTCCCGCTGGTCGACGTGCTCCGCGCCGCCGCGTCCGAGGTGGAGCAGTACGAGCGCGTCGAGCTCTCCGGCATCCCCGAGGCCGAGGTCGTCGGCGCCGCCGTGACCGACCTCGTCCACCTGCTCGCCGAGCTGCTGGAGAACGCCACCTCGTTCTCCAGCCCGCAGACCCGGGTGCTGGTCAACGCCACCCGCCTGCCGGACGGCCGGGTGCTGGTCGAGATCCACGACAAGGGCATCGGCCTCACCGCCGAGGACTTCGCCGAGATCAACGAGAAGCTGGCCGAGCCGCCCACCGTCGACGCCACCATCTCCCGCCGCATGGGCCTCTTCGTGGTCGGCCGGCTGTCCCAGCGGCACGACGTCCGCGTCCAGCTCCGCCCCTCGGGCGAGTCCGCGGGCACCACCTCGCTGGTCATGCTGCCGCCGTTCCTGACCCAGATGGGCCCGGCCCCGGAGCCGGAGGAGCAGTTCACCGTGTCCCGGATCTTCGCCGAGCAGGAGCCGTCCGCGGCCGACTGGGCCGCCGAGGTCCAGAACCAGCCGCGCAGCGCCGCCGAGCTGGGCTTCGACGACCACCTCACCGGCAACGGCAACGCCGGCTCCAGCGGCTTCAGCCCGGCCCTGGAGGCCGTCCAGCGCTCGCAGCGGCTCGACCAGGTCCGCCGCGCGGCCCTGGAGGCCGGCCCGCACGGGATGTCCGAGCAGCCGGTGGTCGACGCCGAGGTCGAGGACGAGTACCCGGCGTACGGCCGGCGCAACGACGACGGCTACGGCCAGGACGGCCAGGACGGCCAGTACGCCCAGCAGGGCTACGACCAGTCCGGCTACGCCGACGAGCAGTACGGCTACGACCGGTCCGGGTACGCCCAGGACGGGTACGCCGGCGCCGAGTACGGGCAGAACGACTACGGTCAGGACGCCTACGGCCGGTTCCCGCAGCAGCAGGGCTACGGCGACGACCAGTACGGCCAGGGCCAGAACCAGGGTCAGGGCCAGGACGACCAGTACGGCCAGTACCAGGGCTACGACGGCTACGGCGACGAGCAGTACGGGGCCGAGGAGGCCCCGGCCGGCCACCCGTACAGCCCGGAGCCGCCGGCGCTGCCCGCCGCCGAGACGACCGCCACCCTGCCGTCCGGGCTGCCGCAGCGCCGCCCCGGCCAGCAGCTGGCCGGTGGCGGCCCGGCCGCGGCGCCGCAGCAGGGCGGCGGCCAGGACACCGGCGAGACCCCGAACTGGTTCACCGGCGCCAAGGACACCTCGGCGCCCACCGAACCGCGCGGCCACGAAGTGTCCGCGCTGGGCGGTTACGGTCCCACCGGACCGACCGGCCCGACCAGCGCCGCCTGGCAGTCGCCCAACGACGGTGCCTGGCAGCGCGCCGAGCAGCTGCGCGAGCCCGCCTCCGGCGGGACCACCCCCTCCGGCCTGCCCCGGCGGGTGCCCAAGCAGAACCTGGTGGCCGGCAACGCCAAGCCCACTCCGCAGGACGGGCCGCAGGTCTCCCGCAGCCCCGAGGAGGTTCGCGGCCGGCTCACCAACCTGCGCCGCGGTGTGGAGCAGGGCCGCAGCGCCGGCAACACCGGAAGCTTCCGGATCGACCCCGATCAGGCAGACCAGTCCGGCAACGGACAGCAGAACCGCAGCACCGATCTCTTCGGCGGCTCGAACCACCAGGAGCGTTGAGTTGAGTCAGATGAGCCAGGCCGCACAGAACCTGAACTGGCTGATCACCAATTTCGTGGACAACACCCCTGGGGTGTCGCACACGGTGGTGGTCTCCGCGGACGGCCTCCTGCTGTGCATGTCCGAAGGTTTCCCCCGCGACCGCGCCGACCAGCTCGCCGCCGTCGCCTCCGGCCTCACCTCCCTCACCTCCGGCGCCAGCCGGATCTTCGAGGGCGGCGAGGTCAACCAGACCGTTGTCGAGATGGAGCGCGGTTTCCTCTTCCTGATGGCCGTCAGTGACGGCTCCGCCCTTGCCGTCCTGGCGTCCCCGGACTCCGACATCGGTCTCGTCGGCTACGAGATGGCGCTGCTCGTCGACCGCGCCGGCGCCGTCCTCACCCCCGCACTCCGCGCAGAACTCCAGGGCAGTCTCCTGCACTGACGGTTCGTCGGATACCGTCCTGGTATTCGAAGCACCTCCACGCCCGTCCCGGGCCCGCTTCGGCGGGCTCGGGTTCGGACGTTGTACGGCCTTCGCACCACCGGCTCCGGACCTGTGCCAGAGCTCGCACCGCACCGCCGCACCTTGTGAGGAGAGGAACCGTGACACCGCCCGACGACCGCAGCGGCCAGTACGGCGTTCCGTACCCTGGCACGGGCCATGACGCCTTCGGAGCACCCGGCGTCGCCGGCCACGGTCAGCAGTACGGCCAGCACGGCCAGTACGACCAGTACGGCCAGCAGCAGTACGGTCAGCCGTACCCGCAGGAGCAGTACGGCCAGTACGACCGGCAGCCCTCGTACGACGCGCCCCCGGCCGGCTACCCGGCGCCGGGAGGGACGACCGGCCACCTGCCCGGCCGGCACTCCGCCCCCGCACCGCAGCCCGGCCAGCACGGCCCCGGCCCCGGCCACGTGCCGGCCCAGGAGCCCGGGTACGTCGAGGAGTTCGAGGACGACCACGACTCGGGCCCGCTGATCCGGCCGTTCGCGATGACCGGCGGACGGACCAGGCCGCGCTACGAGCTGGCGCTGGAGGCGCTCGTCTCGGCCAACGTCGACCCGCAGCGCCTGGCCACCCTGCTCCCCGAGCACCAGCGGATCTGCACCCTGTGCACCGAGGTCAAGTCCGTCGCCGAGGTGTCGGCGCTGCTCTCCCTTCCTCTGGGGGTGGCCCGCATCCTCGTGGCCGACCTGGCCGAAGCCGGCCTGGTCGCCATCCACCAGCCCGCTTCCGGCGGCGAATCCGGAAACCAGCCCGACGTCACGCTGCTCGAAAGGGTCCTCAGTGGACTTCGCAAGCTCTAACGCGGCCGCCCCCACCCGCGCCACCACCTCCGCGAAGATCGTCGTCGCCGGCGGCTTCGGCGTCGGCAAGACCACGCTCGTCGGCGCCGTCTCCGAGATCAACCCCCTGCGCACCGAAGCCGTCAT
>NZ_JBSFNM010000137.1:0-5286 GCF_053587085.1 Kitasatospora sp. NPDC003701
CCGGCGTGGCCGGCGTGGCCGGCGTGGCCGGCGTGGCCGGCGTGGCCGGCGTGGCCGGCGTGGCCGGCGTGGCCGGCGTGGCCGGCGTGGCCGGCGTGGCCGGCTTCACCGGCACGACCGACTTCACCTGTTCGGCGGGCTTCCGCAGCGCGTTCTCCGCCGCCGGAGCCGCCTTCCGCTCCCCGTTGCCGTCCTCGCGCACGTCTTCTCCTGCCCGTCCGTCCGCCTTCTCGTCCGCCGGCTCCCGGCCGGGCTCAGGCGCGGAAGACATGGCGCCTGATCGCAGCGGCGTTGGAGAAGATCCGGATGCCGAGGACGACGACCACACCGGTGGACAGCTGCGAGCCGACGCCGAGCTGGTCCCCGAGGAAGACGATCAGGGCCGCCACCACCACGTTGGACAGGAACGACACGATGAACACCTTGTCGTTGAAGATGCCGTCGAGCATCGCCCGGACACCGCCGAACACCGCGTCCAGCGCCGCCACCACCGCGATGGGCAGATACGGCACGACGGCGTCGGGCACCTCGGGCTGGACGAAGAGCCCGACGACCACTCCGATCACGAGACCCAGTACGGCAATCACGGTCTAGCTGCTCCTGTCCCTGAGGAGGGCGACCCGGTCGTGGGCGCCGTGGGCGATTGGGCCGGCGTGGTCTTGGCGGAGCCGCCCGGCGTGCGCTTCCCCGCGGGCGGGGTGCTCGGCGTGGCCGACCGCGAGGATCCGGCGGACGGACTCTGCGAACCCGTGGCGGACGCCGTGGGGCTCGGGGTGTTCGGGGCGGGGGCCGACGGGCTCGCCGTCGGCGAGGCCTCCGGCGTGGCCGGCTGGGCGGTCCGCAGCGTGACGCCGACGGCGGCGGGCAGGGTGAGCTTCTTCTGCGCGGAGATCGTCGACTTGATGCCGTACTTCTCCTGCAGCAGCCGGAGGTACTGACCCGCCATGTTGCTCTCGAAGGTGGCGACCAGCTTCGACCCGTCCCCCAGGGCCTGCACGCTGTAGGGCGGAACCAGCGGTCGGTTGTCCACCAGCACCGCCTCGCCCGCGGCACGGATCGCGGAGAGCGCGGTGAGCCGCTGCCCGTTGATCGAGACGGCCTCGGCGCCGGACTCCCAGAGCCCGTTCACCACCAGTTGCAGATCGCGGTCGCGCAGCCGGCCGCTGTTGGAGAAGCCCTGACCGGCGCGCGGGTCGACGTTCCCGCCGGCGCCGGTGCCGGAGGCGTCCTCCAGGACCAGCTTGACGCCCGGCCCGGTGACCTCGGCCAGGCCCACCGCGCCGGCCAGCGAGGCCGGGTCGCCGTCCCCCGGCGGCAGCGCCTGCTGCTGAGTGGTGTCGACCTTCCGCCGCAGCTCCTGGACCTGCTGCTGCAGCCGGTCCGCCGAGCTGTTGCTGTCGTTGATCCGGTGGATCAGCGCGTCGCGCTCCTTGGCGAGCGTGGGCTCGGCCTTGTGCGCGTTCACGGCCCCCACCGTCACCACCGCCCCGACCAGGGCCAGCCCGAGACCCAGCGTGAGCAGGCCGCGGGCCGTGCCGGGTATCCGGCTGTCGCGGTCACCGCCCCGCGCCGCGGCCGCCTCGGCGTAACCCTCGTCCAGGCTGTGCTCCATCACGCCGGTCAGCAGGGACATCGAGGCGTCCGGACGGTTGTACCGTCCGTCACTGGCACTCGGCGTCGGCGTCGCTGGCATGCGGACCATCGTCCCATGTCGGCGGAGGGGTCGACGCACACCCCCTGACCTGCGGACTCATCAGAAGCGACAGATCCTGACGAACCGTGCCAAACCGGGCAGCGGAGCGTGCGGCGTCCGCCGCTCCGCTCCGCTGCCCCGGCCGCGTCATCGCGGCCCGGTGGTCACCGCCCGGCGCCGTCGACCACCGCCGCCCACTCGTCCAGCAGTGCCTCGGTCGCCTCGTCGTCCGGGCCCTCCGCCCAGAGGTGGGTGACCGCCTCGGCGGGGTCGGGCAGCACGAGCGTCCAACGGCCGTCCGCCTCGACGACCCGGACGCCGTCCGTGGTGTCGAGCTGGCGGGTGCCGGCCGCCTCCACCACCGAGCGCATGACCATGCCCTTCGCCGCCCACGGCGTCGCGATGTCGCGCCGGCGGATGTGCGCCTGCGGGATCCGCGCGTCGATCTGGCTCAGCGTGAGCTGGGTCCGGGCCACCAGCCCGACCAGGCGGACGAACGCCGCGGCGCCGTCCAGCACCCCGCTGAACTCGGGCACCACGAAACCGCCGCGTCCGTCGCCGCCGAACACCGTGCCCTCGGCCGCGGCCGCCTTGGCCAGGTCGTCCGGCGTGGTCGTGGTCCAGACGACCTGCGTGCCGTGGTAGGCGGCGACCTGTTCGGCGATCCTGGTGGTCGTCACGGGCAGCGCCACCTGGCCGCTCCGGCGCTCGGCCGCGACCAGGTCGAGCAGCACCAGCAGCGCGCGGTCGTCGTCGATCACACGGCCCAGCTCGTCCACGAAGGCCACCCGCTCGCCGACCGGGTCGAACCGGACGCCGAAGGCCGCCCGGGAGGAGGCGACCAGCTCACCGAGCCTGGCCAGCCCAGCCCGCCGCTCCTCGGCGTCCTCCGTCGGCCGCGCCTCGTCCAGCCCGCTGGAGACGGTGAGCGCCTCCACGCCGAGCCGGCCCAGGATGCTCGGCAGAACGAGCCCGGCACTGCCGTGCGCCGTGTCCACCACCACCTTCAGCCCCGCCTCGCGGACACCCGTGGTGTCCACCGCCCGCAGCAGATTGCCGGCGTAGGAGTCGAAGACGCTGGACGGGAAGGTCAGGTCGCCGATCTCGCCCGGGAACGCGCGCCGGTACTCCTGGCGGGCGTACACCCGGTCGAGCTTGCGCTGCCCGGCCTGGGAGAGGTCGGCGCCGCGCTCGTCGAAGAAGAGGATGTCGAGCGAGTCCGGCACACCGGGTGTGGTCCGCAGGAAGATCCCGCCCGCGCTCCCCCGGGCCGTGTGCTGCCGGGCCACCGGCATCGGCACGTTCTCGAGGTCCCGGACATCGATCGCACTGGTCTGCAGCGCCGAGATCATCGCCCGCTTGAGCGCACGCGCACCACGCGAGTGGTCACGCGCGATGGTGACGGTGGCCCCCTTCTTCAGCGTCGTCGCGTACGCGCCCGCCAGCCGGACGGCCAGCTCGGGCGTGATCTCGACGTTGAGGATGCCCGACACTCCGCGCAGCCCGAAGAGGTGCTCCTGGCCGCGGGACTCCCAGATCACCGAGGTGTTGACGACCGCGCCGGCCTCGATGGTCTTGAACGGGTAGACCCGGACGTTGGCGCCGATGATCGACTCCTCGCCGACCAGGCACTCGTCGCCGATCACCGCCCCGTCCTCGATCCGCGCGGCCCGCATCACATCGGTGTTCTTGCCGACCACGCAGCCCCGCAGGTTGCTCTGCGGCCCGATGTAGACGTTGTCGTGGATGACCGCCTTGTGCAGGAAGGCCCCGCGTTTGACGACCACGTTGCTGCCGAGCACGGTGTGCTCGCGGATCTCCACGCCGGCCTCGACCTTGGCGTAGTCCCCGATGTACAGGGGGCCGCGGAGGATCGCGTCCGGGTCCACCTCGGCCCCTTCGGCCACCCAGACGCCGGGCGAGATCTCGAACCCGTCGAGTTCGACGTCGACCTTGCCCTCCAGGACGTCCGCCTGGGCCTTGCCATAGCTCTCGTGGGTGCCCACGTCCTCCCAGTAGCCCTCGGCCACGTAGCCGTAGACCCGCTTGCCCTCCTTCAGCAGCTGCGGGAACACATCGCTCGACCAGTCGACGGACTCACCCGCCGCCACGTAGTCGAAGACCTCGGGCTCCATGACATAGATGCCGGTGTTGACCGTGTCGGAGAAGACCTGCCCCCAGGTCGGCTTCTCCAGGAAGCGCTCGACCCGGCCCTCGTCATCGGTGATCGTGATGCCGAACTCCAGCGGATTCGGCACACGGGTGAGACAGACGGTGACCAGAGCGTTCTTGCTGCGGTGGAACTCGATCAATTCCGAGAGATTGAAGTCGGTCAGCGCGTCACCGGAGATCACCAGAAAGGAGTCGTCCTTCAGCGCGTCCTCGGCGTTCTTGACACTCCCCGCAGTGCCGAGCGGCGTCTCCTCGTTCGCATATGTCAGATGCATACCCAGCTCTTCGCCGTCACCGAAGTAGTTCTTGACCAGTGAGGCGAGGAACTGGACGGTCACGACGGTGTCGGAGAGACCGTGCCGCTTCAGCAGCCGAAGCACGTGCTCCATGATCGGCCTATTGGCGACCGGAAGCAGCGGCTTCGGCATGCTGGAGGTCATCGGGCGGAGTCGGGTGCCTTCGCCCCCTGCCATTACAACGGCTTTCATTACGGGTGCGTCCTCCTTCGCGGTGTGGACCCTGCAGGTCCATCAAACCGTTTCAGAGGGTGTCTACCCGGAAGATATCGTCCGACGCACCGTGGCGCCGTGGGACTTCTCTCAGATCGCGTCTCAGACTGCGGACGCGGAGGAGGCCGAGCCCGCCCGGATGATCTGCCGTGCCTGGACGGCGTAGAGAATGCCGGCCCACCAGTACAGGGTGGTCCCCCACCAGATGAAGGCCCAGCTGACCACCTCGGCCGGCCGCGCGATCCAGGTGTCCCCGGTGCCGAGCAGCAGAAGCGGAAACGCGTACATCAGATTGAATGTCGCGGCCTTCCCCAGGAAACTCACCTGCAACGGGCCGTAGCCGTGCCGGTTCAGAATGGGAAGGAGCCCCGCGATAAAGAGCTCACGCGCGATCAGGATCGCCGTGAGCCACCACGGCAGGATCTCACGCCAGGTCAGACCCAGCAGGGTGGAGAGCACATAGAGGCGGTCCGCCAGCGGGTCGAGCAGCTGACCGACCCGACTGATCTGCCCCCACCTGCGGGCGAGCTTTCCGTCGAGGTAGTCGCTGATGCCACTCAGCATCAGAATCAGCAGCGCCCAGCCGTCGTTGTTCGGCCCGTCGAACACCGGCCAGAGGATCAGCCAGAGGAAGAGCGGAACGCCGACCAGCCGGCCCATGCTCAGCAGGTTGGGGATGGTGAGGACGCGATCGGTCTGGACCCGCGTCTCCTGGACCTCCACCCGGGGGCCTCCTGTACCGTGTGACGACTTTTGCATGTTGACCCTACAACAGAAAAGCCCCCGTCCGGTTCCCCGGCGGGGGCTTCTCTAGAAGAATTGTTCGGCGGCGTCCTACTCTCCCACAGGGTCCCCCCTGCAGTACCATCGGCGCTGTGAGGCTTAGCTTCCGGGTTCGGAATGTAACCGGGC
>NZ_JBSFNM010000138.1:0-5264 GCF_053587085.1 Kitasatospora sp. NPDC003701
TCCTATCTGCTCAGTTGGTTAGAGCAGCTGACTCTTAATCAGCGGGTCCGGGGTTCGAGTCCCTGGCGGCGCACAGACAGCCGGAAGGCCCCTTGCGAGAGCAAGGGGCCTTCCGGCGTTTCCGACCCTGACGGCCCCGACGGCCCGGGCGCCCCCCGCGGTGCCGCCCGCCGGACGGATCCGGCGGGCGGCCATCGGGCTCAGCGGCCGCGCAGCGAGCGGTAGCGCGCGACCAGCTCCGCCGTGGAGCTGTCCAGCGCGTCGGCGCCCTCGCCGGTCAGCAGCACCGGCTCGATCCGCTTGGCGAGCACCTTGCCGAGCTCGACGCCCCACTGGTCGAAGGAGTCGATGTTCCAGATCGCGCCCTGGACGAACACCTTGTGCTCGTACAGCGCGACCAGCTGGCCGAGTACCGACGGGGTCAGGTCACCGGCCAGGATGGTGGTGGTCGGGTGGTTGCCCTTGAAGGTCTTGTGCGGGACCAGCTCGGCCGGCACGCCCTCGGCCGCGACCTCCTCCGGCGTCTTGCCGAAGGCCAGCGCCTGGGTCTGGGCGAAGAAGTTGGCGAGCAGCAGGTCGTGCTGGGCGACCAGGCCAGCCGGCAGGTCGGCGACCGGGCGGGCGAAGCCGATGAAGTCGGCCGGGATGACCTTGGTGCCCTGGTGCAGCAGCTGGTAGTAGGCGTGCTGGCCGTTGGTGCCGGGCGTGCCCCAGACCACCGGGCCGGTCTGCCAGCTCACCGGGTTGCCGTCGCGGTCCACCGACTTGCCGTTGGACTCCATGTCCAGCTGCTGGAGGTAGGCGGTGAACTTCGACAGGTAGTGCGAGTACGGCAGCACGGCGTGCGCCTGGGCGTCGAAGAAGGCGCCGTACCAGACGCCGAGCAGGCCGAGCAGCAGCGGGACGTTCTCCTCGGCGGGCGCCGTGCGGAAGTGCTCGTCGACCAGGTGGAAGCCGTCCAGCATCTCGCGGAAGGCGTCCGGGCCGATGGCGATCATCAGCGAGAGGCCGATCGCCGAGTCGTAGGAGTAACGGCCGCCCACCCAGTCCCAGAACTCGAACATGTTGGCGGTGTCGATGCCGAAGTCCGCGACGCCCTCGGCGTTGGTGGAGAGGGCGACGAAGTGCTTCGCCACCGCCTCGGTGTCCGCGCCCAGGCCGGTGAGCAGCCAGCTGCGGGCCGAGACCGCGTTGGTGATGGTCTCGATGGTGGTGAAGGTCTTGGAGGCGACGATGAAGAGCGTCTCGGCCGGGTCGAGGTCGCGGACGGCCTCGTGCAGGTCGGCGCCGTCCACGTTGGAGACGAAGCGGACGTCGAGGTCGCGCGCGGCGTAGGAGCGCAGCACCTCGTAGGCCATGGCGGGGCCGAGGTCGGAGCCGCCGATGCCGATGTTGACGACGGCCTTGATCCGCTTGCCGGTGTGGCCGCGCCAGGCGCCGCTGCGGACCTGCTCGGCGAAGGCCGCCATCTTGTCGAGCACGGCGTGCACGGCGGGCACCACGTTCTCGCCGTCGACCTCGATGACGGCCCCGCGCGGGGCGCGCAGCGCGGTGTGCAGGACGGCGCGGTGCTCGGTGTTGTTGATCTTCTCGCCGCGGAACATCGCGTCCCGCAGCCGGGCGACGCCGGTGGCCTCGGCGAGCTCGCGCAGCAGGGTCAGCGTCTCGTCCGTGACCAGCTGCTTGGCGTAGTCCACGTGCAGGTCGCCGACCTGGAGGGTGTAGCGGCGGCCTCGCTCCGGGTCCGCGGCGAACAGCTCGCGCAGGTGCGTCTCGCCCAGCTCCGCGCGGTGCTTGCCGAGGGCCGCCCACTGCGGGGTGCGGTCCAGCGGGGTACGGGCGTCGGCACGGGTCTGCGACATCGGTGGCTCCTCGATTCATCTGGGTGCAGAAACCGGCAGGGCCAGGCGGGAGGGTTTTCGCGAGGTCGTGCGGGTACTGGTGGTGCGCCGACTCCGTTGACGGCCTGCCCGGGGCCAGCCTATGCAACGTCGGGACCGCCTGCGCACATTCCGTTCGCGGACGCTCCGTGGCCCTCGTCCGGACGCCCGGCGGTTGCCGTCCGGACGCTCCGGCGTCGCCCGCCCGACGGCCGGGCGGTGGATCCGGACGCCGCGTCACTTCCGTTCGGAGCGCAGGTCGAGCCCGCGCAGCACCTGGTCGACCAGCTCCGGGTCGGCGCCGAGTTCGCTGCGGGCGGCCAGCATCTCGCGCCGGGAGGCGGCGATCATCTCCTGCTCGACGCTGTACGCGGCCCGCCACTGGCTGAGCCTCAGCTTCGCCTCGCTGGCCTCCTCCTCGGCGTACTTCTCCGGGCAGAGCCGGGCCAGCCGGTCGTGCTGACGGTCCCGCAGGCGGTCGGCGACCTCGGCCGGCAGCTTGTCCTCCTCCTCCAGTTCGCCGAGCCGCAGCAGCCCGGCCCGGGCGGCCCGCCACCAGAGCTCGCGCACCGCCTGCTCGTGCTTGTCGTGGTCGACGTCCAGGTGCAGCACCTTGGCCAGCCACGGCAGGGTGAGCCCCTGGACCAGCAGGGTGAACAGGACGACGCTGAAGGCGATGAAGACCAGCCGGCCGCGTTCGGGGAAGCCCTCGCCGGAGTCGACGGTCAGCGGGATGGCCAGGGCGAGGGCGACGGTGGCCACCCCGCGCATCCCGGACCACCAGAGCACCACGCTCTCCTGCCAGCTGATCGGGGTGTCCTCGTCGGCACCGGACCGCAGCTTCCTGGAGAGCCAGCCGGCCGGCAGCAGCCAGAGCAGCCGGACCACGACCACGACGGCGATGACGGCGGCCGCGTCGCCGAGCATGCTCGTCCAGCCGGTGCCGGCCTCCTTCAGGACGGTGGCCAGCTCCAGGCCGATCAGCCCGAAGGCGACCCCGGTGATCAGGATCTCGACGATCTCCCAGAAGGCGTTGCCGACCAGCCGGTAGGAGACGGCGTCGGCCTCGGCGGCGCGCTCGGCGAGGTAGAGCGCGCAGACCACGACGGCGAGCACGCCGGAGCCGTGGGTCTCCTCGGCCAGGGTGTAGGCGGCGAAGGGCACCAGCAGGTTGAGCGCGACCTGCTGGGTCGGGTCCTCCAGGAAGGAGGCGAGCTTGGCGTTGAGCCAGCCGAGCCCGATGCCGATGACGACGGCGAGGACGGCCGAGAGCACGAAGCGCAGCACCGCGTGGCCGGGCGAGAAGTCACCGCCGACCACCGCGTCGATGGCCAGCGAGTAGATGACGATCGCGGTGACGTCGTTGAACAGGCCCTCGCTCTCCAGGATCGACACCAGCCGGCGCGGCAGGCCGACGCTGCCGGCCACCGCGACGGCGGCGACCGGGTCCGGCGGGGAGACCAGCGCGCCGACCGCGACGGCGGCCGCGACCGGCAGCGCGGGCAGCAGCGCGTGCACGGTCCCGGCGACCGCGGTCGTGGTGACCACCACCAGGGCGACCGCGAGCAGCAGGATGGAGCGGATGTTGGCCCGGAAGTAGCGGACCGAGGAGCGCCGGGCGACGGCGAAGATCAGCGGCGGCAGGACCAGCGGCAGGATCAGGTCCGGGTCGAGGGAGATGTCCGGGATCTGCGGGACCAGCGCCATGACGATGCCCAGCAGGGTCATCAGCACGGGTTGCGGCACGCCCGTCCGCCGGGCGAGCGGCATGGTCACCACGGAGGCGAGCAGCACCACGAAGAGCAGGGGCAGCTGGCCCACGGGAGTTCCTCTCGGTGACGAACGGCTTGGGACGGAGGTCGGGCGGGGGGGGAGAGAGCGGGTGACGGGCTGCGGATGACGGACGCGGGGGCGGCCGGACGTGAGTCGGGCCGCCGTCGAGGATAAATCCGACAATGCGCTCAACCATCGCAACACGCCGGAGGGCACTTGACCTCAAGTCCGCTTCACCTCTGATGATCGGAGCGCGGGGCAGGACCGAGCGCACCGCGACCGAGAACACCGCGACCGAGCGCACAGACCACGAGGCAGGAGCTCCAGATGAAGGCTGTCACCGTCCCCCGGTTCGGCGGTCCCGACGTACTGCGGGTGACCGAGGTGCCCACCCCCGCCGCCGGACAGGGCGAGGTACGGGTCCGGGTCTACGCGGCCGGGGTGCAGCCCGCCGACCTCGCCGTCCGGGAGGGCTGGACGCCACCGGGGGCGCAGGTCGAGCTGCCGGCCGTGCCGGGCAACGAGTTCGCCGGGGTGGTCGACCAGCTCGGGCCGGGCAGCTACGGCTGGGAGGTCGGCGACGAGGTGCTGGGCTTCCGGGTGCTGCACAGTCACGCCGAGTTCGTCACCGTCGACGGCTCCCAGCTCGTCCCCAAGCCGGCCGGCATGCCCTGGGAGCAGGCCGGATCGCTCTCCGCCTCCGGCCAGACCGCCCATGTCGCGCTCACCCAGCTGGGGGTCGGCCCGGGCGACACCGTCCTGGTCCACGGCGCCTCCGGCGGAGTCGGCACGGTCGCCGTCCAGCTCGCCCGCGCCTGGGGGGCCACGGTGATCGGCACCGCGAGCGAGCGCAACCACGACTACCTGCGCGAGCTGGGCGCGATCCCGGTCGCGTACGGGGACGGGCTGGTCGAGCGGGTGCGGGCGGTGGCGCCGCAGGGGGTGGACGCGGCCTTCGACGCGGCCGGGCGCGGCGCCCTGGAGGCCTCGGTCGAGCTGGTCGCCGACCGGGACCGGATCGGCACCGTCGTCGACCACGCCACCGCCGCCCGGCTCGGCCTGCGCGCGCTGCGGGCGCAGCGGACGGCGGCCCGGCTCGCCGAGCTGGTCGAGCTCTGGGAGGCGGGCGGCCTGCGGCTGGAGATCGCCGACACCTTCCCGCTGGAGCGCGCGGCCGATGCCCACCGGATGGTCGGCACCGGACACGTCCGGGGCAAGGTGGTCCTCACCCCGTGAGCCCCGTGAGCCCCGTGAGCCTGGGAACCCCGTGGGCCCGGGAACCCCGTGGGCCCGGTGGACCCGGTGGACCCGGTGGACCCGGTGGACCCGGTGGACCCGGTGGACCCGGTGGACCCGGTGGACCCGGTGGACCGCGCGAGCCGCGTCGGTCCGGCGGCCGGCGGGCGCCCGACCGGGATACCGATCCGGGGTACCCGTCCGGACGGCGGGCGGGCGGCGAGCGGCCGTCCGGCCCTCGATTGTGAGTTTCGGCTGCTGACCAGGTAATGTTCTCCGCGTCAGCAGGCGCCGCTAGCTCAGTTGGTTAGAGCAGCTGACTCTTAATCAGCGGGTCCGGGGTTCGAGTCCCTGGCGGCGCACAGACAGCCGGAA
>NZ_JBSFNM010000139.1:0-5083 GCF_053587085.1 Kitasatospora sp. NPDC003701
GGAACAACGCCACCTCGACCGCGAACAGCGCCGCCTGGGCGTGCACCGTCCGGTCCAACACCTCCGCGTCCGACCCCCACACCACCTCGCGCACCCCACCAAGCTCCCCGCAGACCGCGTCGAACGCCGCCGCGAACACCGGGAACCTGGCATACAACTCCCGCCCCATACCGAGCCGTTGCGACCCCTGACCCGAGAACAGGAAGGCACGCTTGCCCGCACCCACCGCCCCCTCGACCACGCCGGCCGCGGGCTCCCCCGCCGCCAGCGCGGCCAGTCCACCCAGAGCGGCGTCCCGGTCGTCGGCCACGATCGCCGCACGGTACTGAAAGGCCGATCGGCTGGTCGCCAGCGCATGGGCAACGTCGGTCAGAACAAGATCGGGATCGGCCTCCACGTGGGCACGCAGTGCCTCGGCCTGCGCCCGCAGCGCAGCTTCGGTCCGGCCGGAGAGCACCCACGGCACCACGCCGGGCGTCACCACGGGCTGTTCGACGGTCGGGAGGTCCGCCGGCTCGCCCTGCTCAAGGACGACGTGCGCGTTGGTGCCGCTGATCCCGAACGAGGACACGCCCGCCCGGCGCGGACCCGCGCCCTGGGGCCACTCCGTCGCTTCCGTCAGCAGCTCAACGGCGCCCTCGCTCCAATCCACGTGCGACGAGGGAGCATCCACGTGCAGCGTCTTCGGCAGCACACCGTGGCGCATCGCCATCACCATCTTGATCACACCGGCCACACCCGCCGCCGCCTGCGTGTGACCGATGTTCGACTTCACCGAGCCGAGCCACAACGGCCGTTCGGCCTCGCGCTCCTGCCCGTAGGTCGCCAGCAGAGCCTGCGCCTCGATCGGGTCACCCAGGGTGGTGCCCGTGCCGTGTGCCTCCACCGCGTCCACGTCGGCGGCCGACAACCCGCCGCTGGCGAGCGCCTGGCGGATCACCCGCTGCTGCGAAGGACCGTTGGGTGCTGTCAGACCGTTCGACGCACCGTCCTGGTTCACCGCACTGCCACGCAGCACCGCCAGCACGCGGTGCCCGTTGCGCCGGGCGTCGGACCGGCGTTCCAGCACCAGCATGCCCACGCCCTCGCCCCAGCCCACACCGTCCGCCGCGTCCGAGAACGAACGGCACCGACCGTCGGCCGACAGACCGCCCTGACGCGAGAACTCCACAAAGGTGCTCGGCGTGGACATCACCGTCACCCCGCCGGCCACCGCCAGCGAGCACTCACCGGACCGGAGCGCCTGCGCCGCCCAGTGAACGGCCACCAGCGACGACGAGCACGCGGTGTCCACCGTCACCGCCGGGCCCTCCAGGCCCAGGGTGTACGCGACACGCCCCGAGGCGATGCTCGGCGCACTGCCGTTGCCGCGGAAGCCCTCGAACTGTTCGGCGCCGAGCAGATCCCGGTAGTCCGTGTACATCACGCCCGCGAAGACGCCCGTCCGGCTGCCGCGCAACGACAGCGGGTCGAGCCCTGCGTGCTCGAACGCCTCCCACGACGTCTCCAGCAACAACCGCTGCTGCGCATCCGTCGCCAACGCCTCACGCGGACTCATCCCGAAGAACTCCGCGTCGAACTCCCCGGCCTCGTACAGGAAACCACCCGAACGCGTGAAGGACGTTCCCCGCACCTCAGGGTCCGCGCTGTACAGCGACTCCACGTCCCAGCCACGATCCGTCGGGAAGTCGGAGATCGCGTCCA
Source organism: Kitasatospora sp. NPDC003701 (assembly GCF_053587085.1). Lineage (NCBI taxonomy): Bacteria > Bacillati > Actinomycetota > Actinomycetes > Kitasatosporales > Streptomycetaceae > Kitasatospora > Kitasatospora sp. NPDC003701. The sequence continues at coordinate 1,705 of NZ_JBSFNM010000139.1, forward strand.
CTCCGTCCGCAACCAACCGCCACAGACCCTCCGGCGACCGCACCCCACCCGGGTACCGGCACGCCATCCCCACGATCACCACCGGATCGTCCACCACCGACGGCAACCCGGCCGCCACCCGCGAGACCTCCGCCTCGCCATCGAACAGCTCGTCCAGCAGGAACCGGACCAACACCTCCGCCGACGGGTAGTCGAACACCACCGTCGCCGGCAACCGCACCCCCACCACCTCGGCCAACCGGTTCCGCAACTCCACGGCCGTCAGCGAATCGAAGCCGAGATCCTGGAAAGCCCGGCTCGCATCCACCTCGGCCGCACCGGCGTGGCCCAGGACCAGGGCGATCTGCGCACGCACCACGTCCAGCAGCACCTCCTGCCGCTCGTCCGCCCGCAGGGTGGAGAGCCGGCGGGTCAGGTCGTCGGCCGCCGAGGAACCGGCCACGGCCGACCGGCGGACCCGCGCACGGACCAGCCCCCGCAGCAGCGCGGGCACCTCGCCCTGCGCGCGCAGGGCGGCCAGGTCGAAGCGCACCGGCAGGACCACCGCCCGGTCGACGGCGAGCGCCGCGTCGAACAGGGCCGCACCGTCCGCCGGGGTCAGCTCGGGCATCCCGGTACGGGCGATCCGCCGGACGTCGACGGCGGCCAGCGTGCCCGTCATACCGCCGTCCCGGGTCCACGGCCCCCACGCCAGCGACACACCGGGCAGACCGGCGGCGCGGCGGTACTGCGCCAACGCGTCCAGGAAGGTGTTGCCCGCCGCGTAGCTCGCCTGGCCGGGGCCGCCGAAGGCGCCGGACACGGAGGAGAAGACCACGAAGGCCGCGAGGTCCAGGTCCTTGGTCGCCTCGTGCAGATGCCACGCCGCATCCACCTTCGGACGCAGCACCGCCGACAACCGCTCCGGCGTCAGCGAACCGACCACCCCGTCGTCCAGCACACCCGCCGCGTGCACCACCGCACCGACCGGATGACGAGCGACCAACCCGGCCACCGCCGCACGATCCGCGACATCACACGCCTCGACCACCACCTCGGCCCCGAGAGCCGAAAGCTCGGCCACCAGCTCCGCCGCACCCTCCGCCTCAGCACCACGACGGCTCACCAACAGCAGACTCCGCACACCGTGCTCGACCACCAGATGACGAGCCACCACCCGGCCCAGACCACCCGTGCCCCCCGTGACCAGCACCCACCCGGCACCGGCCCACGGCGAGACCGTCTCCGACTCAACGACCGGCACCCGAACCAACCGCGCCGCCAACACCTCGCCCTCGCGCACCAGCACCTGCGGCTCGTCCGACAACACGGCACCCGGCGGCAGTTCGTCCACGCCGTCCAGATCCACCAACCCGAACCGGCCCGGATTCTCCGACAGCGCCGACCGCACCAGACCCCACACCGCGGCGCCCGCCAGATCCGCACCCGACACCGCACCACGCGTCACGAACACCAACCGCGACGCCGCGAACCTCTCCTCCACCAACCACGACTGCACCAGACCCAGCACCCGCGCAGTCACCACATGCACGGACTCCGGCACACCCGAGGAGGGCCCGGCGGGCAACTCGACGAGCACGACTCCCGGGACATCCACCAACGAAGCCAGGTCGATGTCCTGATGCACAGTCACAAACGAAACAGAATCCCCCGCCGCAACGGGCACCCAGTCCAGCCGGAACAGCCCGTCCCGGCCCGCGTTCTGCGCCGCGTTCGACCGCTCGGCCGAGGCCGCCCGGAGCGTCAGCGACTCCACCGAGGCCACCGGCGCCCCCGACGGGTCCGCGACGGCCACGGACACCGAGTCCTCGCCGCTCCGGGTCACCCGCACCCGCACCGCCGACGCGCCCGAGGCGTGCAGCGAGACGCCCTCCCAGGAGAACGGGACCACGCCCCGCGGCAGGCCGTTGAAGGCCGATACGTGCAGAGCCGCGTCCAGCAGCGCGGGGTGGAGGCCGAACGGCCCACCGTCCACGCCGGCGGGCAGCGCGACCTCGGCGAAGACCTCCTCGCCCCGTCGCCATGCGGCTCGCAACCCCTGGAACACCGGGCCGTACCCGAAACCGCCCTCGGTCATCTGCTCGTAGAGGCCGGTCAGGTCCACCGGCTCCGCGCCGACGGGGGGCCACGTCGCGGTGTCGAAGTCGGCGCTCTGCTCGCCGGGCGCGAGAGCACCCGACGCGAGACCGCTGGGCGCGAGAACACCGGTGGCATGCCGGGCCCAGGCCCGGTCGCCGGCCCCGTCCTGCCGGGAACGCACGTCCAGCGTGCGACGGCCGGTCAGGTCGGCCGGTCCCACCCGCACCTGCACCTGCACTCCGGCACCTTCGGGCAGCACCAGCGGGGCGGCCATGGTCAGTTCGTCGATCCGGCCGCAGCCGACCTCGTCGGCCGCACGGATCGCCAGCTCCAGGAAGGCCGTACCCGGCAGCAGGACCGAGCCCAGCACGACGTGGTCGGCGAGCCACGGGTGCGATCGCACCGACAGCCGTCCGGTGAGCATCAGCCCGTCACCGTCGGCCAGTTCGACGGCGGCGCCGAGCAGCGGGTGGTCCGCGGGGTCCAGCCCGGCCGCGCCGACGTCGCCGGGTGCCGAGAGCGCGGGGGCGGGCCAGAAGCGCTGGTGCTGGAAGGCGTACGTCGGCAGCGCGACCTGCCGGGGGGAGCTCCCCTCGAAGAGGGCGGGCCAGTCGACCCGGACCCCGCGCGCGTGGAGCTGCGCCAGCGCGCCGAGCAGCGTCGCCTCCTCGTCCTGTGCCTTGCGCAGCGTCGGCAGCAGCACCGTACCGTCCGGCAGCGAGTCCGCGGCCAGCGCGGACAGCACGCCGTCCGGCCCCAACTCCAGGTACCGGCCGACGCCCTGGGCGTCCAGGGTGCGCACGCCGTCGGCGAAGCGGACCGCCTCCCGGACGTGGCGCACCCAGTACTCCGGTTCGCACAACTCCTCGCCCGTGGCGAGGGAGCCGGTCAGGTTCGAGACCACCGGGATCGTCGGCTCGGCGAAGGACAGGCCCCCGACCACGGCCCGGAACTCGCCCAGCATCGGGTCCATCAGCGGCGAGTGGAAGGCGTGCGAGACCCGCAGCCGGCTCGCCTTGCGACCCTGCGCCTCGAACTGGGCCCGGACCCGCTCCACCGCCTCCTCGGTACCCGAGACCACCACCGACGACGGGCCGTTGACCGCCGCGACCGAGACGAACTCGTCCAGCAGCGGCAGGACTTCCTGCTCCGTCGCCCGGACGGCGAGCATCGCGCCGCCCTCGGGCAGCGCCTGCATCAACCGACCCCGCGCCGCCACCAGCGCGCAGGCATCCGCCAGCGAGAACACCCCCGCCACATGCGCGGCCGCCACCTCACCGATCGAATGACCGGCCACGAA
>NZ_JBSFNM010000140.1:0-4953 GCF_053587085.1 Kitasatospora sp. NPDC003701
GATGTTCGACTTGATCGAGCCCAGGTGGAGCGGCACCTCCCGGTCCTGCCCGTACGTCGCCAGCAGCGCCTGCGCCTCGATCGGGTCCCCCAGCGTGGTACCCGTCCCGTGCCCCTCGACCGCGTCCACCTCGCCGGCCGTCAGACCCGCGTTGGCGAGCGCCTGGCGGATCACCCGCTGCTGCGACGGCCCGTTCGGCGCCGTCAGACCGTTCGACGCCCCGTCCTGGTTCACCGCACTGCCCCGCACCACCGCCAGGACCTCGTGCCCGTTGCGCCGCGCATCGGACAGCCGCTCCAGCACCAGCACACCCACCCCCTCGGACCAGCCCGTGCCGTCCGCCGCCTCCGCGAACGCCTTGCACCGACCGTCCGACGCCAACCCACCCTGCCGGCTGAAGCCCAGAAAGCTCATCGGCGTGGAGAGCACCGTCACCCCACCCGCCAGCGCCAGCGAGGACTCGCCGCTGCGCAGCGACCGAGCGGCGAGATGCAGCGCGACCAGGGAGGACGAGCACGCCGTGTCCAGCGTGACGGCCGGGCCCTCCAGCCCGAAGGTGTAGGAGATCCGACCCGAGATCACACTGTTCGCAAGGCCCGTACTGGCGTGGCCTTCCACATCCTCACGGGAGTTCATCACCAGCGAGGCGTAGTCCTGGCCCGTCGTGCCGACGAAGACGCCGGTCCGGGAGCCGCGCAGCGTCCCCGGGTCGATGCCCGCCCGCTCGAACGCCTCCCACGAGGTCTCCAGCAGTAGCCGCTGCTGCGGGTCCATCGAGAGCGCCTCGCGCGGCGAGATGCCGAAGAAGCCGGCGTCGAACTCGGCCACGCCGTGCAGGAAGCCGCCCTTGGCCGTGGCGCTGCGGCCGCGACCGTCCTGACCGCCGCTCTGCAGCAGATCCAGGTCCCAGCCCCGGTCGGTGGGGAAGTCCGCCATCCCCTCCCGGCCGTCCACGAGCAGCTGCCACAGCTCTTCGGGCGAGGCCACGCCACCGGGCATCCGGCAGGCCATGCCGACGATGGCGACCGACTCGTCGCTGTCCAGGAGCGCCGCCTCCGGGGTGTCCGTCGTCTCCCCCTGCTCGTCGAGCAGCTCGGCGAGCAGGTGCTCGGCGAGGACGGTGGGCGTGGGGTGGTCGAAGACCAGGGTGGCGGGCAGCCGCAGTCCGGTGACCGAGGTCAGCCGGTTGCGCAGCTCGACGGCGGTCAGCGAGTCCAGGCCCAGGTCCCGGAACTCCCGGCCCGCGTCGACCGACGTGGCGGAGGCATGACCCAGTACGGACGCGGCCTCGGCGCGGACGAGGTCGACGACGTAGCGGGCCCGGTCCCCGTCCCGCAGTTCCCGCAGCCAGGTCGCGAGAGCAGCCGCCGTGTCGGCCCCGCCCACGGCGGTCGCCGCGCGCCGGCGCGAGCCACGGACGAGGGTGCGGAAGAGCGGCGGCACCTCGCGGTGCGGCTGCGCGGTCCCGACGAGCCGCCCGAGAGGCACCAGGTGGGGTTCGTCGATCCGGGTGGCGGCGTCGAGGAGGGCCAGGCCCTGCGCCACGGACAGCGGCGGCACACCCGAGGCGGTGATCCGCCGCATGTCCGCGTCGGAGAGCGTCCCCGTCATACCGCTGGACTGTGCCCACGCACCCCACGCCAGCGACTGCGCCGCCAGGCCACGGGAACGGCGGTACCGGGAGAGCGAGTCCAGGAAGACGTTGCCCGCCGCGTAGTTCCCCTGGCCCGCGCTGCCCATCACCCCCGAGATCGACGAGAAGAGGACGAAGGCCGACAGGTCCAAGTGCTCGGTCAACTCGTGCAGGTTCCAGGCCGCGTCCACCTTCGGGCGCAGAACCGCCGAGAGGCGCTCCGGGGTCAGCGAGGTGACGACCCCGTCATCCAGCACACCCGCCGTGTGCACCACCGCCGACAGATCACCGACCTGCTCCAACACCCCGGCCAACGCCCCACGGTCCGCCGCGTCACACGCGACGACCGCCACCTCCGCGCCCAGACCGGTGAGCTCCGCCCTCAGCTCCGCCGCGCCCGGCGCCTCCGGACCCCGCCGGCTCAACAGCACCAGCCTGCGCACCCCGTGCTCCACCACCAAGTGCCGGGCCACCACCGCACCCAGACCACCCGTCCCACCCGTGACCAGCACCGTCCCCGCCCCGGCCCACACCGAGGACCCCGAACCCGCACTCTGGCGCGCCAGCCGACCCACCCGCACCACACCGGCCCGCACCACCACCTGCGACTCGTCCGCCGCCAACACCTCGCCGACCGGCAGCTCGGCGCCCTCCTCCAGATCCACCAGCAGGAACCGGCCCGGATTCTCCGACTGCGCCGACCGCACCAGACCCCACACCGCACCCGCGGCCAGATCCCGCACCACCTCGCCACGATCCGCCGCCACCGCACCACGCGTCACGAACACCAGCCGCCCGGAACGCTCCGACGCGACCCACTCCTGCACCAACCCCAGCACCCACGCGGTGACTTCATGCACCTCACCCGGGACATCCCCGCCCGCGCCCGACACCGGAACCACCACCAGCTCGGCGTCCCCCGGCACCTCCGCCAGGCACGACACCTCGACACCCAAGGTCACCGACCGCACCACACCGGAACCGGCCGGACGCGACACCGCCGGCACCCACTCCAGCCGCAACAACCCGTCCTGCCCCACCGCCGACCCGGCCGACAGGGCACCCCACGCGAGCGAGTCCACCGACAGCACCGGCGCACCCTCGACATCCACCACCGCCAGCGACACCACGTCCTCGCCGACCCGGCTCACCCGCGCCCGCACTCGCGACGCACCCGCCGCATGCAGCGACACACCACCCCACGCCACCGGCACCAACTCACCACCGACGACCCGCACCACCTCCGCCAGCAACAGCGGGTGGATCCCGTACTGCTGAGCGTCCCGGGCCACCGCGTCCGGCAACGCCGCCTCGACGAAGGTGTCCTCACCCCTCCGCCACACCGACAGCCCGTCGCCCGACGACACCGCCACCGCGCCACGCGGCGGCCACACCGACCCGTCGAAGTCCGCGACCCGCTCCCCCACCACCAGCACACCCGAGGCATGCTCGGTCCACGCCCCCTCCACCACCCCCTCAGCACGCGAGAAGAAGCTCACCGTGCGCGCACCCGAGTCGTCGGGAGCACCGACCCGCACCTGGACCATCACGCCGTCGTGCCCCGTGAGCACCAGGGGTGCGGTCAGGGTCAGTTCCTCGACCCGGTCGCAGCCCACGAAGTCGCCCACCCGGAGGGCCAGTTCCAGGAATCCGGTGGCCGGGAAGTCCACCGGCCCGTCCACGGTGTCCGCCGCCAACCACGGCTGCGTCCGGGCGGAGATCCTGCTGGTGAACACCACCGCCTCGGAGCCGGCCAGCGGGATCGCCGCCCCCAGCAGCGGGTGCCCGGCGCCGAGGAGTCCTGCGGCCCTCACGTCACCCACCGCCGGCGCCGGCTCCGGCCAGTGGCGCTCGTGCTGGAAGGCGTAGGTCGGCAGGTCGACCCGGCGGGCGCCGGTCCCGTCGAACACCCGCGCCCAGTCGACGGCCACGCCCGCAACGTGCAGCCGGGCCAGACCCGTCAGCAGCGCCGCCTCCTCGCCACGCTCCTTGTGCAGTGCCGGCTCCGCCACGATCTCCTGGGCCACCGCCAGTTGCGCCAGCCCGGTCAACACCCCGTCGGGGCCGAGCTCCAGACATGCCGACACACCCTCGGCGACCAGCGCCCGCACCCCGTCCGCAAAACGGACCGTCTCCCGCACATGACGCACCCAGTACTCCGGCGAGCACAGCTGCTCGGGCGTCGCGAGCCGACCGGTCACATTCGACACCAGCGCCAGCTCGGGTGGCCGGAACGACAGGCCCTCGACGACCGCCCGGAACTCGGCCAGCATCGGGTCCATCAGCGGCGAGTGGAACGCGTGGCTCACCCGGAGCGGGGTGACCTTGCGGCGCCGGCCCTCAAAATGGGCGCGGACCGCCTCCACCGCATCGCGAGCACCGGAGACCACCACGGACGCGGGACCGTTGACCGCCGCGATCGACACCGACTCACCCAGCAGGGGCACGACTTCGGCCTCGGTCGCCTCGATCGCGACCATCGCCCCGCCCGCCGGCAGCGCCTCCATCAGCCGCCCACGCGCCGCCACCAGCGCGCAGGCGTCCGCCAGCGAGAACACCCCCGCCACATGCGCGGCCGCCACCTCACCGATCGAGTGCCCGGCCACGAACTCCGGCCGTATACCCAGCGATTCGACCAGCCGAAACAGCGCCACCTCCACCGCGAACAGCGCCGCCTGCGCGTGCACCGTCCGGTCCAGCGACACCGCGTCCGACCCCCACACCACCTCACGCACCGACCCGAAACCCGGCTCAGCACACACCGCGTCGAAGGCCGCCGCAAACGCCGGGAAGCGTGCGTACAACTCCCGCCCCATCCCGAGGCGTTGCGAACCCTGGCCGGAGAACAACACCGCCAGCGAACGCTCCACGGCCGCGCCGCGCGCCACCTCGGTGCCGTCCAGCAGCACCGCCCGGTGCCCGAACCGCGTCCGCCCCGCCAGCGACACCCCCACATCCAGCGGCGACAGTTCACCGAGGGCCGACACCCGTCCCAGCTGCGCCGCCAGCGCCGCCTCCGACCGGCCCGAGACCACCCACGGCACCACACCCGGCACCACGACCGGATCCTCGGCAGCCACCTCCACCGCCGGCGCCTGCTCGACGATCACATGCGCGTTCGTCCCGCTGATCCCGAACGAGGACACGCCCGCCCGTCGGGGACGCCCCGGCTCGGGCCAGGGCCGTGCCTCGGTGAGCAGCCCGACCTGCCCGGTCGTCCAGTCCACGTGCGAGGACGGCGCGTCCACGTGCAGCGTCCTCGGCAGGACACCGTGCCGCATCGCCATGACCATCTTGATCACGCCCGCCACACCCGCCGC
>NZ_JBSFNM010000141.1:0-4894 GCF_053587085.1 Kitasatospora sp. NPDC003701
ACGGCGGCGAGCTGGTCGGCGCGGTCGCGGGGGAAACCTTCGGACATGCACAGCAGGAGGCCGTCCGCGGAGACCACCACCGTGTGCGACACCCCGGGGGTGTTGTCCACGAAATTGGTGATCAGCCAGTTCAGGTTCTGTGCGGCCTGGCTCATCTGATTCAACTCAACGCTCCTGATGATCTGCGCCGTTGCCGTCGGTCCGGCCCCCGAAACTATCGAATCCGGGCTGCTGGGCACCATGCTGGCCGTGCTGATTGCCCTGGCCGCCCTGGCCCGCCGCCTGCTCGGCGCCGACCCGGCGGCCCTGCTGGATGCCGCGGCGCAGGTTGGTGAGCCGGCCGCGCACCTCCTCGGGCGCGCGGGACACCTGAGGACCGGTCAGCGGCGACGCCTCGGCGGTGCCGGAGACCAGGTTGGCCTGCGGGGTCCGCCGGGGGAGACCGGACATGGTGACGCCACTGGTCGAGGGCTCCCGGACCTGCTCGGCCCGGCGCCAGCGCTCGTCGTTGGCGGACGGGCGCCACGGGGCGTCACCCGGTCCACCCGGTCCACCGCCCGGCCCGCCCTGCGGGGCCTGCTGCGGCTGGCCCTGCTGAGGAGCCTGCTGCGGGGCCTGCGGGGCCTGCTGCTGGACCTGCTGCGCCTGCTGCTGGGGAGCCTGCTGAGGCTGGCCCTGCTGCTGGATGCCGGGCGCGCTGGTCCCGGGCCGGCGCGGCTGGTACTGCCGGGCCCGGGCCGCCTGGGCGGCCTCGGCCTGCCGGCCGTCCTCGCGCTGCCAGGTCTGCTCGACCGTCTCGAAGATCGGCGTACCGCCCTGCGGGCCACCGTCGGAGGGGCCGGTCGGCAGTGCCATCGGCTCCTGGCGGACCGGCTCGGGCCGGGGCTGCTCCTGGCGGACCGGCTCCGGACGCGCCGGGTTCGGCACGCTCGGCAGTACCGGCTCGACCAGACCGAGGCCGAGCGGGTCACGCGGGTCGATCTCGCTCGCCTCGAAGCGCGGCCGGGCGAACTGCGCGGTGCTCTCCATCGACGAGGGCTCGGCCGGCGGCAGCGGCTGGGCCTGCTGCTGGGGCGGCAGCTGCGGCTGGCGCTCGCGCTGCGGTGCCTCCGGGCCGGGGCGCTGCGGACGGCGCGGGCCCTGCGGACCCTGACCACCCGGGCCGCCCTGGCCCTGCGGACCCTGACCGGGGCCGCCCTGACCCTGCGGGGCCTGGCCGGGCTGGCGGCGCTGCGGCAGCCCCTCCTGCGGGCGGTTGCCCGGGCGGGCGCCCTGCGGCGCGCCCGGACGGCCCGACTGGTCGGCCCAGCCGTGCTGCGGCTGCTCGCCGGTCCGGGGGCCCGGACCGCCGTCGAGGTCCGCGCCGGGGCGCGGCCGCTCCTGGGCGGGGCGCCGGCCGTCGGCGGGTCGGCCCTGGCCGGGCTGACCCGGACCGGGCTGGCCCTGGCCGGGCTGCGGCGCACCGGGCTGCTGCTGGCCGCGGCGCGGCAGCGCACCGGGACCGCCCTGCGGCGGGGCCTGCCGGCCCGGACCGCGCTGCGGCAGGCCGCCCTGCGGGTTCTGGCGGGCCTGCTGGCCCTGGGGGTTCTGCGGACCCTGCTGGCCCTGAGGGGCCTGGGGACCCTGCGGGCCCTGGGGACCCTGGGGTGCGGTCTCGCGCAGGGACTGGCCGACCTGGCGGGTCGGCAGACCGCCGCCGGCCCGTCCGCCCGGACCGCCCTGGCCGCCCGGCGCACCGGGACCGCCCTGGCCGAGCTGCGGACGACCCTGCGGGGCACCGCCCGCCGGACCCTGGCCGAGCGCGGCCGGGCCGCCGTTCGGCCCACCGGGCACCTGGCGCTGCTGACGCGGCGTCGGGGCGACCCCGCGCTGCTGCTTGGCCTGCGCCGAACCGGGCCGGGCCGGGCCGCGGCGGTCGGCGGAGTTGGTGACGTCCACCGGGAGCATGACCAGTGCGGTGGTGCCACCGGAGTCGCTGGGGCGCAGCTGGATGCGGATGCCGTGTCGCAGGGACAGGCGGCCGACCACGAAGAGACCCATCCGGCGGGAGACGGAGACGTCCACCGTCGGCGGGTTCGCCAGGCGCTCGTTGATGTCGGCGAGGTCGTCGGGGCTGAGGCCGATGCCGGTGTCGTGGATCTCGACCAGCACCCGGCCGTCCGGCAGGGCGTGGCCGGTGACCCGGACGCGGGTCTGCGGGCTGGAGAACGAGGTGGCGTTCTCCAGCAGCTCGGCGAGCAGGTGGACGAGGTCGTTGACGACGCGGCCGGCGACCTCGGCCGACGGCACGGTGGCGAGCTCGATGCGCTCGTACTGCTCCACCTCGGAGGCCGCGGCGCGGAGCACGTCGACCAGCGGGACGGGGCGGGTCCAGCGGCGGCCCGGGTCCTCACCCGCGAGGACGAGGAGGTTTTCGCCGTTGCGGCGCATACGGGTCGCGAGGTGGTCCAGCTTGAAGAGGTTGGCCAGCTGGTCCGGGTCGGCCTCGCGGCTCTCCAGCTCGGAGATGAGCGACAGCTGGCGCTGGATGAGGCCCTGGCTGCGGCGCGACAGGTTGGTGAACATCGCGTTGATGTTGCCGCGCAGGAGGGCCTGCTCGGCGGCGAGGCGGACGGCCTCGCTGTGCACCATGTCGAAGGCGTGCGCCACGTGGCCGATCTCGTCCGCGGAGTCGATGCCGACGGGTTCGACGGTGACGTCGACGTCGTGCGGGTCGCTCTCGGAGAGCGTCTTGACCAGCTCGGGCAGCCGCCGTTCGGCGACGTCCTCGGCCGCGGCCTGCAGACGGGTCAGCGAGCGCACCATCGAGCGGGCGATCAGACCGGCGCCACCGAGGGCGACGAGCAGCACCAGCGCGACGGCGGCACCGATGATCAGGGCCTCGGTGTCGGCGGCGGACTGCAGCTCCTGGGCCTTGCCGTCGAGGTCCTCGATCAGCTTCGACTCGATCCGCCGCTCGGCGGTGATCTTGGCGGTGGACTGCTCGTACCAGTCCTTGAAGCTGACCGGCTCGGTCTGGTGGATACCGCTCTGCTGGAGCACCGAGCGCGCGTACCGGTCGGCGGCGGCGACCACCGAGTTGTAGCTGAGCTGGCCGCGCAGGTTGTCCAGGTCGTGCGAGGTGTAGATGTTGTTGAAGCTGGTGAGCGCGTTGTCGTAGGAGGCGCGCAGCCGGATGCCGAAGGACTCGTCGCTCAGGCTGAGGTCGGGGGCCTTGGGGTTGGCGAGCGCGGCGCTGATCAGGGCGCGCTGCTGCGAGGTGGCGTTCTTGGCCAGCGAGAACTGCTGGAGGGCGCGGGTGGCGCGGACCAGGTCGCGGTTGTTGGACGCGAGCGCGATGTCCTGGGTGATCGACAGCAGGTCTCGGATGATCACGTCGTAGGCCGTGATCGTCGACTGGATGTTCTGGTTGTTCTGGTACGGCGTGTTCCGCGCGTCCGAGATCGAGTTCAGGTCCTTGCGGATCTGGAACAGCAGCGCCTTGCCGCCGGAGAGCTCCAGGTTCTCGAACTTGTCCGAGGACGCGGTGAAGGTCCGGCTCAGGTCGTCGGTGATCTTGCGGGCGTTGACGATGTCGTCGTCGAGCGGGGCGTTCGGCTTGTCGGTGATCGGGCCGGCACTGATGTCCCGCTCGGTCTGCAGGGCGTCGGCGAGGTTGGTCGCCTTCTTGGCCAGATCCGAGAGGTTGGCCATCTGGGCGAGCTGCTGCGAGGTCTCGAGCGAGGTCTGGATGCGCAGGCCACCGAGGACGAGCGCGACGAGCACCGGGAGCGCGAGCAGGGCGATCAGGCGGGTACGGATCCGCCAGTTGCGCATCGCCAGCCGGCTCATGCCCTTGGCCCGTCGGCGGGTCAGTGTCTTGCGGAGTTTGCCGCGGGCGGAACTCCGGTCCTGTTCGCCGTCGTCCTCCGGGCGGCCGACCGCCTCGGGTGCCGGCTCGGCGGGGCCGCCGGGCACCGCCGCCTGCTGGGGTGGTGCCACGGGCTCACGCGACTCCGGGTCACCCGCGGCGCCGCTACCCCTTTTGAAACGTCCCTGCACTGGCGTCGCAACCTCTGGACCGGGCGTCCCGCCGCGTTGCCGCGGCCTGGACGGTGTGGAGTTTCCATCCGCACCCCGGCCGGTCCGGGAGAGCGGGCACCGGGGTGGACTGCTCCCTACCCACGGTCCGTGGCATTCCAGCACAGCCGGGGAATCCCAACAAGGGCCGCCAGGGCGAGTGGGACGACACTACCGACCGCGCGCGCGATTTCACTGACTGTGCGGTAACCGGACCGGAATACCGCCTTTTTCGGACACTCGCCGGATACATGCCAAGGAGACCGGAGATCAACAAGAGCCACAGAGCTCCCCGAATGCCCGCTATGCCCTTTATGTCGGCAAAACTTGATGAAGCGATATGTCGGATATCGGAGAATTGCTCTTCAATTTGTGAGCAAAATCACAGCACAATGTGTAGCTTTGGTCACGGTGCCTGTGGAAAGAGATCCGTAACCTTGCGGTATCCGGCGCACGGCCTCGATCAGCCTGCCCAGAATCTCCCCGAATCACTCAGGCCGGCGCCGCTCCATGCCGACGCGCCGGCCGCGACCCCGAGGTGCTGACTCGATGTCCCAGGCGAACAAGGCCGCCACCAGCTCCACGCCCTCCAGCAGCTCCACGGCGAACCCGCGCCGGACGACGCTGGCCTCGGTCGAGGACTTCAGCAAGATCCCGGGCGCCCGCAGGTCCGAGGACGTGGTGACCTACGCCACCGAGCTGCCCACCAACACGGCCAACCCGCGCCGCACCCAGCTGATGGTCGCCCCGGCGGCCGCCACCCCGCAGGCCTGACCGCCCGCGCTCCGCAGGGGCGCCGCGGCCGCACGCACCGTGCGGCCCCCCCCCCCCAGGC
>NZ_JBSFNM010000142.1:0-4868 GCF_053587085.1 Kitasatospora sp. NPDC003701
ACCCCGGCAGCCAGACGACCCTCCCCACCCACAACCCGCTCGTCCAACGCCAACAGCGACAGCACACCCGCCACTTCACCCACACCGGCCAACCGATCGGCCAGACCCGCACGGTCGACGGTGACGGCGTCGACCTCCAGCACGGTGGTTCCGGCACCTGCGGTCTGCAACCCGTCGAGCACGAGGGGCAGCCATGCGTTCACGGCGTCGGTCTCCGGCACGACGACCAGCCAGGTACCGCCGTTCAGCAACGCGCCCGTACGGTCGGACAGCGGGCGCCAGACGGTGCGGTAGCGCCACGACTCCGTCGCGGAGCTCTCGTTACGGCGCCTGCGGTAGTTCGCGAGCGCGGGCAGGAAGGTGTCCAGCGCACCCCGGGCGTCGGAGCCGAGGTCCAGGATGCGGGCCAGCCCCTCCCGGTCGTCGCCCTGGACCACCTGCCAGAAGTCTTCGTCCACCGGGTCGGTCGGAGCGGTGTCGTCACGCAGCGGCGCCTCCAGCCAGTAGCGCTGGTGTTGGAAGGCGTAGGTCGGCAGGTCGACGCGGCGGGCGCCGGTGCCTTCGAAGAGGGTGGGCCAGGTGACCGGGGCGCCGTGGACGAACGCCTGCGCCAACGAGGCTATGAGCCGTGCCGTGCCGCCCTCGCCCCGGCGCAGGGTGCCGACCGCGACCGCCGTGGTGTCGGGGCCGGCCTCACCGATGACCTCCTCGATCGCCGGGACCAGCACCGGGTGGGGGCTGGCCTCCACGAACAGGCCATGGCCCAGTGCGAGGAGCCCTTCCACACCTGCGCGGAACTCCACCGTCCGACGCAGGTTGGTGTACCAGTAGCCGGCGTCGAGTGCGGAAGTGTCGAGGAAGTCGCCCGTCACGGTCGACCAGAAGGGGACGGTGCCGGAGACCGGGGTGATCCCGGCCAGGTCACGTGCCAAACCCTCTTCCAGGCCCTCGACCATGTGCGAGTGCGAGGCGTAGTCCACCGGGATCCGCCGAACCCGCACCCCACGACCCTCGCACCAGGTGGTAAAGGCCTCCAGCGGCTCGGCGGGGCCGGACACCACCGTCGAAGCGATCCCGTTGACGGCGGCCACCGAGACCTGTCCGCCGGCCCACTCCTCCAACAGCGCGCGTACACCCTCGGCGCCCACGGCCACCGACACCATGCCGCCCGAACCCGCCAGGTCCCGTCCGATCGCCCGTGAACGCAGCACGACCACCCGAGCGCCGTCCTCCAGCGACAGACCACCCGCGACGACCGCGGCGGCGATCTCACCCTGCGAATGACCCAGCACCGCCGCCGGCTGGACCCCGAACGAACGCCACACCTCCGCCAGGGACACCATCACCGCCCACAGCACCGGCTGAACCACATCCACCCGGCCCAGCCACGCCTCGTCGTCCGAGCGCACGATCGCGGTCAGCGACCAGTCCACCAGTCCGCCCAGCGCCCGCTCGCACTCCGCCATCCGCGACGCGAACACCGCCGAGGAGTCCAGCAGTTCACCCGCCATCCCCAACCACTGCGAACCCTGACCCGGGAACACGAACACCACACCGCCGGCAGCACCCGCGCCGGCAATCAGGCCACCGGCGTGCGGCTCACCCGAAGCCACCGACCCCAGACCGGCCAGCAGCTCCTCACGGTCCCCGGCCACCACCACCGCCCGGTGCCCGAACACCGAACGCGAGGTCGCCAGCGAGAACGCCGCATCCAGAACACTCAGCCCCGGATCCGTGCCGAACCGCTCCAGCAGTGCAGCGGCCTGCGCCCGCACCGCCGCCTCGGACTTGCCCGACACCACCAGCGGCACCACCGGGAGTTCGACGGCCTCTTCGACCGCCACCTCGACCGGCGCCTCCGCCTGCTCCAGGATCACGTGCGCGTTCGTCCCGCTCACACCGAACGACGACACACCCGCACGCCGCACCCGACCCGTCTCCGGCCAGGCCTGACTGTCGGTCAGCAACTCCACCGTCCCCGCCGCCCAGTCGACCTCCTTCGACGGCTCGTCCACGTGCAGCGTCCGCGGGAGCACACCCTCCCGCATCGCCATCACCATCTTGATCACACCACCCACACCGGCGGCCGCCTGGGTGTGACCGATGTTCGACTTCAACGACCCCAGCCACAGGGGGCGTTCGGCGTCCCGGCCCTGGCCGTAGGTCGCCAGCAGCGCCTGCGCCTCGATGGGGTCACCCAGCCGGGTACCGGTCCCGTGCCCTTCCACGACATCGATCTCGGCGGTCGACAGCCCGGCATTGGCGAGGGCCTGGCGGATCACCCGCTGCTGCGACGGACCGTTCGGCACCGTCAGTCCACTGCTGGCGCCGTCCTGGTTCACCGCCGAACCCCGCACCACGGCAAGCACCTTGTGCCCGTTCGCCACCGCGTCCGACAGCCGCTCCACCAGCAGCAGCCCGACACCCTCACCCCACCCCATGCCGTCCGCCGCATCCGCGAACGCCTTGCACCGACCGTCCGACGCAAGACCGCGCTGACGCGAGAACTCCACGAACGCACCCGGGGTGGACATCACCGTCACACCGCCCGCCAGCGCGAGCTTGCACTCGCCCGACCGCAGCGCCTGAACCGCCAGGTGCAGCGCCACCAGCGACGACGAACACGCCGTGTCCACCGTCACCGCCGGCCCCTCCAGACCGAACACGTACGACAGGCGGCCGGAGACGACACTCGTCAGGCTGCCGGTCAGCAGGTAGTCACCCGCCCCGTCCGAGGCCTTTCCCGCCTCGGCCCCGTACTCGTTGTAGGAAGCCCCGACGAAGACGCCGGTCTCGCTGCCCTTGTAGGCGTGCGGATCGAGTCCGGCCCGCTCGAACAGCTCCCACGACGCCTCCAGCAGCAGCCGCTGCTGCGGGTCCATCGCCAGCGCCTCACGCGGCGAGATCCCGAAGAAGTCCGCGTCGAACTCGGCCGCGCCGTGGAGGAATCCGCCCTCACGGGCGTTCGACTTCCCACGGGCTTCGGGGTCGGGGTCGTACAGGCCGTCGACGTCCCAGCCCCGGTCGGTGGGAAATCCGGAAACGCCGTCCGCACCATCGGCGACGAGCCGCCACAGGTCCTCGGGCGAGCTGACTCCCCCGGGGAACCGGCAGCTCATCCCCACGATGGCTATCGGCTCCCGCGAGCTCTCCTCCAGCTCACGAACGCGCTCACGGGCATCATCGAGATCGACCATGACCCGCTTCAGGAAATAACGAAGCTTCTCTTCGGCAGCCATCGGGTTAAGTCCGTTCCAATCAGACGAGGAAACAATGAAGGGGAGGCAGGAAGTGAGCTACGAGATCCCGAAACGCTTTCCGATGATGTCGAAGATCTCGTCATCGGACGCCTCGTCGAGCTGGTCGGCGGCCAGGTTGCCGGACTCCGCACTCCGGGCCTTCTTCACCTTCGCCAGCAAGCTCTCCAGACGCTCCTCGATGTCCGAGGTCGCCAGTTCCTCCACGGCCATTCCGGAGAGCACGACCTCGATGCGGTCGATCTCCGACCGGACCAGTTCCTCACCGGCCGGCTCGTCCGGCGCGAGCCGGACCCGCAGGAACTCGGCGAGGTCCTCCGTGGTCGGGTAGTCGAAGACCGCGGTGGCCGGCAACGACACCCCCGTGGCCTTCTGCAGCCGGTTCCGCAGCTCGACCGCGGTCAGCGAGTCGAATCCGAGCTCGGTGAACCCGCGCTCCGGGTCGACGGCCGCACCGGATCCGTGACCGAGCACCGTCGCCACCTCCTGGCGCACCAGCTCGACCACGATCCGCCTGCGGTCGGCGCCGGACGCACGGCCCACCCGCTCCAGCAGACCGCGCACGGCCTCGTCCTCACGGTCACCCGCGCCGTCCGCAGCGGTCCGCAGCGCACGGGCCGCCTCCGGGATCCGGCTGATCAGGCTGCTGGGACGCACCGACGTGAACGCGGCGGCGAAGCTCTGCCAGTCCACGTCGGAGACGGTCACGCACGGCTCCTCCTCGCCGACGGCCCGCACCAGCGCCGCCACGGCGTTGTCCGGCGCCATCTCGATCAGGCCCCGGCGGCGCAGGTGCTCCGCCACCTCGGCGTCCGCGCCCATGCCTTCCCCGCGCCAGACGCCCCAGGCGACCGAGGTCGCCGCCAGGCCGCGCTGGTGACGGCTCTCCGCCAGCGCGTCGAGGTACGCGTTCGCGGCCGCGTACGCTCCCTGCCCGCCGCTGCCCCAGACACCGGCGTTGGAGGAGAACAGCACGAAGGCGTCGAGCGGACGGTCGCCGAGGAGTTCGTCCAGGTGGGCGGCGCCGGCTGCCTTTCCGCTCAGCATCTGCTGCAGGTCGGCGGGCTCACTGTCCGCGACACTGCCGAAGGTGCTCACACCCGCGGTGTGGACGACGGCGGTGAGCGGGTGCTCGGCGGGGATGCCGTCGAGCAGCGCGGACAGCGCGTCGCGGTCGGCGATGTCGCAGGCCGCGACCGTCACCTTCGCACCCAGTGCCGTCAGCTCGCCGACCAGTTCGTCCGCCCCCGGCGCCAGCGAACCACGCCGGCTGACCAGCAGCAGGTGTTCGGCTCCCTGGCCCGCCAGCCAGCGGGCCACATGGCCGCCCAGCGCACCCGTACCGCCGGTGACGAGCACCGTGCCCGAGGGCCGCCACTCCCGCGCCGGTGCCGCCTCGCCGGCCACCGCACGCGCCAGCCGTCGCCCGAACACCCCCGAACCGCGCACCGCGACCTGGTCCTCGACCACGGCCGCGCTACCGGAAGCGACATCGGTACCGGCGGCCAGGACACCCACCAGGCGCCGGACCGCAGCCGGGTCCACCACCGCCGGCAGATCCACCAGACCACCCCAACGCTCAGGATGCTCCAGCGCCACCACCCGACCCAG
>NZ_JBSFNM010000143.1:0-4860 GCF_053587085.1 Kitasatospora sp. NPDC003701
TGCAACGCCACCAACGACGACGAACACGCCGTGTCCACCGTCACCGCCGGCCCCTCCAACCCCAACGCATACGCCACCCGCCCCGACAACACGCTGAGTGTGTTGCCCGTCAGCAGATAGCCGCCCAGCTCCTCCGAGCCCTCGTGCAGCCGGGGGCCGTACTCCTGCGAGAGCGCGCCGGCGAAGACACCCGTCCGGCTGCCGCGCAGCGAGGCCGGATCGATCCCCGCCCGCTCGACCGCCTCCCACGCCGTCTCCAACAACAGGCGCTGCTGCGGATCCATCGCCAACGCCTCACGCGGCGAGATCCCGAAGAACCCCGCGTCGAACTCCGCGACCCCCTCCAGGAACCCGCCCGCCCGGACGTAGGACCGCCCGGACGCGTCGGGGTCGGGATCGAACAGCGCCTCGACGTCCCAGCCACGGTCGGTCGGCAGCGGCGCGACCGCCTCGCCGCCCTCCACCACCAGTCGCCACAGGTCCTCGGGCGACCGCACCCCGCCGGGGTAACGACATCCGATCCCCACCACCGCCACCGGCTCGGTCGACGCGGCCTCCACCGCACGCAGGCGCTCCCTGGTCTGCCGCAGATCGGCCGACACACGCTTCAGGTAGTCGAGGAGCTTCTCTTCGTTATCCATCGGGAATCCGTCCAACGGGTAGAGGCCAGGAGCGCCGTTCGAGGTCAGGCCGAGCGGTCGGGGCGGGAGGGCAGCGGAGCAGGTCGGGGCGGGTCGGAGCAGGTCAGAGCTGGTCGGGGCGGGTCGGGGCGGGGCCGGGGGGCGGATCAGGAGAGGCCGAACTCCTCGTCGATGAGCGAGAAGATGTCGTCGACGGTCGCGGATTCGAAGTCCGCCCGGGGCGCGGCCCCGGTGTCGAAGGCGCGGGCGTCCTTCCACTTCCCGAGCAGGGCTTCCAGGCGCTCGGTGATCCCGGCCACGGCGTCGTCGTCCTGCGCCACCTCGGCGAGCACGCCTTCCAGCCGGTCGAGTTCATCGAGGACGGCCGCCCCGGCGGACCCTCCCGCGGCGACGTCTCCGGCGGCGTCGGCCTCCCCGGCGAGCCGGGCCCGCAGCAGTGCGGCGAGTTCGGCGGGCGTCGGGTGGTCGAACACGGTGGTGGTCGGCAGTCGCAGTCCGGTCGCCGCGTTCAACCGGTTCCGCAGCTCCGTGGCGGCCAGGGAGTCGAATCCGAGCTCCCGGAAGGCCCGCCGGGCGTCGACCGCGCCGGCGAGCCCGTGCCCGAGCACGACGGCCGTCTCGTCGAGCACCAGGTCCAGCACCAGCCGCTCGCGCTCCGGCGCGCGGAGTCCGGCGAGCCGTTGCGCCAACGACGTGCCCCCGGCGGCCGTTTCGGCGGCGGCCGTCGGGCGGCCGGTGACCCGGACCAACCCGCGCAGCAGCGGCGGCACCGCGGCCGGGCCCGCGCCGGAGGCGGCCTGCGCCCGCAGCGAGGCGGCGTCCAGGCGCATCGGCACCGCCACCGGCTCACCCGTGCGGTGGGCGGCGTCGAACAGCGCCAGGCCGTCCTCGGTCGACAGCGCGCCCATGCCGACCCGCCGCATCCTGGTCAGGTCGGCGCCTTCGAGATGGCCCGTCATGGCGCTGCGTTCGGCCCAGAGCCCCCAGGCCAGCGAGAGGGCCGGCAGGCCGCGGGAGCGCCGGTGCCGGGCCAGCTCGTCCAGGAACGCGTTGGCCGCCGCGTAGTTGCCCTGCCCGGCGGCGCCCACCAGGGCGGTGGCGGAGGAGAACAGGGCGAACACCGCGAGGTCCAGGTGCTCGGTCAGCCGGTGCAGGTGCCAGGCGGCGTCCACCTTGGGCGCCAGGACCCGGTCCAGCCGCTCCTGGTCGAGCGCGGGGACGACGCCGTCGTCCAGCACGCCCGCGGTGTGGACGACCGCCGTCAGCGGGTGCGCGGCCGGTACCCGGTCCAGCAGCCGGGCGACGGCCTCGCCGTCCGTGACGTCGCACGCGGCGGTCGTCACGGTGGCGCCGAGGGCGGTCAGCTCGGCGGCGAGGGCGGTCGCCCCCTCGGCGTCCGGGCCCCGGCGGGAGGCCAGGAGCAGGTGCCGTACGCCGTGCCGGGTCACCAGGTGCCGGGCGGTCAGCGCGCCGAGCGTCCCCGAGGCGCCGGTGATCAGCGCGGTGCCGTGCGGGTCCGGCGCCGGGGGCACGGTCAGGACGATCTTCCCGATGTGCCGGGCCTGGCGGAGGTGGCGGAACGCCTCCGGGGCCCGGCGGACGTCCCAGACGGTCAGCGGTGTCCGGTGCAGCACGCCGGCCTCGAACAGCGCGAGGACCTCCCGGAGCATCTCGCCGATCCGCCCGGGGTCGACCTCCATCAGGTCGAAGATCCGGTACTCGACGCCGGGGTGCCGGGCGGCCACCTCGGCCGCGTCCCGGTGGTCGGTCTTCCCCATCTCCAGGAAGCGCCCGCCCCGGGGCAGCAGCCGCAGGGAGGCGTCCACGAACTCCCCCGCCAGTGAGTTGAGCACGACCGAGACCCCGCGGCCCCCGGTCGCCGCCAGGAACCGCTCCTCGAAGCCGAGGTCGCGGGAGGAGGCGATGTGCGCGTCGTCCAGACCCGACGACCGCAGGGTGCCCCACTTGCCCGGACCGGCCGTGCCGAAGACCTCGGCCCCCCAGTGCCGGGCCAGTTGCACCGCGGCCATGCCCACCCCGCCCGCCGCCGAGTGCACGAGGACGGTCTCGCCGCGTCGCAGGTCGGCCAAGTCCCGCAGGCCGTGGTAGGCGGTCAGGAAGACCACGGGGACGGCGGCCGCCTCGGCAAAGGACCAGCCGTCGGGTACCGGCACCACGGCCCGGTGGTCGGCCACCGCGACCGGGCCGAACGCACCGGAGAACAGGCCCATCACCCGGTCGCCGACGGCGAGGCCGGTCACGCCGGGGCCGACCTCGGTGACCACCCCGGCGCCTTCGATGCCCAGCCCGTCGAGCCTCGGGACCAGGCCCAGCGCGACCACCACGTCACGGAAGTTGAGGCCGGCGGCACGGACCGCGATCCGCACCCGGCCGTCGGTCAGCGGGCCGGCGGCGGTGTCGTCCGGGCTCGGCACCAGCGCCAGGTTCTCCAGGGTGCCCTTGCCCGCGATGTCCAGCCGCCAGGCGGGCACCCCGGTGGGCGGCGCCAGCGCCGGCACCGCCCTGGCGAGCCGGGGGACGCTCAGCGTGCCTGCCCGGACGGCCAGTTGGGGCTCACCGGAGTGGACCGCCGCGGCCACCGCCGCCGGTGACGCCGTGTCCTCGTCCAGGTCCAGCAGGACGAAGCGGCCGGGGTTCTCCGCCTGCGCCGCCCGCACCAGCCCCCACACCGGAGCCTGCACCGGCGCGGCCGCCCCCTCCCCGGGGCGGACGGCCACGGCTCCCCCGGTCACGACCACCAGACGGGAGGAGGCGAACCGGTCGTCGGCCAGCCAGGTCTGCAGCGCGTCGAGGACGCGGCCGGTCAGCGCGCGGGCCGCCGGCCCGGGGCTGCCGGGCGCGGCGGGTTCCGCGACGGGCAGGAGGACCACCTCCGGCACGGGGCCGCCCGTCCGCGTCGCCTCCTCCGCCAGCGCGCGCAGGTCGGCGAAGGTCCCGGCGCCGAGGTCGCCCAGGGCGGTGCCCTCGGACCCCACCACGGCCCAGTGGCCGGGACCCTGCGGGGAGCCCGGCGCGGCGGCCGGCGGCGCGCCGACGGCCACCCAGTCGACCTGGAAGAGCGCATCGCCCTGGGCCCGGCCGACGTCGTCCAGTTGCTCCCGGGTGACCGGCCGCAGCGCCAGCGACGCGATACCGGCGACCGGCCGCCCCGCGGTGTCGGCGACGGTCAGCGCCACCTTGCCGGCCCCCAGCGGGGTGACCCCGACCCGCAGCGCGGTCGCGCCGACGGCGTGCAGCGCCAGGCCCTCCCAGGCGAAGGGCAGCTGCGGCAGGCCGTCCGCCGGCCCCTCGGCGGGCCCGGCCAGGCCGATGACGTGCAGTGCGGCGTCCAGGAGCGCCGGGTGCACGGCGAAGCGTCCGGCCTGGCCGGCGAGCTCCTCGGGCAGGGCGACCTCGGCGAACACCTCGTCGCCGCGCCGCCAGGCGGCCCTGACCCCCCGGAAGGCCGGGCCGTACGGCAGGCCGGTCTCGGCCAGGCCCGCGTACAGCCCGTCGATCCGGACGGGTGCGGCCCCCGGCGGGGGCCAGGCCTCCGGGCCGGCGTCGCGTTCCGCGGCCGCTCCGGCCGGCCCCGCCACGCCGGTGGCGTGCCTGGTCCACGGCTGTTCGGCCGGTGCGCCCGCCGGGTGGGAGTGCAGGCTCACCGGCCGCCGGCCGGCCTCGTCGGGCGCGCCGACCACCACCTGGAGCGAGACGGCGCCCTCGTCGGGCAGTACGAGCGGGGCGTGCAGCGTGAACTCCTCCACCCGGCCGCAGCCGGCCCGGTCGGCGGCCTGGAAGGCCAGCTCCAGCAGCGCCGTGCCCGGGACCACGGTCGTCCCGAGGACGGTGTGGTCCGCCAGCCACGGGTGCGCGGCCAGCGAGAGCCGGCCGGTGACGAGGACGCCGTCCGAGTCGGGCAGCGCGAGCGTCGCGCCCAGGAAGGGGTGGTCGACGGGGGCCAGTCCCAGGGTGCTCGCGTCACCCGGCGCGGCCGGGGCCGGCTCCCACCAGTAGGACTGCCGCTGGAACGCGTACGTCGGCAGGTCCGCCGGGGTGGCGTCGGTGCCGGCGAACGCGGCCGTCCAGTCCACCGGGCCGCCCCGGACGAAGGCCTCGGCGGCCGAGGTCAGGAAGCGGTCCAGGCCGCCCTCACCACGGCGCAGCGTTCCGACGACGGTGGCCTGGTGGCCGTGTTCGTCCAGGGTCTCCTCCACGC
>NZ_JBSFNM010000144.1:0-4827 GCF_053587085.1 Kitasatospora sp. NPDC003701
GTGGGAAGTCGGCCGGTCCGACTTCCCACTCCGCTGCTGTGCGGCGTCGTTCACCGGCGCCGCAGGAAGAGTGCCGGGAGCAGGGCGGCGAGCAGCACCAGGGCGGTGTTGACGGCGATCGCCCAGCCGACGCCGGTGAGCACGGTGCCGCCCGCGGCGGCCGCGGTGGCGACCGCGCTCATCACCGGGGTGCCCAGGGTGATGCCGACCTGCTGGGTCATGGTCGCCACGCCGGTGGCCAGCCCCTGCTCCTCGTCCGGCAGGCCCGAGGTGGCCGTCACCATGAAGCCGACGATCGCCAGCATGTTGCCCACCCCGCCGACGAAGGTCGCCGCCAGCAGCAGGCCGAGCCAGGCCCGGTCGGCGCCGAGCAGGACCAGCGAGGCGGTCGCGGCGGCCTGCACCAGGAACCCGGCGAGCAGCGCGCCCCGGCTGCCGAGCCGGCCGATCAGCCGCGGCGCCACCACCCCGCCGAGCACCGTGCCCGCGCCGAGCACCCCGAAGGCGAGACCGGTGGCCAGCGCCGAGAAGCCCAGCACCCGCTGGAGGTAGAGGGTGAGCAGGAAGACCAGCGAGGTCTCGGTCGCGAAGGCCAGCAGCCCGGCGGCGTTCCCCCAGACCACCGAGCGCCGGCGCAGCACCCGGACCGGCACCAGCGGGGACGCGGCGCCGCGCTCGACGAACCAGAACGCCACCAGCAGCGCCGCGCCCAGCCCCAGCGCCCCGAGCGCGAGCGGGTCGCCCCAGCCGTGCTCACCGGCCGCCGTCAGGCCGTAGACCAGGGCGAGCAGGCCACCGGTGACGGTGACCGCGCCCGGCAGGTCCATCCGCACCGTCCCGGCGGGCCTGCTCTCGGCGATCAGCCGGGGGGCGACCAGCAGCACGGCCAGCGCGACCGGCACGTTGACGAAGAACGCCCAGCGCCAGCTCAGCAGGTCGGTGAGCAGCCCGCCGAGCACCGCGCCCGAGGTGAAGCCCGCCGACATCAGCGCGCCGTTCAGGCCCAGCGCCCGCTCGCGCAGCGGTCCCTCGGGGAAGGCCGTGGTGAGCAGCGCCAGCCCGGCCGGGGTCACCGCGGCGGTGGCCAGGCCCTGGGCGACCCGGGCGGCCAGCAGCAGTTCCGGGCTGGTGGCCAGCCCGCCGACCAGCGAGGCGGCGCCGAGCACGGCCAGGCCGAGCAGGAACACCCGGCGCCGCCCGAAGAGGTCGGCGACCCGCCCGAACAGCAGGGTGAAGCCGGCCGCGAACAGCGCGAAGGAGGTGGCGATCCACTGCAGGCTGCCGAGTCCGAAGCCGAGGCCCCGGCCGATCACCGGCAGGGCGACGTTCAGGATCGAGAAGTCCACGGCCAGCATGAACTGGGCGGCCAGCAGCACGACCAGCACGAGCCGTTGCCGGCCGGTCATGCCGGTCGTGCCGGTGGTGCCGGTGGTGCCGGTCATGCCGGTGGTGCCGGTCGTGGTCCGGGGGACCGGTGGTGCTTCGGACAGGGTGGCGGTCATCGCGGCACTGCCTCTCGACTCGACGGGGTCTGCGGGTACGGCAACAGCGTGTGCGGCGGCGTGCGGTGTACCCAGACCCCCGCCGAGGGTGGCACTGGCAGGGACAGGCTCCGGGGCGGCCGGCGGTGTTCACTGGACGGCATGGAGAACCCGGCAGAGCTGAGCGAGTTCCTGCGCACCCGTCGAGCCCGGCTGCAGCCCGAGGACGTCGGACTGACCGTGTACGGCACCCGGCGCCGGGTGCCCGGGCTGCGCCGCGAGGAACTGGCACAGCTCGCGGGCGTCAGCATCACCTACTACACGCGGCTGGAGCAGGGGCAGAGCCGCAACGTCTCCGACGAGGTGCTGGACGCCATCGCGCGGGCGCTGCGGCTGGACGGCGACGAGCACGCCCACCTGCGCAACCTGGCCCGCCCGGGCCGTCCGGGCCGCTCGGCGAAGGGGCGGGCGGCCGAGGGCTTCGAACGGGCCCGCCCGGCCGTCCGGCAGCTGATCGGGGCGATGGCGGACGTCCCGGCGGTGGCGGTCGGGCGGCGCAACGAAGTTCTGGCCTGGAACCCGCTCGGTCACGCCCTGCTGGCCGGACACCTCGACGTGGCCGCGCCCGACCGGCCGGCCGACCGGCCGAACCTGAGCCGGCTGCTCTTCCTCGACCCGCGCACCCGGGAGCTCTACCCGCACTGGGAGACCGAGGCGCGGGCCCAGGTGGCCTTCCTGCGGCTGGCCGCCGGGCGCCACCAGGAGGACCGGCAACTGGCCGGGCTGATAGGCGAGCTGTCGATGAAGAGCGCGGAGTTCGCGGCGCTCTGGTCGCGCCACCCGGTGCACGACTGCCTGTTCGGCAGCAAGGAGTTCCAGCACCCGGTGGTCGGCGGGCTGACGCTGGACTTCGAGGCGCTGCCGCTGCCGGAGGCGTCCGGGCACCGGATGCTGCTCTTCAGCGCGGCCCCGGGGTCCACGTCCGAGGCCGGGCTGCGCCTGCTGGCGGCCAGTGCGGCGGCCGTGCACGCGTGGGAGTCCGCCGGGAGCCCGGTCGGCGACTGACCGGTAGCGCGCCCCCGGAGACGCCGGAGGGGCCCTGCTTCGCGTGGCGGTGCGAAGCAGGGCCCCTCCGGGTTTCCGTGCGTACCGGTCAGCGCTGGGGTCGCAGGCGGCGCACGGCGATCAGGACGCCGGCGCCGAGGGCGACGAAGGCGGCGGCGGAGGCGGCGAGGAAGCCGTTGGTGGAGCTGGAGCCGGTCTGGGCGAGCTCGGGGGTGCCGGCGGGCGCGGTGGTGGCGGGGGCGGAGGGCGCGGCGCTCGGTGCGGCGGCCGGGGCCTGGTCGGCCGCGGGCCGGGCCGGAGCCGCCTTGGCGGTGGCAGGCGCGGTCGGCTTGGGGGCCGCGGGCTTGGCGGCGGTGGTCGCCTTGGCGGAGGGCTTCGCGGGGGTGGCGGGCTTGGCCGGGGCGGCGGTGCGGACCACGGCGTAGGAGTGGGAGCCCCCGGACTCCGAGGGGTAGCCGTCGGCCTTGCCGCCGACGAAGACGGTGAAGTCCTTCAGGTCCGCGGCGGCGTTCGCCGAGACGGAGATCCGGAACAGGAAGTTCTCGGCCCGGCCGTCGTTGAGCTTCTTGGCCTTGAGCGAGCTGGTGTCCGCGATGATCGCCGGGTCGCAGCCGTGCCGGAGGGAGAGCTTCTTCCACCCGCCGCCGGTGGCCGCCTCGATCGTGAAGTCCTCCAGCTGGGTGGCGCCCTTCTCGTTGAAGATCGAGATGGTGGGGGCGACGTTCTCGTACGGGGCGCCGGTGAAGTTGGCGACCTCGACGCCGACCTCGGCCTTGGCACCGCCGGCGGTGATGCTCTGGTGGTCCGGGGTCATGTGGAACCCGGCGGCGAGGTCGCCGTGGTGCGCGGCGGCCGGAGTGACCGGCTTGGCCTCCGCGGGGGCCGTGCCGCCCTCGCAGGCCCAGGAGGCGTCGGCGGTCATCAGCTGGACGCCGCCGGCGAGGACGACGGTGGCGGCGAGGGTGGCGAGGCGTCGGCGGCCGGCGAGCGAGCGGACGTTCTTCGTGAACGAGGGCATAACGGACGTGCGCATGACGTGACTCCCCAGGGTCATGACCGAATGGTGTGGTGAAGACGACCGGCTGCCCGCTGTTGTCGAGCGGGAGCGCCCCCCGGCCTTGCCGGTCTCGCTCTCCGTGCCTTCATCCGTATAGACGCGCATCCCGGGTGGTGGTTGCAGGTGGGTTCAAAGTTTCTTCGGGAGTCTTTCGAGCGGCCCGGTGCCGGACGCGGGTGCTCCCGCGCTCACCGCTTGACGATCCGATCCAGGACCGAGGCGAGGCGCTCCTTGACCGCCGCCCCGTGGGGGAGGGCGTCCGGCGCGGCGTCGGTGTTCGGTGCCCGCACGCCCCGGTCCGCGAGGACGTAGAGCAGGCGCAGCGTGCGCAGGCAGTTGCTGAGGTGGGCCGGCACCGGGGTGCTGATGCGGTCGGCTCCGAAGCGGTCGGCGATCGGGTCCAGCCACGAGGTCGCGTCGGCCTCGCCCAGGTCGGGCCGGGTGAGCACCCGGGCGATCGCCCGTGCCAGCCGGTCGTCCTCCAGCTGGTCGAGCACGTGGTCGGTGGGCGCCGTCAGCCGCGCGGCGGCGAGGTGCAGCATCCGGGCCGGATCCACCTCGGGGTGGCGGCCGAACCGGTCCAGCAGGTCCGCGCCGTGCGCGACGGCGTGCAGCCAGCCGAGCTTCTCGTCATGGCCGCGCAGGTCCTGCTCCGCCGGGTACCACCGCTCGAACGCGTCCACCCAGCCGGCCTTGAAGTCGCCCTTCTCGACCAGCATGTCGAGCACGAGGGGGGCGAAGGTGCGGGCCTGGATCTGCGGGTCGAGGAAGCGGGCGGCCATCTCGTCCCCCAGCGCCAGCCGCCGGGGCCCGTCGATCACCCCGCGCTCGATCCAGGTCGCGAGGACGGCGTAGGGCGCGCCGTCCCGGACGTCCGGGTCGGGGTCCGCCAGGGCGGCGGAGAGTTCGCGGACCAGCTCTTCCAGGGGGCGGTCGGTGGGCACGGCACAGTCGGCGGCTTCGATCCTGCTCCAGTCGGTCACGGCAGGCAGGATAGGTCCGGCTCGCTGTGCGGCACCGGGAATTTCCGGGCGGCGGCCGGGCGGTCAGCCTCGACGCGGCACGGTGACGTACCGGGCGCGGGCGGGCCCTCGCCGGGGCGGCGAGGGCCCGGGTGCCGCGTGCGGGTTCAGCCGGGTATGCGGTGGCGGCCGGGGGTCTGTCGCTGTCGGGTTTCGGGGCCGTAGTGGCCGGCCTGGCGGGCGATCCAGGCGTATTCGGTGG
>NZ_JBSFNM010000145.1:0-4302 GCF_053587085.1 Kitasatospora sp. NPDC003701
TCCACAGCCCCACAGTCCAGCACCACCACAGCCGGCACCGCACCCGACTCCGACAACCCCTCCCACACCGACCACGACACCCCGGCCACCACACCGGCAGGCACACCGGCAGGCACCACCGACCACTCGACCCCGAAGAGGCTCTCGCCCCCACCCAACTGCTCGGCCGACACCGGACGGCCCACCATCGACCCGACCGACATGACCGGCCGACCCGACACGTCGGCGAGGGCCAGCGACAGACCGCCGTCACCGAGGCGCGTCAGCCGCACCCGCAGCACCGACGCACCCACCGCGTGGAGAGACACCTCGTTCCAGACGAAGGGAATCTCCAACTCGCCGGTACTGGTGAGGATCGCGGCATGCATCGCCGCATCCAGCAGAGCGGGATGCAGCCCGAACGCCGCGCCGTCCACCCCCTCGGGCAGCGCGACCTCGGCGAACAGGTCGTCACCACGACGCCAGACGGCGCGAAGCCCCCGGAACACCGGGCCGTAGCCGAAGCCGGCCGCCGCGAAGCCTTCGTAGGCCCCGTCGACGGGTACCACCTCGGCCCCGGCCGGCGGCCACTCGCTCGGCTCGAACGCCCCACCGAGGTCGGCCGGAGCCGCGGTCAGGAAGCCCGAAGCGTGTCCGGTCCAGCCGTGCTCCGGCTCGTCCTGCCGACGGGAGTGCACGGTCACCGACCGCCGACCCGATCCGTCGGGCTCGCCGACCCGCACCTGCAGCTGCACGCCGCCCTGTTCGGGCAGCACCAGCGGCGCGGCCAGGGTGAGCTCCTCCACCTGCGCGCAGCCGACCTCGGCGCCGGCCCGCAGAGCCAGTTCGAGCAGGCCGGTGCCGGGCACCAGCACGCGGTCCAGGACCGTGTGGTCCGCCAGCCAGGGGTGCGACTCCAGTGACACCCGGCCGGTGAACAGGAACCCGTCCGGGTCGGCCAGTTCCACGGCCGCGCCGAGCAGCGGATGGTCCGCCGCACCCATGCCGGCCGCGCTCAGATCGGCGAGCGGGCTCGTGGCGCCGAGCCAGAACCGCTGTCGCTGGAACGCATAGGTGGGCAGGTCGACCCGCCCGGCGCCGGTGCCCGCGAAGAAGGCGTGCCAGTCGACCGGCACGCCGGACGTGTGCAACCGGCCCGTCGCCGCCACCAGGGTCGACACGTCGTCCCGGCCCGCGCGCAGCAGCGGGACCAGCTGCGTCAGCGCCGGCTCGCCCGGCAGGCAGTCCTGAGCCATTCCCGTGAGGACGGCATCGGGGCCGAGCTCGACGAAGCGGGTGACGCCCTGGGCCGCCAGGGTGCGCACACCGTCGGCGAAGCGGACCGCCTCCCGGACGTGCCGCACCCAGTACGCCGGCTCGCAGAGCTGCTCGCCGGTGGCGAGTTCGCCGGTCAGGTTGGAGACCACCGGGATCGTCGGAGCGGCGAAGGACAGGCCCTCCACCACCGCCCGGAAGTCGCCCAGCATCGGGTCCATCAGGGGCGAGTGGAAGGCGTGCGAGACCCGCAACCGGGTCGCCTTGCGGCCCAGCCGCCCGAAGTGGGCCCGGATCGCCTCGACCGCCTCCTGCGCGCCGGAAACCACGACGGACCTGGGGCCGTTGACCGCCGCGATCGAAACGAACTCGCCCAGCAGTGGGAGGACTTCGTCCTCCGCCGCCTGCACGGCGAGCATCGCACCGCCCTCGGGCAGCGCCTGCATCAACCGCCCCCGCGCCGCCACCAACGCGCACGCGTCCGCCAGCGAGAACACCCCCGCCACGTGGGCGGCAGCGACCTCACCGATCGAGTGACCTGCCACCAAGTCCGGCCGCACACCCCAGGATTCGACGAGCCGGAACAACGCCACCTCGACCGCGAACAGCGCCGCCTGGGCGTGCACCGTCCGGTCCAGCAGCGCCGCGTCCTCGCCCCACACCACCTCACGCACCCCACCAAGCTCCCCGCAGACCGCGTCGAACGCCGCCGCGAACACCGGGAACCTGCCGTACAACTCCCGCCCCATACCCAGCCGTTGCGACCCCTGCCCCGAGAACAGGAAGGCCGTCCGGCCTCCGCTGCGCCCGGATCCGGTGAAGACGCCGGGCAGGCTCTCGCCCTCGGCCAGGGCGCGCAGTCCGGTCAGCAGCTCGGCCCGGCCGCTGCCGACCACCACCGCGCGCCGCTCCAGCGCGGACCGGGTGGTCGCCAGCGAGTGGGCCACCTCCTGCGGCTCCAGCTCCGGCCTGGACTCCGCGAAGGCGAGCAGCCGCCCGGCCTGTGCGCGCAGCGCCTCCGGCGTCGCGGCGGACACCAGCCACGGGACCGGCGCCCCGGACACCCCCGACGTTTCCGAGCGCCCGGCCGGCTGCGGACCCTGTTCGAGGACGACGTGCGCGTTGGTGCCGCTGATCCCGAAGGCCGACACGCCGGCGCGGCGCGGACGGCCGGTCTCCGGCCACTCCTGCGCCCCGGTCAGCAGCTCGACGGCGCCTTCGTTCCAGTCCACGTGCGACGAGGGCTCGTCCACGTGCAAGGTCTGCGGCAACACGCCGTGGCGCATCGCCATCACCATCTTGATCACACCCGCCACACCCGCCGCCGCCTGCGCATGGCCGATGTTCGACTTCACCGAGCCGAGCCAGAGCGGCCGTTCGGCCTCCCGGTCCCGGCCGTAGGTGGCGAGGATGGCCTGTGCCTCGATCGGGTCGCCCAGCGTCGTCCCCGTGCCGTGCGCCTCCACCGCGTCGACCTCGGCGGCCGACAGTCCGGCGCTCGCCAGTGCCTGCCGGATCACCCGCTGCTGCGAGGGGCCGTTGGGCGCGGCGAACCCGTTGCTCGCGCCGTCCTGGTTGACGGCCGTGCCGCGCACCACCGCGAGCACCTGGTGCCCGTGGCGCAGTGCGTCGGACAGGCGCTCGACCAGCAGCACGCCGACGCCCTCGGACCAGCCCACGCCGTCCGCCGCGCCGGCGAACGCCTTGCACCGCCCGTCGACGGACAGGCCGCGCTGGCGGCTGAACTCGATGAACATGCCGGGGGTGGACATCACCGTCACACCGCCGGCCAGCGCCAGCGAGCACTCCCCGGAGCGGAGCGCCTGCACCGCCAGGTGCAGGGCGACCAGCGAGGACGAGCACGCCGTGTCCACCGTGAGTGCCGGCCCTTCGAGGCCGAGCGTGTAGGACACCCGGCCCGAGACGACGCTGCCGCCGCTGGTGCCGGAGGGGTTCGCGTTGAGCGCGTAGTCGTGGTACATGACACCCGCGAAGACGCCGGTGCTGCTGCCGCGCAGCGACTGCGGATCGATCCCGGCGCGTTCCACCGCCTCCCACGAGGTTTCCAGCAGGAGCCGCTGCTGCGGGTCCATGTACAGCGCCTCACGCGGTGAGATGCCGAAGAAGCCCGGGTCGAACGCGGCCGCGTCGTGCAGGAAGCTGCCCCGGCGCGTGTAGCTCCGGCCCTCCTTTCCCGGCTCCGGGTCGTAGAGCTCCTCGATGTTCCAGCCCCGGTCGGCCGGCAGGTCGGACACGGTGTCGGAGCCGTCGAGCAGCAGCTGCCACAGCTCCTCGGGGGAGGTCACACCGCCCGGGTAGCGGCAGGCCATGCTCACGATCGCGATCGGCTCGTCGTCCGTGCGCTGCGCGCCGGCCCGGTCCGTGGCGTCCTTGTCGGCGCCGCCCTCGTCGGTGGCGTCGCCGAGGATCGTGAGGATGTGGTCGGCGACCGCCCGGGCGTTGGGGTGGTCGAAGGCCAGGGTGGCCGGTAGCCGCAGTCCGGTGCGGGCGTTGAGGTGGTTGCGCAGTTCGGTCGCGGCCAGGGAGTCGAAGCCGAGCTCCTGGAAGGCCCGCTCCGGCTCGATCGCCTCGGCCGAGGCGTGACCCAGCACACCGGCGACCTGCGCACGCACCATCCGCAGTACCTCCCGCTCCCGCTCGCCCGCGGTCAGCCCGGCAAGCTCCTGCTCCAGCGCGGCGGCCGACGCGGCGCCACGGGCGTGGCCCCGGCGCCGGGAACGCGGAACCAGGCCGCGCAGCAGGGCGGGGACGTCGTCGGTGCGGGATCGCAGCGCGGTGGTGTCGACGCGGATCGGGACCACGGTGGCCCGGTCGGTGTGCAGCGCGGCAGCGAACAGCGCCAGCCCCGCCTCGTGCGTGAGGACGGGGACGCCTTGGCCGGCCATCCGCTTGCGGTCGACCTCGGTGAGGAACTCGCCCATGCCCGCACCGGCCTCCCAGAGGCCGAAGGCCATCGCGGTGGCCGGCAGGCCCTCGGCGCGTCGCCGGGTGGCGAGCGCATCGAGGAAGACGTTCGCCGCCGCGTAG
>NZ_JBSFNM010000146.1:0-4215 GCF_053587085.1 Kitasatospora sp. NPDC003701
CCGTCCGGAGCACCCACCACCACCTGCAACTGCACCGCACCCCGCTCCGGCAACACCAGCGGAGCCTCCAGCGTCAACTCCTCCAGCACCCCGCACCCCACCTGATCCGCAGCCCGCAACGCCAACTCCACGAACCCCGTCCCCGGCAGCAACACACTGCCCAGCACGGTGTGATCGGCCAGCCACGGGTGAGTGGCGAGGGAAAGACGACCGGTCAGCACGACACCGCTTTCGTCGGCCATCGCCACGGCGGCGCTCAGCAGCGGATGCTCGGCACCCGCGAGGCCCAGGCTCTGCGCGTCCTGCTCGGGTGCCGCATCCAGCCAGTAGCGCCGGCGCTGGAACGCGTAGGTCGGCAGATCGACCCGACGCGCACCCGTGCCCTCGAACAGCGCAGGCCAGGTGACCGGGGTGCCGGTGGCGTGCAGACGGGTCAGGGCCTCGATCACGGTGCGGGCCTGGTCACGGTCCTTGCGCAGGGCCGGCACCACGGCGCGTGCCGGGCCGTCCTGCGGCAGGCACTCCGCGACCATCCCCGCCAGCACCGCGTCCGGACCGACCTCCAGGAACGTCCCGGCGCCAAGGTCCAGCATCGTGGCGACGGCGTCAGCGAAACGCACCGCCTGACGGACCTGACGCACCCAGTACGCCGGATCCGTCCACAGCTCCGTCTCCACCCGGCCCGTCACCGTCGACACCAACGGCAGCACCGGCTCCCGCAGGTCCAAGCCCGCCACGACCGCGCCGAACTCCTCCAACATCGGATCCATCAGACCCGAATGGAACGCATGACTGACCGTCAGAGCCTTTGTGCGGAAGCCGCGCTCGGCGAGCGTCGCCGCCACCGCCAGGACCTGCTCCTCGTACCCCGAAAGCACCAGCGACGCGGGGCCGTTGACCGCCGCCAGCCACACACCCTCCATGCCGGCCAGCAGCTCCCGCACCACCTCCTCGGGCGCGCCGACCGCCACCATCGCCCCACCCGCGGGCAACGCCTCCATCAACCGCCCACGCGCCACGACAAGCGCACACGCGTCCTCCAGGGACAGCACACCCGCCACATGGGCAGCGGCGATCTCCCCGACCGAGTGACCCGCCAGCACACCCGCCGCCACACCCCACGACTCGAACAGCCGGAACAGGGCGACCTCGAGAGCGAAGATCGCGGGCTGCGCGAAACCGGTGCGGTGAATGCCCTCGTCCGACGGCAGATCCACCCCCAGCTCCGCACACACCTCCCCGTACGCCCGGGCGAACACCGGGAACATCTCGCTCAGTTCACGGCCCATCCCCGGCCACTGCGAACCCTGACCCGAGAACACCACCCCAAGCCGACCCGCCACCACAGTCGAGACATCCGCCGACCCCGACACCAAGTCCCCGAGACGGGACAGGAGTTCCTCACGATCGGCCGCGACCACGGCCGCACGCTGCTCGAAGAGCGAGCGCGAGGTCACGAGCGAGAACCCCGCGTCCAGGACACCAAGACCCGGATCCGTCCCAAGCCGCTCCAGCAGTGCGGCGGCCTGACCCCGCACCGCTTCCTCGGACTTGCCCGAGAGCACGACCGGCACCACGGGAAGCGCGGCCACGGTCTCCTCAGCGGCCGGCGCACCCGCCTCAGCCTGCTCAAGGATCACGTGCGCGTTCGTCCCGCTCACACCGAACGACGACACCGCCGAACGCCGCACCCGCCCCGCCTCCGGCCAGGCCCGCGGCTCCGTCAGCAGCTCCACCGCGCCGGAGGCCCACTCCACCTCACGCGACGGCTCGCCCACGTGCAGGGTCCGCGGAAGCACACCCTCCCGCATCGCCATCACCATCTTGATCACACCCGCCACACCCGCAGCCGCCTGCGTGTGACCAATGTTCGACTTCAACGACCCGAGCCACAGAGGCAGTTCGGCGTCACGGTTCTGCCCGTAGGTCGCCAGCAGCGCCTGCGCCTCGATGGGGTCCCCCAACCGGGTGCCCGTGCCGTGGCCCTCGACCGCGTCCACGTCCGACGTGGACAGCCCGGCGCTCGCCAGCGCCTGGCGGATCACCCGCTGCTGCGCAGGCCCGCTCGGCGCCGTCAGACCGCTGCTGGCGCCGTCCTGGTTCACCGCCGAACCCCGCACCACGGCAAGCACCTTGTGCCCGTTCGCCACCGCGTCCGACAGCCGCTCCACGAGCAGCATGCCCGCGCCCTCGCCCCAGCCCGTGCCGTCGGCGTCCGCCGAGTAGGACTTGCACCGACCGTCGGTGGAGAGGCCGCGCTGGCGGCTGAACTCGATGAACGTCCTCGGCGTGGACATCACCGAGACGCCGCCGACCAACGCCATGGAGCACTCGTTGCGCTGGAGCGCCTGCGCCGCCAGGTGCAGCGCCACCAGCGACGACGAACACGCCGTGTCCACCGTCACCGCCGGCCCCACCAGGCCGAAGGTGTAGGCGACCCGGCCGGAGGCGATGCTGCCGGCGTTCCCGTTGCCGATGTAGCCCTCGAAGCCCTCCGGAATGGTGAGGAACCGCGCCGAGTAGTCGTGGTACATGAGCCCCGTGAAGACTCCGACCTGCTCGCCCCGTGCGGATTCCGGCCGGATGCCGGCCCGCTCGAAGGCCTCCCAGGTGAGTTCCAGCAGCAGCCGCTGCTGCGGGTCCATCGCCGCCGCCTCCTTCGGGCCTATGCCGAAGAACGCCGGGTCGAACTCGGCCGCCTCGTGCAGGAAGCCACCCTCCTGAACGGTGGTCCGGCCCTCGGCGTCGGGGTCCGGGTCGTAGAGGCCCTCCACGTCCCAACCGCGGTCCACGGGGAAGCCGGAGACGGCGTCCGACCCGCTCAGCACGAGGTTCCAGAGGTCTTCGGGGGACCGGACGCCGCCCGGGTAGCGGCAGCTCATCCCGACGATCGCGATCGGCTCGCGCTCACCGGTCTCCAGCTCCTGCACGCGTTCGCGCGTCTTCTGGAGATCGGCGGTGACCCACTTCAGGTAGTCGACGAGCTTCTCTTCATTGGTGGTCATAGCGAGAGTCCTATGCGTTCCGGCGCCGGGGGGAATGGTCAGGGCGGTTGCCGATTCAGGATCGGCCGAGTTCCTTGTCGATGAAGGCGAAGAGATCGTCGGTGGTCGCCGACCGGATCCGGTCCTCCGCGGCGGAACCCGCCACGGACTTCGGTGCGGGGTTCCGCTTGGCCAGCAGCGTCTGGAGCCGCTTCGTCACATTCGCGTTCAGAGGGTCTTCCTGCGACAGGTTCGTCAACAGGGCCTCCAGTCGGTCCAGTTCCACGAGAATCCGGGACTCGCCGTCCTCCTCCGGGGCGAGGCGCTCGGCCAGGTACTCCACCAGCGCCACCGGTGTCCCGTAGTCGAACAGGAGAGTCGCCGGGAGACGCAGTCCGATCGCGGTCCCGAGCTGGTTCCGGAGCTCGACCGCCGTGAGCGAATCGAGGCCCAGGTCGAGGAAGCCGCGGTCACCGGGGACGGCATCGGCCGACGCGTATCCGAGGATCGACGCGACATTGGAGCGCACGAGCCGGAGCAGTGCCTCGACCCGTTCCGGGCCGGCGAGGGCCGCCAGGCTCCTCGCGG
This sequence comes from Kitasatospora sp. NPDC003701, assembly GCF_053587085.1. Classification (NCBI taxonomy): domain Bacteria; kingdom Bacillati; phylum Actinomycetota; class Actinomycetes; order Kitasatosporales; family Streptomycetaceae; genus Kitasatospora; species Kitasatospora sp. NPDC003701. Next base: position 3,573 of record NZ_JBSFNM010000146.1, read on the forward strand.
CCGGGACCGGGTCCGCGGATGCCCGGCTGACCGGCCGGGCCGTCGCGCCCACCAGGCCGCGCAGCACGACCGGGACCTCGCGGCCGGCGCGAAGCCTCGACCGGTCCAGGCCCATCGGCACCAGGTGCGACCGATCGGTGGCGATCGCTGCGTCGAAGAGCTTCAGGCCCTCGCTCGGCGAGAGCGGGCGGACACCGGACTGGACCAGGCGTGCCTGGTCGGTGTCGCCGAGACGGCCCGTCATACCGCCGTCCAAGTCCCACAGTCCCCAGCCCAGGGAGTGGGCGGGCAGGCCCTGCGCACGCCGGTGCTGCGCCAACCCGTCCAGGAACGCGTTCGCCGCCGCATACCCCGCCTGCCCCGCCGGCCCGAACACCCCCGCAGCCGACGAGAACAACACGAACAACGACAACCCCATACCCCGCGTCAACTCATGCAGATTCCACGCCGCATCCACCTTCGGCCGCAACACACCCCCCAACCGCTCACCCGACAACGACGACACCACCCCGTCGTCCAACACACCCGCTACATGCACCACACCCCGCAAACCCTCCCCACCAGCACAAACCGACCCCAACAACCCCTCCAACGCCCCCCGATCAGCCACATCACACGCCGCAACCACCACCTCCGCACCCAA
>NZ_JBSFNM010000147.1:0-4207 GCF_053587085.1 Kitasatospora sp. NPDC003701
CGGCGGCGAGCAGTTCGGCGATGGTGACGGCCTCGTACGGGTCCTTGGAGAGCAGCAGTCCGCCGAGGCCGGGCGGCGGGGCGGCGGCCGTGCGGGCGCGGCCGAGGACGGGACGGCGGGCGGTGGCGCGCGGGCCGGCCTCGGGGCCAAGGCCCGCGCCGCCGCCGATGCGGTGGTCTCCGCCGACCACGCCCCCGGCCGGCGGGCCCTGGCGGTCCGGACCGGTGCCGGGGTCGCGGCGCTCGGCGTGCTGGTGGCGGCCGCGCTGATGGTCGCCGCCCAGGACGGCGGCGACGCCTCCGCCAAGGGCGCCGGCGGCGAACCCGGCTTCACCGTCGCCCATGCCAAGATCTGGTCGGCCCGGCCCGCCGCCGCGCTCCAGGCGGGCGTCGACGACACCCTGGTCGGCAGCTGGCTGCTGGCCGACGCGGTGGTGCGCGCCGACGCCACCGGCGTCCACGCCTACGACCTGGCGGCCGGCAAGCCGACCTGGTCGGTCGAGCCGCCCACGCCCGGAGCCGCTCCCTGCGGGCTCTCGGCCGGCGTCAACGAGGCCGGCCTGGGCGCCGTGCTGTTCCGCGGCCAGCCCGACCCGAAGAGCCCGTGCACGCTGGTGGCCGCGGTCGACACCAAGACCGGCCGGACGCTCTGGAGCAAGCCGCTCTCCGACGCGAAGGGCGGCTACACCGCGCGCGTCGGCGTCACCGAGGACAAGGTGATCGCCGTCGGCGACGACCACGTGGTCGCCTGGGAGTCCGTCGACGGCAAGGACGTCTGGCAGTACACCGGGCAGGGCAAGTTCTGCACCCTCTCCGGCGGGGTCACCGGCAAGACCGTCATGGTGGCGAGCTCCTGTGCCGACTCCACCCCCGTCGACCAGGCCGTCTCGCTGAACACCGCCGACGGCAAGGTGAGCTGGTGGCGGGGCCTGAACAACCAGCCGAAGACGGTGACGGTGCTCTCCGCCGAACCGTCCGTCGTCCTGACCACCGGGGAGAAGCCCCAGGACGACAGGGTGTTCGCCTGGGGCCCGGCCGGCGATCCGGCCGCCGAGATACCGGTCGCCGCCGGCGACGGCAGGCTGGACGCCGCCCGCGGTACGTTTTCGGCCACGCCCGGCGTCTTCTTCCACGAGCGGACGATGGTCACCACGCTGGCTCCGGCGAACGCCGGCGGCGCGGTCTCCGTCGTCGGCTACGACCTGGACAGCGGCAAGCAGCGCTGGAAGGCGGCCGCCGCCGAGAAGGGCGACGTCCGGGCGGTCGGCGTCGACGGCGGCGCGCTGGTGCTCGCCGCCGACGAACGCCTCGAACAGCCCGCCCACCTCAGCCGCTTCGCCCTGGCCGGCGGCCAGGAGACGGTCGGCGGCAACTTCCCGCAGGGCACCGGCTCGCTGTTGATCTCCGGCCGGGTGCTGATCGGCGGCGGCCGGGTCGTCGCGGTCCCCGAGCACTCGGCCAACTTCGGGATAGCGGCCGGGTACCGGGCGAAGGACTGAGGCCCGCCCCCGGCCGCTTCGGCTCTCGCCCGCACTGCCGAGCGCGGGCCCGGCCGTCGGCCCCGTGGCTACGCGGCGGCGGGCGCCACCGCGGCCGGCAGCCAGTCGGCCAGGTCCCGGAGGTCCGAGCCGCGCAGGCCCAGCGCCATCATCAGGGTGGCCTGCGGCGTCGGCACGAACGGCTTGCGCAGCAGCTTCATCCCGGCCTGCTCAGGTGTCCGGTCGGCCTTGCGCTGGTTGTCCTCGGCACAGGCGGCCACCGTGTTCAGCCAGCTGTCCGCCCCACCGCGCGACCGTGGCTGCAGGTGGTCCACGGTGGTGGCCCGGCGCCCGCAGTAGGCGCACAGGTGCTGGTCCCGGACCAGCACACCGCGGCGGGACCACGGCGCCTGTTGTCGGAACGGCACCCGTACGTAGCGCTGCAGTCTGATCACCCGGGGCACCGGAACGGAGACCCCGGTACCGCGGATGCTCCGCAGCGGGTGGGCCTGCTCGACGACGGCCTTGTCCTGGAGCACCAGGACCACGGCGCGCTGCAGCGACACCGTCGTCAGGGGCTCGTAGCTCGCGTTCAGAACCAGCGTGTTGCGCACCTCGGCACACCCTTTCCCCGGGCGTGCCACGGCGGCACGACCGTCTCCACACACGTCACTGCCGCCGCACGGCGGTGGGACCACTCTGAAGGGGCCCCGGGCCGACGAACAACGGAATTTCCGGTGGAGGCGAGGGGTGGGGCGGGGGAGGCCGGCGCTCCCGGCCGGCGCCCCGCCGCCCTTCGGCGGGCGCCTCTCCGTCCCTCGGCGGGCCCGCGGGAGGGCGCCCGGTCGGATGCCTCGGCGCAAACCCGCTGGCCCCGACCGCGTAGGCTCTACCACGCTGGAGCCGTTCCGCACCGGGGCCCGACCGAACCGGGTCCGCACCGGGCGGACGCCCGATCGAAGGAGAAGCGTGACCGTGACGGACATCGTCGACGAGCTGCGGTGGCGTGGGCTGATCGCCCTGTCCACCGACGAGGACGCACTGCGCAAGGCGTTCGCGGACGGCCCGGTCACGTTCTATTGCGGCTTCGACCCGACGGCCCCCAGCCTGCACCTCGGGAACCTGGTGCAGATCCTGACCATGCGCCGCATCCAGCAGGCGGGGAACCTCCCGCTGGGCCTGGTCGGCGGCGCCACCGGCCTGATCGGTGACCCCAAGCCGACCGCCGAGCGCGTCCTCAACGACCCCGAGACGGTGGCCGCCTGGGTCGACCGCCTGCGTGGCCAGATCTCGCGCTTCCTCGACTTCGACGGCCCGTACGCGGCGCGCATGGTCAACAACCTGGACTGGACCTCCGGGATGTCTGCCATCAGCCTGCTGCGCGACGTGGGCAAGTACTTCCGCGTCAACAACATGATCGCCAAGGAGGCCGTCGCCCGGCGGCTCAACTCCGACGCGGGCATCAGCTACACCGAGTTCAGCTACCAGATCCTCCAGGGCATGGACTACCTGGAGCTGAACCGCCGCTACGGCTGCACCCTGCAGACCGGTGGCAGCGACCAGTGGGGCAACCTCACCGCCGGCACGGACCTCATCCGCAAGGCCGAGGCGAAGTCCGTGCACGCACTGGCCACCCCGCTGATCGTCAAGGCCGACGGCACCAAGTTCGGAAAGACGGAGTCGGGCACGGTCTGGCTCGACCCCGAGCTCACCACCCCGTACGCCTTCTACCAGTTCTGGCTGAACGCGGACGACCGGGACGTCCCCACCTTCCTGCGGATCTTCAGCTTCCGCTCGAAGGAGGAGATCGAGGAGCTGGAGCGCGAGACCACCGAGCGCCCGGCCGCCCGGCTCGCCCAGCGCGCGCTCGCCGAGGAACTGACCACCCTGGTGCACGGCGCCGAGCAGTACGACCGCGCGGTCGCCGCGTCCAAGGCGCTGTTCGGACAGGGCGACCTCGCCGACCTGGAGGTGCCGACCCTGGCCGCCGCGCTGGCCGAGGTCCCGAAGGCCGAGGTGGCCGAACTCCAGCCGGTGGTCGACCTGTTGGTCGCCGTCGGCCTGGCGCCCAGCCGTTCGGCCGCCCGTCGGACGATCAAGGAGGGCGGCGCCTACCTCAACAACGTCAAGGTGACGGACGAGGAGGCGGTGCCTACCGAGGCCGACCTGCTGCACGGCCGGTGGCTCGTCCTGCGTCGCGGGAAGCGCAACCTGGCCGCCGTCGAGCTGGTTTCGGCCGGCTGAAAACGCACCGCCGCTGACCTGCGGTTTTGAGCATCGAGGGCCGGATCTGGACAGATCCGGCCCTCTGGTGTTTGACGTGCTCGTCCGACTGGCCTAGTGTTGGACGAGTCGCTGAAGCGGGCGGGTGCACGGCAGGCCGAGAGGTCGCCGCAAGCCGGCCGAGCGGCCATCGCAATCGGCAAGTCCTACTCTCACTCGAAGCCCATTAACTTGGGTCGCTCGGCGTTTTCGTCGAACGGTGGGAGCGGGGAATTTCGGGCCAGTCCCGAAATAAGCTAATGTGGAGGTCGCCGCAGAAAAGCGGACCTGGCCAGCAAGGGTCGGATGAATGAAACTCCGGAAAACGGAGCGGAAAACATCTGGTAAGCTGGAAACACGAAAGAACGAAACACCCGGAGGGCCCGCTGGAAGGCGGTCCGAAGGAAGTGTCCGTTCCTTGAGAACTCAACAGCGTGCCAAAAGTCAACGCCAGATATGTTGACATCC
>NZ_JBSFNM010000148.1:0-4040 GCF_053587085.1 Kitasatospora sp. NPDC003701
TACTGCAGGGGGGACCCTGTGGGAGAGTAGGACGCCGCCGAACAATCATTGTGAAGAACCCCCTGATCCATCCGGATCGGGGGGTTCTTTGCGTTCTGCCGATATCCCGGCGGCGGCTCCGCGGCGGCTCCGCGGCGGCTACGGCTGGGACGCGGCCGTGCCCCAGCTGGGCCGGCTTTCCCATTGGTCCACCGTGTCGGTGATCCGGGTGACACCGGTGCCGTTGGCCTGCATGCGGTACAGGTCGGCGGTGCCTCCGGCGGGGGCCTGGGCGAAGACGATCGACGTGCCGTCGGGGGAGTAGGCGGCCGCGCCGTAGAAGACATCGGAGGGGCCGGGGGTGAGGGCGTCGATGGCGGTGCCGTCGGGCTGGACGGTGTAGATGCCCCCGCCCGGGGTGTAGTCGGGGCCGGCCGGATAGGTGGTGAACACGATCCGGGTGCCGTCGGGGGACCAGCTGGCGCGCTCACCGGCCCGCAGCTCCCAGGGGGTGAGCCGGCGCAGGCCGGTGCCGTCGGCGTTGACGACGTAGAGGGCGCGGCCCTCGGCCGGCTGGCCGGTCGAGCTGGTCCGGTACTCGAAGACCAGTTGCTTGCCGTCGGGTGACCAGCTCGGGTTGCGGACGTCGCCGGAGTACGGCTTGTCGTTGGTGAGGAAGGTCAGCCGCTGGACGTTGGTGCCGTCGGGGCTCATCACGTACAGGTCGGAGTACTGGATCTGCTTGTTGGAGGAGTCGAGCTCGCCCCACGCGCGGCTGAAGGCGAGCTGCTTGCCGTCGGGGGAGAAGGCGGGGCCGCTCTCCTCCTCGTTGGTGCAGTCGGCCGCGCCGGCTTCGCAGAGCTGGCCGATCTGGTGAGCGCCCTCGCCGTCGGCGGACACCGTCCAGAGCCGGGCCGGGCCGTTCTCGGTCTCGGTGCGGTCGAAGGCCAGGGTGCTGCCGTCGGGGGACCAGTCGGGGTGGTCGTCGCGGCCCCGGCCGGGGGGCTGGGTGAGCTGCTGCGCGACGCCGCCGTCGGCCGCGACGGTGAAGACGGCGCTGGTGAGGCGGCCGGGGTCGAGGAAGACCCGGCTGGCGATCAGGCCGTTGTGTGCCGTGACGGGGGCCGCCGCCGCGGCGGCTCCGATCACGCCCGGGGTCGCGTTGGCGACGACGGGCTCGGGCGTGGGGGTGGCGGACGGGGACTCCGCCCGGATCTCGCTGAGCGGGATCTCGCCGGGCTGGGCACCGCACCCGGTGAGCAGGGCGGTGCCCGCCAGCAGCAGGCCCGCACCTGCGCGGGCGCGGGTGCGGGCCGTGGTGGTGAGTGGCAGCAGCCGTGTGCCGGTCATCGGCGTGTCATCTCCGTCTCTGATGCAGGACGAGGCCCCCGGGGAGCTGTCACTGTGTCAGATCGGGAGTGCGGCCGGGCGCCCGACACGCGACGGTCCGTGGCCACTCGGTCGCACGGAGTATGACGAGTGGATTGTTGGGTTGACAGTACGGACACCCCGCCCGCCCGCAGACGAAGGCGGCGACGCCATGGCGGGGTGCCGGTTGTCAGGAGCCCCGGCGGGGGTGGTCAGTCGCGGGTGCTGCGGCGTTCGGCCTCTGCTTCGTCCTCGGCCTCGGCGACCTCGAGGGTGGGGGCGGTGCCGCCGAGGTGGGCGGGCTGCCACCAGGTGTCGTCCGGGCCGCTCGGCTTGCCGGGGTACTCGCGCTGGGCCCGGTCGAGCATCTCGCCCATCGCGGCGCGCAGCCGGCGGGTGACCATGACGGGCTTGTCGCCCGGCGCCAGCTCGATCGGCTCGCCGATCATGATGGTGACGGGGACGTGGCGCTTGGTGAGGGTCTTCGGCCGGCCCTTGGTCCAGAGCTGCTGGGTGCCCCAGAGGACGACCGGCAGCAGCGGGGCGCCGGAGTCGGCGGCCATCCGGGCGGCGCCGGTCTTGAACTTCTTCAGCATGAACGAGCGGCTGATGGTCGCCTCCGGGAACACCCCGACCATCTCGCCGGCGCGCAGGGCGCGCACCGCGGCCTCGTAGGCGGGCTGGCCGTCGGTGCGGTCGACCGGGATGTGCTTCATGCCCCGCATCAGGGGGCCGGAGACACCGTGCTTGAAGACGTCGTCCTTCGCCATGAAGCGGGTCTTGCGCTTGCCGCCGCGGTAGGCGCCGAGGCCGGCGAAGAGGAAGTCCAGGTAGCTGATGTGATTGCTCACCAGTACCGCTCCGCCCTTGGCGGGGATGTGTTCGGCGCCGACGATCCTGATGCGCACGTCGAGCGCGCGGAAGACGGTCAGTGCGGCGCCGATCACCGGCGGGTACACGAGCTCTGCCACGGTCAGTCCTGACTTCCCACGGGCCCTGCTGGCCCGGTCCGGCGGTACCCGTGTCGTACGTGGGGCCGACCGGAGGCGCGGCACGCCGCGGCGGCCACGGGTGATACACGGAGATGATCCCCCGAACGAGTGCCCGCTGTCACCTGAGGCATGCGGTCGACCGGGTGACGGGGGTGTGATGTCCGTGATGGGCCGGCCGGGAACCTTTCCCGGCCGGTCAGGACGCCGGGTCGAGCCGGCCCTGCGAGCGGCGGACCAGCAGGTACATCTCGCAGCCGAGGCAGTAGCCGAACACGGCGTTGAGGAAGGCGGCGGCGAGGGCGAACCCGGTGGCCAGCAGTCCGAGCCAGGTCACCCCGGTGAGGAAGCCGAGCGTGCCGACGGCGGCGAAGGCCAGGCCGACGCCCTGGGCGAAACGCGGCGGGCGCTCGTCCTCGGTCTCGGTCGGCGGTGCCAGCCGGGGGCGGACCAGGGTCCGGTACAGCCAGCCGTACGGTGACCGGCGCAGGCCGCCGACGGCGCCGAGGCCGAAGACGAGGCCCTGGAGGGCGAGCAGCAGGCCGCTGCCGCTGAGCAGGACGGCGATGAGGACGGCGGTGGTGAGCGCGGCGGCGAAGCGCGGGCCGCGGGGGTCTATCTGCAAGGGGGGACTCCGGGGCTGGATCGCTGGTGGGGGACGGCGGGGCGCGTCAGTGACAGCGCGAGGCCGTGGCCCGGCACAGGTCGACCACCCGGCGGGTGGTCAGCAGCGGCTGTGCGGGGCGGTCGGAGTCCACCCGGCGATCGTACGCGGACCCCGTCCCACCGGTCGACCACCCTGTCGGACTCTCCGGCGGCCGGGGCAGACTGGGGGGATGACCGGGTTGGTGGTGTGCGTTGTCGTGCTCGCGGTGGCGAGCGCGTTCGGGCTGCTGCGGGCCAAGCGCGACGGGAGGCTGCGGGTGCGCACGAAGGACGGGGCCGTGCGGCTCTCGGCGGCGGAGCTGGGGGAGGCGCTGGGCGAGCGGGCCACGCTGGTGCAGTTCTCGACCGCCTTCTGCCAGCCCTGTCGGGCCACCCGGCGGGTGCTCGGGGAGGTGGCGGGCATGGTCGAGGGAGTGGCGCACGTGGAGCTGGACGCCGAGGAGCGGCTGGGCCTGGTCCGCCGGCTGGAGATCCTGCGGACGCCGACGGTTCTGGTCCTGGACGCGGACGGCCGGGTGGTGCGCCGGGCGGCCGGGCTGCCGCGCAAGGCCGACGTGATCGCGGCGCTGGGCGAGGCGGTCTGAGCGGCCCGGCGGGGGCCGTGCGGCGGGGGTGGTGAATCCCACCCCGGATGCGCCGCCCCGTCAGGTGGTGTCGGCGCGGTGCTGGGGCAGGATGAGGGCTGACGGCAGTGCGAGCAGCCGCGCGGTCCGGCCGGGTGGGGTCTCCTTCGGGAGCCGCCGCGAGCCGTTCCGCGGGGCGGTCGGACGGGGCTCGGCGGCGTAAGCTACTGGCCAGTAGTGTCATTCGACTGCTGGCGAGTATGCTGCCAGGAAGTTCCGGACCGGCACGGGAACACGCTGCCCGGAGCGGGTGCGTGCAGAGTTCGCGCCCGCTTGCACAGCCGCAGCCGCCGGACGAGACCAGTACAGGAGACAGGCCGTGAGCTTGAGGATCGTTGTCTGTGTGAAGCACGTGCCGGACGCGACGGGTGACCGTCGGTTCGCGGACGACCACACCACCGACCGGGAGGGTGTG
>NZ_JBSFNM010000149.1:0-2138 GCF_053587085.1 Kitasatospora sp. NPDC003701
AGCTAACCGGTCCCCTTAACGTTCCAGCACCGGGCAGGCGTCAGTCCGTATACATCGCCTTACGGCTTCGCACGGACCTGTGTTTTTAGTAAACAGTCGCTTCTCGCTGGTCTCTGCGGCCACCCCCAGCTCAGAGTGCAAGACTCATCACCAGGAATGGCCCCCCTTCTCCCGAAGTTACGGGGGCATTTTGCCGAGTTCCTTAACCATAGTTCACCCGAACGCCTCGGTATTCTCTACCTGACCACCTGAGTCGGTTTGGGGTACGGGCCGCCATGAAACTCGCTAGAGGCTTTTCTCGACAGCATAGGATCATCCACTTCACCACAATCGGCTCGGCATCAGGTCTCAGACTATGTGAACGGCGGATTTGCCTACCGTTCGTCCTACACCCTTACCCCGGGACAACCACCGCCCGGGCTGGACTACCTTCCTGCGTCACCCCATCGCTCACCTACTACAAGCTTGGTTCAGCGGCTCCACCACGTCCCATTGTCCGAAGACTCCGGGCCGGCTTCACGGCTTTAGCATCACCTGGTTCGACGTTGGCGCTTCAAAGCGGGTACGGGAATATCAACCCGTTGTCCATCGACTACGCCTGTCGGCCTCGCCTTAGGTCCCGACTTACCCTGGGCAGATCAGCTTGACCCAGGAACCCTTGGTCAATCGGCGCAAGAGTTTCTCACTCTTGTATCGCTACTCATGCCTGCATTCTCACTCGTGTACCGTCCACGACTGGTTTCCACCGCCGCTTCACCCGGCACACGACGCTCCCCTACCCATCACAGCAGGCGTTGGCCCTTCATGCTGCAATGACACGACTTCGGTGATGTGCTTGAGCCCCGCTACATTGTCGGCGCGGAATCACTTGACCAGTGAGCTATTACGCACTCTTTCAAGGGTGGCTGCTTCTAAGCCAACCTCCTGGTTGTCTCTGCGACTCCACATCCTTTCCCACTTAGCACACGCTTAGGGACCTTAGTCGGTGTTCTGGGCTGTTTCCCTCTCGACCATGGAGCTTATCCCCCACAGTCTCACTGCCACGCTCTCACTTACCGGCATTCGGAGTTTGGCTAAGGTCAGTAACCCGGTGAGGCCCATCGCCTATCCAGTGCTCTACCTCCGGCAAGAAACACGTGACGCTGCACCTAAATGCATTTCGGGGAGAACCAGCTATCACGGAGTTTGATTGGCCTTTCACCCCTAACCACAGGTCATCCCCCAGGTTTTCAACCCTGGTGGGTTCGGTCCTCCACGAAGTCTTACCTCCGCTTCAACCTGCCCATGGCTAGATCACTCCGCTTCGGGTCTTGGGCGTGCAACTCAATCGCCCTATTCGGACTCGCTTTCGCTACGGCTACCCCACACGGGTTAACCTCGCTACACACCGCAAACTCGCAGGCTCATTCTTCAAAAGGCACGCAGTCACGAGACACACAGCAAGCTGCATGTCCGACGCTCCCACGGCTTGTAGGCACACGGTTTCAGGTACTATTTCACTCCGCTCCCGCGGTACTTTTCACCATTCCCTCACGGTACTATCCGCTATCGGTCACCAGGGAATATTTAGGCTTAGCGGGTGGTCCCGCCAGATTCACACGGGATTTCTCGGGCCCCGTGCTACTTGGGTGTTCTCCAAACGAGCCGTACAGATTTCGTCTACGGGGGTCTTACCCTCTACGCCGGACCTTTCGCATGTCCTTCGACTACCCATACGGTTTCTGACTCGCCGACCGGCCGGCAGACCGATCAAGAAGAATCCCACGACCCCGCGACGGCAACCCCTGCCGGGTCTCACACCATCGCGGTTTAGCCTCATCCGGTTTCGCTCGCCACTACTCCCGGAATCACGGTTGTTTTCTCTTCCTGCGGGTACTGAGATGTTTCACTTCCCCGCGTTCCCTCCACATACCCTATGTGTTCAGGTATGGGTGACAGCCCATGACGACTGCCGGGTTTCCCCATTCGGAAACCCCCGGATCAAAGCCTGGTTGACGGCTCCCCGGGGACTATCGTGGCCTCCCACGTCCTTCATCGGTTCCTGGTGCCAAGGCATCCACCGTGCGCCCTTAAAAACTTGGCCACAGATGCTCGCGTCCACTGTGCAGTTCTCAAACAACGACCAGTCACCCACCCAC
>NZ_JBSFNM010000150.1:0-3863 GCF_053587085.1 Kitasatospora sp. NPDC003701
ACGGCCCGGAACTCGCCCAGCATCGGGTCCATCAGCGGCGAGTGGAAGGCGTGCGAGACCCGCAGCCGGCTCGCCTTGCGACCCTGCGCCTCGAAGTGGGCCCGGACCCGCTCCACCGCCTCCTCGGTACCCGAGACCACCACCGACGACGGGCCGTTGACCGCCGCGACCGAGACAAACTCGTCCAGCAGCGGCAGGACTTCCTGCTCCGTCGCCCGGACGGCGAGCATCGCGCCGCCCTCCGGCAGCGCCTGCATCAACCGACCCCGCGCCGCCACCAGCGCGCAGGCGTCCGCCAGCGAGAACACCCCCGCCACATGCGCGGCCGCCACCTCACCGATCGAGTGCCCCGCCACGAAGTCCGGCCGCACACCCCAGGACTCGACCAGCCGGAACAACGCCACCTCGACCGCGAACAGCGCCGCCTGGGCATGCACCGTCCGATCGAGCAACGACGGGTCCGACCCCCACACCACCTCACGCACCGACTCGAAGCCCGGCTCCGCACAGACCGCGTCGAACGCCGCCGCGAACACCTGGAACCGGCCGTACAACTCCCGCCCCATGCCAAGCCGTTGCGACCCCTGCCCGGAGAACAGGAACGCCAGGAGTCCTGTCGACCGTGTCGCCGTGGCCGACTCCCCGCGCGCCAGCGCACCGAGCCCGGCGAGCAGTTCGTCCCGGTCCGCGGCGACGACCACCGCACCGTGGTCCAGCACGGCCCTGGTGGTGCCCAGGGAGTACGCGAGGTCGACCGGACGGAGAGCGGGCTCCCGGGTGGCCAGCGCGAGCAGTCGCTCGGCCTGCGCCCGAAGCGCCTCCGGCGTCGCGGCCGTCACCACGCAGGGCGCCGGCGGGGCCGCGACCGACGGCGCGGACGGGCCGCCGGCGGCCGGCACGGACGCGGGTGCCTCCTCCACCAGCACGTGCGCATTGGTACCGCTGATCCCGAAGGACGAGACACCCGCGCGGCGCGGACGGTCGCCCGCGCTCCACTCCCTGGTCTCGGTCAGCAGCCGGACCGCACCCACCGACCAGTCGACCTGGCGGGTCGGTTCGTCCACGTGGAGCGTGGACGGCAGGACCCCGTGGCGCATCGCCATCACCATCTTGATCACACCCGCGACACCCGCCGCCGCCTGGGTGTGACCGATGTTCGACTTCACCGAGCCCAGCCACAGCGGGTGCTCGGCCGACCGGTTCCGGCCGTAGGTCGCCAGCAGTGCCTGCGCCTCGATCGGGTCACCGAGCCTGGTCCCGGTGCCGTGCGCCTCCACCACGTCGATCTGGTCGGCCGCCAGCCGGGCGTTGGCCAGGGCTTGGCGGATCACCCGGCGCTGGGACGGGCCGTTCGGTGCGGTGAGGCCGTTGCTCGCGCCGTCCTGGTTGACCGCCGAGCCGCGGACCAGGGCCAGCACGGTGTGGCCGTTGCGCACCGCGTCCGAGAGCCGCTCGACCACCAGGAAGCCCGCGCCCTCGGCGAATCCGGTGCCGTCGGCAGCGGTGGCGAAGGACTTGCACCGGCCGTCGGAGGCGAGCGCCCCCTGCCGGCCGAACTCGGCGAACACTCCGGGGGTCGCCATCACGGTGACGCCACCGGTCACGGCCAGCGAGCACTCCCCCTGGCGCAGGGCCTGCACCGCGAGGTGCAGCGCCACCAGCGAGGAGGAGCAGGCGGTGTCCACCGAGACGGCCGGCCCTTCGAGGCCGAGCTTGTAGGACACCCGGCCCGAGACCACGCTGCCGTTGCCGTCGCTGCCCGGGTAGTCGTGGTACATCACCCCGGCGAACACGCCGGTGCGCGAACCCCGCAGCGAGGTGGGGTCGATCCCCGCCCGCTCCAGCGCCTCCCAGGACAGTTCGAGGGTCAACCGCTGCTGCGGGTCCATCGCCAGGGCCTCGCGCGGGGAGATCCCGAAGAAGCCCGGGTCGAACGCGGCCGCTCCGTCCAGGAAGCCGCCCTCGCGGGTGTAGTGGCCGGCCGGGCCGTCGCCGCGGGGATCGCGTACCGACGCGAGGTCCCAGCCGCGGTCGGTCGGGAACCCGGAGATCCCGTCACCGCCGGACGCCACCAGCTGCCACAGCTCCTCGGGGCTGCTCACACCGCCGGGGTAGCGGCAGGACATCCCGACGATGGCGATCGGCTCGTGCCGGCCGGCGGCAAGCCTGCGGTTGTGCACGCGCAGCCGGGCGACCTCCTGCCGTACGGCGCCCAGCTCGCCGGCGTCGGCCTCCCCGTGCTGGTCGCCGGCGGTATCGGCCTCGCCGGCCTGGTGGTCGACCTCGGCGTACCCGGCTTCCGTGAAGGCCGCGGGTCGTACGTCCGCCAGCTCCAGCAGGTTGTCGATCAGCCCCGCGTCGCGCAGCCGGCTGGTCGGGATCGAGCGGAGGGCCGAGCGGATCTCGTCCTCACCGCCGTTGTCGCCGTCGCCCTCGTCGAGGATCGTGAGGATGTGGTCGGCGACCGCCCGGGCGTTGGGGTGGTCGAAGGCCAGGGTGGCCGGCAGGCGCAGTCCGGTGCGGGCGTTGAGGTGGTTGCGCAGTTCGGTCGCGGCCAGCGAGTCGAAGCCGAGCTCCTGGAAGGCCCGCTCCGGCTCGATCGCCTCGGCCGAGGCATGACCCAGCACACCGGCGACCTGCGCACGCACCATCCGCAGCACCTCCCGCTGCCGCTCGCCCGCGCTCAGGCCGACGAGGCGCTCGCCCAGCGAGGCGCCGGGTGCGGACGGGTCGGCCGCCGCCGCGCGGCGCACCGTCGGCACCAGGCCGCGCAGCAGGGCGGGGACGTCGTCGGTGCGGTTCCGCAGCGCGGTGGTGTCGACGCGGATCGGGACCACGGTGGCCCGGTCGGTGTGCAGCGCGGCAGCGAACAGCGCCAGCCCCGCCTCGTGCGTGAGCGCGGGGACGCCTTGGGCGGCCATCCGCTTGCGGTCGACCTCGGTGAGGAACTCGCCGAGGCCCGCTCCGACCTCCCAGAGGCCGAAGGCCATCGCGGTGGCCGGCAGGCCCTCGGCGCGTCGCCGGGTGGCGAGCGCATCGAGGAAGACGTTCGCCGCCGCGTAGTTGCCCTGGCCCGCCGTCAGCACCAGACCACCGGCGGACGAGAACAGCACGAACGCCGCCAGATCCATGTCCCGCGTCAACTCGTGCAGATACCAGGCCGCATCAGCCTTCGGCGCCAACACGGCTTCCAGCTGCTGGCGGGTGAGCGAGCTCATCAGCGCACTGTCGCCGATGCCGGCGGCGTGCACCACCGCCGTCAGCGGCCGCTCGGCCACGATCCCGCCGACCAGCGCGGCCAGCGCCACCCGGTCCGAGACATCACACGCCACGATCCGCACCCGAGCGCCCAGCTCTTGCAGCTCGGCCCCTAGCTCCGCCGCACCCGGGGCGTCCGGACCACGACGACTGGTCAACACCAGATGCCGCACACCACGCTCGCGCACCAGGTACCGGGCCACCACCGCACCCAGACCACCCGTACCACCCGTGATCAACACCGAGCCCCCGGCGTCAAACGCCACCACTTCGGACTCCGCGGCACGCAACCGGACCAGGCGCGGGACCAGCACCTCACCCGCACGCACCGCCGACTCCGGCTCACCCGTGACCACCGCCTCCACCGCGAGGGCGAGATCGGCACCCGGCTCCAGGTCCACCACCAGGAACCGCCCCGGATTCTCCGCCTGCGCCGACCTCAGCAGACCCCACACCGGAGCCTGCACCACATCCAGCCCCTCACCCTCCCGGACCGCCACCCCACCACGCGTCACCACCACCAACCGCGAACCCGCGAACCGCTCGTCACCCAGCCAGGACTGCACCACCCCCAGCACCCGACCCGCCAACGCCCGCACCCCGGA
>NZ_JBSFNM010000151.1:0-3835 GCF_053587085.1 Kitasatospora sp. NPDC003701
GAGGAGGGAGCCCCGCCCCCACAACCCCAACCACCACCAACCCGCACCCAACCGACCGGCCCCCACCCCCTCCGAGAGAGGACCCGCCGGAGGCAAAAGTCCGGCGCAGGAGCTGGTGCTGGCGTCCGTCGTCAGCCGGCGCCGCCGTTGGCGTTGTCCGGGGCGGCTGCATCCTCTGCCCCGGGCGCCGATGCGGGTTCGAAGCCGAAGCCGTTGGGCGTCTCGACCACGTTGTACCGGCCGGGCGCGGGCGGGGGGACGTTGGTGATGCCGCGGGCGAAGTAGAACTCGTCGGGGTTCCCGCCGTAGTCGCCCTGCCGGATCAGCCCGCTGACCGGGTCCGCAGTGGACTGGAAGGTGCGATCGGCCTTGCGGAAGGGGGCCACCGTGATCGGGTCGCCGTGTCCGTGGAGAGTGGCGAGCTCGAAGTGGGCGTGCTCGACGTCAGTATGGAACGGCATGGCCGCGTCGGGCTGGTTGCCGCGGTAGGCCAGGGAGCGCGCGATGAAGAGGCGAAGGGCGTCATGACCGGTGCGAGTCCGCAGCACCTCGATACGGGCCCGCTCGACCAGCACACGCGGAATGAGGAGCGGCTTGTCGAAGAGCACGTGGCAGAACCGGCACAGCAGGACGAGGTTCATCCAGTGGTGGAATGCCCGGCGAGCCTCGGCCTCGGTAGCCTGACCGTTCCGCTTCGCCGGCCACGGACTGATGTGCGCCTGTTCGAGAAGCCAGGGGGCCGCCACCTTCGGTGCTCGGGCCAGGGTCTGGTGCTGCTCGTGCAGCAACGCCAGTGTCTCCACGACCGCGGGAGTCGCCAAGTCGCCGAGCTCAGCGATCAGTTCGCTGCTCGTCAGGTCGAGGTGGCTGAGCGCGCAACCCTCGGCCGCGAGGAGGTCCAGGGCAGCTTCGAGAGGCCCCGGGAGGTCAGTCGGCCTCGGCCAGACCCGACGATCCGAATCTGACGCTTCACGCTCTGTGTCCATCTCTCCATGATGCCCGGTCGCGCCGACACACCCGCGCCAGCTCCCCGCGCGCACCCTCGCACGGCCTGGGCGGCACCGGCGTCGTCGCCTGCGACCGCAGTTGAGGTGTCCGCGCACCCGTGCTTACGGTGCGCGCGATGAGCACGGATCTGACTGAGATGGGGAACGGGTGAATACGACTTCGGCGGCAACGGTGAGTGCGGCGGAACTGCGGCGGAGGGTTCGCGCCATCGAAGAAATCCAGGCGCGGGCAAGGGAGTTGGCTGCGTCGAACGTACTGGCCGCGCGGGAGGCCGCGGTGACGGCCGCGAAGGCGAAGGAGGACGCCGAGGTCGCGGCGCGGGAAGCCGCCGCTGCTGCCCTTCGGCTGTTCAACAACGATGCCGAGTTGGTCGCGCAGCTGCTCGGTGTCACGGCGGAGGAGCTGGAACGCGACGCGAAGCCTGTTACCGCAGCCCGCGCGAAGGAGGTGATCGAGGGGCTGCGCGCCCGTGCCGAGCGCCCGCGCCCGGTCCGCCGCGCCAGGAAGGCCGGCGCCGCTGCCACGGCACCTTCTGCCGCCGCTCCGGACTCCGTGCCGGAGGGCGGCCTGGCCGATGCCGGCTGAGAACGGCGGCCTCGGGCCCGGGCTCTTCCCGCGTGCTGCGGTGAAGGGGTCCGGGCCTGCTCGCGTTGACGAGCAGCTCTCTCTCCTTGGCGAGCCAACGCCCGTACGAATAGCGGCGGTTGAGTGGGCTGGCTGGCTGGCCGACGAGTCTGTCCAGGCCCGGTACTGGGCGAAGGTCTACCGGGCCCCGCCAAGGGACTGCTGGTTCTTCACCGGTGGGATCTCCAGCACCGGGCACGCCACCTTCCGGGCCACCTCGCGGCCTGGCCGGACTCGGCGCGGCACGGTGCCCGGGCACCTGTACGGGTACCAGCTCGCGCACGGTGTCATCCCGCGACTGGGATGGGGCACCGACCTGACCGTCTGCCACACCTGCGACAACCACTCCTGCCAGCAGCCGGCGCACCTGCGACTGGGCACAGCGGCGGAGAACCGGGCCGAGTGGGTGGCCCGGCGGCGCGACCCGGGGAGTCCGCTGGCGGACCTGCGTGGCCCGGCCGGACGCTCCCGGGCGATCGGCGCCGCGATCCGCGCCGGCCTGGCCGGTGGCGAGTCCGAAGTGGAGATCGCAGCCCGGGTTGAAGCGGTGATCGCGGAGGGGCGCCCGCTGAGCCTCTGGTGATCACTGCGTCCGCCCGGCGAACGGACCGGGCGGTGTCGCAGCGTTGGGTTACGGTCGGGAGGACGGTGTTGATCGTTCCAGAGGAGTCCCCCGTGCCCGAAGCCCATCCCGATCACGTTGGCCTCCCGGCGCTCTACGGTGCCGAGGTCTCGGTCTTCCGCGGGCGGTGGGGGCTGTACGTCATCGCGCCGGGGCCCGAAGCCGTGGTCGGGCCGGTCGATCTTGGCCCTGCGGACGCCTTCGTCACGCCCTCGCCCGACGACCCTGGCCGCCACATGATCGACCTCGAAGGCGAGGAAGTGCCGGTGCTGCCCCGGGAGGCGGCTGTGCAGCAGCTGGAGCAGCACGGCTTCGTGGTCGCGGAGGAAGCGCAGCGCGACAGCGAGCGGGATCACGGCTGGGTCCAGGTTGCCTCCGCGCTGTGGACGGCTCCGTGCCGCCCTACTTCTTGATCTTCTCAGAACCCTGAATTCCTCCGAACACAGGGCACAACTCCCCGCAATCCATGAGGATTTGGGCATGGAGACCACCAGCGAGAGCAGCAAAGACCAGGACACTCCCCCTGGGCCAACCACCCAGTCACAGTGGAAGGAAGGCCCGAACGGCGAGCGGCTGCGCCTCCGGTGGGCCCTCAGCGGCTCCCGGGCACCGGCCTGGGGGAACGCCCAGTTCGAGAGCAAGTTCCTCCCGGACGACGGAACCCCGGACGACCAGGTCGAGCACAAGTGGCACGAGGCCCCTGGGCTGCCGACCTACCTCTCCGTCACCGGCTGGACGTACGAGGCGTGCAGCGTCGAGTACGGGCGACTGTGGGCTGAGCGAAAGGCACAGCAGAGCCGGTCTTGATCAGGATGTCGACCCCGAGGGGGCCACTGCGGAGGCAGTGGCCCCCTCGGAGCTTCTGGCAGGCGCGACCTGTTCGCCTGGCGGGCCGCCCACTGCTCGTCCGAGAGGGAGCCAAGGCGGCGCTGGCGCGAACGGCCGGCGTAGACCGTCGGCCCTGCGGGCGACGTGCCAGACCTCCGGCGGGTTGCCCGGGGGCGAGGAGGAGGTCACCGCGGGACGCCGCCCCGCCCTCTACTCCTCAGCTGTGACAGCGGGTGCGCTGTCCTCCAAACGCCGACGGATGATGTCGTACTTCTCGGGCCCCCACTCGGGTGAGGCGGCCAGTTCGGCCTCCACCCAAGCCTCTATGTTCTTGTCCAGTTCCTCATCGTACGTGTCCACGCGACTACCCCCTGACAACACCCCAGGTCAGGACTACCTGGTTGTGTTAAGTCATTGGCACCAGTGGCAGGCCGCGTACCCGACCGACAGCAGGACCGGCACCCCCCGCCGGCGCGCCTCCTCGAACGCCTCGGGCCCCCAGGGCCACCAGTCGACCGGGTTCTCGGCATGCTGCTGCAGGTACGGCGAGGTCGCGTCCGCGAGACGGTTCGGCATGCCCCCATCCTCGCGCATCGGCGCGCGGACGGGGGCGGAGCCTCACTCCTTCGGAGCCTCCGGCTCCTCGACGAAGTCGACCCGCTTGAATTGCTTGTTCAAGCACCTCTTTACTCCCACCCCCGCGCCGACCAGGGACATGTCGGTCGCCCACCGGGCCACCGCCGCCTCCAGGGA
>NZ_JBSFNM010000152.1:0-3770 GCF_053587085.1 Kitasatospora sp. NPDC003701
GAGCGGCTCTCCGGCCTGCGGGACACCGTCCCGGTCGGCAGCACCCTGCCGATGAAGGCCGGCTCCGCCGCCCAGGTCCTGCTGGCCTGGGAGGAGCCCGAGCGGCTGCACCGCGGCCTCCAGGGCGCCCGGTTCACCGCCACCGCGCTGAGCGGCGTCCGGCGCCGCGGCTGGGCCCAGTCCATCGGGGAGCGGGAGCCGGGCGTGGCGTCCGTCTCCGCGCCCGTGCGCGGCCCCTCCAACCGGGTCGTGGCCGCCGTCTCCGTCTCCGGCCCGATCGAGCGCCTGACCCGCCACCCGGGCCGGCTGCACGCCCAGGCCATCATCGAGGCCGCCAACCGGCTCACCGAGGCCCTGCGCCGCGGCTGAGGACCCCGACAACAGCACAAGGGCCCGCTCACCCCGGTGAGCGGGCCCTTTCTTTCCGGGGAATCACCCGGAAATGCGACCGGAAAACACAAAAGACCCTGGCGAACCAGGGCCTTGCTTTTACTGGCTGGGGTACCAGGACTCGAACCTAGACTAAATGAACCAGAATCACTCGTGCTGCCAATTACACCATACCCCAACAAAGCAATCAGCCGATGGGCAAGCCCACCGGCTTAATGCTCTGGTACCCCCGACCGGATTCGAACCGGCGCTACTGCCGTGAGAGGGCAGCGTGCTAGGCCGCTACACAACGGGGGCTTCCTGGCGATCCCTTGCGGGATCAGTACCCCCGACCGGATTCGAACCGGCGCTACTGCCGTGAGAGGGCAGCGTGCTAGGCCGCTACACAACGGGGGCTTTCCAGGTGATCCCTTGCGGGATCAGTACCCCCGACCGGATTCGAACCGGCGCTACTGCCGTGAGAGGGCAGCGTGCTAGGCCGCTACACAACGGGGGCTTGATCTTTGTTTGTACTGCGTACTGCTTGTACTGCGCTGGGGTACCAGGACTCGAACCTAGACTAAATGAACCAGAATCACTCGTGCTGCCAATTACACCATACCCCACCAGAGTTGAACCCTTGCGGGCCCTCTCGGGCGTTGCGCCTCTCGCTCGGTCCGGACGGGGTTTCGCTCCCTCGTCCGTTCCCTCCCGGGCGGCGCAGAAAGAACATTACCCGACGTCCGGCCCCGGTCCAAAATCGATAACCCCAGGCAGCCGCAGCGGGGGCTGCGGACCAGGTCAGAACCCGGCCCGCGGCCCCCGTACGCGCCCTCAGGCAGCCGGCGCGGCGGCCAGCGCGGCGTTCAGCCGGCGCAGCGTCTCGGGGCGCCCGAGCAGCTCCATCGACTCGAAGAGCGGCGGGGAGACCCGGCGGCCGGTGACGGCCACCCGCAGCGGCGTGAAGGCGAACTTGGGCTTGATGCCCAGCCCGTCCACCAGCGCCGCGCGCAGCGCGGCCTGGATCGGCTCGGGCGAGAAGTCCGCGAGCTCCTCCAGCGCCTTGATGCTGGCCTCCAGCACCGGGCGGGCGTCCGCGGTGAGCACCTTGGCGGCGTCGTCCGCGTCCAGCGCGAAGTCGGCCGGGTCGACGAAGAGGAAGCCCGCCATGGTGACGATCTCGCTCAGCACGACCATCCGCTCCTGGGTGAGCGGGGCCACCTTGGCCAGCAGCTCCAGCTGCTCGGCGGACGGCTCGGCCGGCAGCAGACCGGGCGCCTGCAGGTACGGCACCAGGCGGCGGACGAAGTCCTCCGGGGCCAGCCGGCGCAGGTGCTCGGCGTTGATGTGCTCGCACTTCTTGAGGTCGAAGCGGGCCGGGTTGGCGTTGACGTCGGCGATGTCGAACGCCGCGACCAGCTGCTCCACGGAGAAGATGTCGTCGTCCGCGGAGAGCGACCAGCCGAGCAGCGACAGGTAGTTGAGCAGGCCCTCGGGGATGAAGCCGCGCTCGCGGTACAGGTTGAGCGAGGCCTGCGGGTCGCGCTTCGAGAGCTTCTTGTTGCCCTCGCCCATCACGTACGGCAGGTGGCCGAAGCGCGGGGTGCTGCCGTCGCCGACGCCGATCTCGGCGAGCGCGGCGTACAGCGCGACCTGGCGCGGGGTCGAGGAGAGCAGGTCCTCGCCGCGCAGCACGTGGGTGATGCCCATGAGGGCGTCGTCCACCGGGTTGACCAGGGTGTAGAGCGGCGCGCCGTTGGCCCGGACGATGCCGTAGTCGGGCACGTTCTCCGGCTCGAAGGTGAGCGTGCCGCGCACCAGGTCGTCGAAGACGATGGTGCGGTCGGGCATCCGGAACCGCAGGATCGGCTCGCGCTTCTCCAGCTTGTAGACGGCGACCTGGTCGTCCGTCAGCTCCCGGCAGTGGCCGTCGTAGCCGGAGGGCCGGCCGGCCGCGCGGGCGGCCTCGCGGCGGGCGTCCAGCTCCTCGGTGGAGCAGTAGCAGTGGTAGGCGTGGCCGGCCTCGTGCAGCCGGCGGGCGACGTCGGCGTAGATGTCCATCCGCTGCGACTGGCGGTACGGCTCGTGCGGGCCGCCGACCTCCGGGCCCTCGTCCCAGTCGAAGCCGAGCCAGCGCATGGCGTCGAGCAGCTGCCGGTACGACTCCTCGGAGTCGCGGGCGGCGTCGGTGTCCTCGATCCGGAAGACCATCGTGCCGCCGTTGTGGCGGGCGAAGGCCCAGTTGAAGAGGGCCGTGCGGATCAGACCCACGTGCGGGTTGCCGGTCGGGGACGGACAGAAGCGAACCCGAACGCTCGGGTCAGTGTTAGCCACGCTTGATCACCTTGTTGGCGAGAGTGCCGATGCCTTCGATGGAGACGGCGACCTCGTCGCCGACGTTGAGCGGGCCCACCCCAGCGGGTGTGCCGGTGAGGATGACGTCGCCGGGCAGCAGCGTCATGGCCTCGGAGATGTGGACGATCAGCTCGGCGACCGAGCGGACCATCAGGGAGGTGCGACCGGTCTGCCGAAGTTCGCCGTTGACCGTGCAGGTGATGGCGAGGTCGCTCGGGTCGAGGTCGGTCTCGATCCACGGGCCGAGCGGGCAGGCGGTGTCGAAGCCCTTGGCGCGGGCCCACTGGCCCTCGCGCTGCTGCACGTCGCGCGCCGTGAGGTCGTTGGCGCAGGTGTATCCGAGGATCACCTCGGGCACCCGGTCCAGCGGCACCTCGCGGCACATCCGGCCGATGACCACGGCCAGTTCGGCCTCGTGGTGGACGTCGGAGGAGAACGGCGGGTACGCGATGGACTCGGTCGGGCCGATCACCGAGGTCGACGGCTTGAAGAAGGTCAGCGGGACGTCGGGGACGTCGTTGCCGAGCTCGGCCGCGTGGGCGGCGTAGTTGCGGCCGACCGCGACGATCTTGTTCGGCAGCATCGGGCTGAGCAGCCGCACGTCCTGGAAGCGGTAGCTCTCGCCGGTGGGTTGGGGCTGCCCGAACGGGTGACCGGCCAGGGCGTGGACGACCAGAGACTCGGGCTGGGCCGGGTCGCCCTCGACCACGCCGAAGGAGACGCTGCCGGCGGCAGGGCTCCCTTCCCGGACGGAAAACCTGGCAATGCGCACGGCTGGGCTACCCCTCGCTTCGTCGGCCGCCCGGGGCGCGCCCGGGCGCTGGTGGGCACCGTGCCCGGTGGGCGCGGACCCGCTCAATCGTCGACCAGGCTATCGCGTGGGGCCTCGACCGGCCGCTTTACCCCTGTTCAGGCCGGTTGCACCCGACTCGGCCCGAGGGGCCGCGCCGGGTCCGACGGGGCGTCGCTGCATCAGGCTTTCGCCCATTGTGCAATATTCCCCACTGCTGCCTCCCGTAGGAGTCTGGGCCGTGTCTCAGTCCCAG
>NZ_JBSFNM010000153.1:0-3700 GCF_053587085.1 Kitasatospora sp. NPDC003701
CGGCGCCATCGCCGTCGGCCACCCCTTCGGCATGACCGGCGCCCGCATCACCACCACCCTGATCAACTCCCTCCAGTGGCACGACAAGCAGTTCGGTCTGGAGACCATGTGCGTCGGCGGCGGCCAGGGCATGGCGATGGTGATCGAGCGCCTCAGCTGACCCCGGGGCGTCAACCCCGAAGGGTCCAGACCACCCATTTGGAGTGACGCTGAGTAATTGAGGGCCGGATCACACCGAGAGGTCGATCCGGCCCTCTTTTCTTTCGAATCGGGCCCGGAAATCGACAGTGCGGAGCGGATCAACTCCGCAGCGTAGAACGGTGTTACCTAACAATTTGGGGACAAGAGCGAAAGTCCCGGACAAATTAGACATTCGCCACTGCGGTAACAGCCCCGTATGGGGCAGTGTGGAGAGGTAACCCCGTTCCACTCCTCCCTAGGAGTACGTTCCGTGAGCGCCGTCTACACCCTCCTCCTGCTGATACTGATCACCGTGTCGACCGCTGTGCTGGTCCACCTCCGCGGGCTCTCCCGCCGGCTGGACGCCCAGGCCGCGGCCGCCGCCGCACCCGCACCGGTCGACGAGGCCTCGATCCGCCGGGCCGTCGCCGAGGCGCTCGCCGCCGACCGCGAGCGGGAGATCACCGAGGCCCGCGCATTCTGGGCCGAGCAGGAGGCCCGCGCGGCCGAGGACGCGCCACTGTTCGACTCCCCCTTCGCCGGCGTGCTCGGCTCCACCGACGAGTGGCCGCTCTTCTTCCCCCGGCCGACCGGTCCGCAGGAGGCCGCCGACAACGCGGGCACCATGGACCCGGAGTTCGGCGAGGCGCTGCGCTCCGCCCTGGAGGACCTGATCAACGAGGGTGGCGTCGACCCGGTCGAACCCGGCTCCGAGGGCGGCGCCCCGCTGCGGCCCGGCCACCCGTCCGGCCACCCCTCCGGCGCCCCGCTCGGCGAGGGCGGCGGCGACGCCCGGGCCCGCCGCGAGGCCGACCTGCTGGCCACCGGCCTGGAGGCCGGGCTGCTGGACACCGAGCCCGCCGTCGAGGACGCGCCGATATCCGCCCCCGACCCGCGCCGCCACCCCTCGCACCCCGACTTCGTGCCCAGCCAGGCACCGTCCCGCGAGTGGACCGACACCCGGCTGACCACGCTCGCCGAGGAGGGTGTGGCCCTGATCGACGTCCGCCC
The DNA here is from genome assembly GCF_053587085.1 of Kitasatospora sp. NPDC003701. Lineage (NCBI taxonomy): Bacteria > Bacillati > Actinomycetota > Actinomycetes > Kitasatosporales > Streptomycetaceae > Kitasatospora > Kitasatospora sp. NPDC003701. Next base: position 1,192 of record NZ_JBSFNM010000153.1, read on the forward strand.
CGGCCCGCTCGGCACGCTGGACGTGTACGCCTTCGCCGACGGCACCACGCTCTGCGTCGCCCCCGGCGACCGGGAGGCCGCGTACCGGCTGATCGACGCCGTCCGGGCCGGCGAGGACGTCCGGCTGCTCGGCGGCTCGCGGTTCTCCGGCTCGTACTCGCTGACCTTCTCCACCGACGAGGACGCCGTCTACGTGCTCGCCGACCGGGTGGTCGCCAGCATCTGACACCACCGGCCACGAGCCACCGACGCGAACGCGGACACGGCTGACCGCGGACCAGAAGGCCGACCGGATCAAGGGGTTACCGATTCGGTCGGCCTTCGGCGTTCCCCGCCGGCCGCCCCGCGGGGCTCCTCAGCCGCAGAGCACGGCCGTGGCGGCCACCTCGGCCAGTGCCCGGTCGAGCACCGCCGGGGCCGTCGCGGGCCCGCCCAGCGACTCCGGGAGCGGCACCTGCGCGTCCGCCGGCAGGGCGGCCAGGGCGGCCGCCAGGTCGTGCCCGGCGACGGCCAGCTGGTCGCCGGCCGCGAAGGCGCCGGCGTCCGGGAACTCCCGCGGCGACCCGCCGGGCCCGTCCGGCCCGTTCCCGCCGCCCGCCACCGCCTCGGCGGTCTGCGCCGCCGCCGCCAGCCGGCGGGCCAGCGCCAGCGCGGCGGCGGCCCGGGAGGCGTGGCCGGGCACGGCGCCCAGCAGCCGGCTCTGCGGCATCGAGCGGAAACGATCCGCCAGGGCTTCGACGGCTACGGCGAGGGAGGCTGCTTCAGGCATGGCGCGAGCCTAACGAAAGCCGCCGGGCCCCGGAGCGGAAGGCTCCGGGGCCCGGCGGCAGTGCGCGAGGGGCACGGCGATCAGTCGTCGCCGCGCAGGATCGCGATCAGTCGCAGCATCTCGATGTAGATCCAGACCAGCGACAGGGTGAGCCCGAAGGCGGCCCGCCAGGACTCCTTCTGCGGGGCGCCCTGCGCGATGGCCTGCTCGATGGCCGCGAAGTCCAGCGACAGGAAGAACGCGCCCAGGCCGATGCCGACCAGGCCCACCACGATGCCCAGCGGGCCGGAGCGCAGCCCCATCTCCGCACCGAACAACGAGGCGACCATGTTGATCATCAGCAGCAGCACGAAGCCCATGGCGATCGCGATGCCGATCCGCGTGTAGCGCGGGGTCACCCGGATCCGCCCGGTCTTGTAGGCGATCAGCATCGCCGCGAAGACCGCCGCGGTGCCCAGCACCGCCTGGATCGCGATGCCCGGCCAGATGGTGTTGAACACCTTGGTCACGGCGCCGAGCGCGAAGCCCTCGAGGCCCGCGTAGAGCAGGATCAGCGGCGGGCTGACGCTCCGCTTGAACGAGATCACCAGGCCGACCACGAAGGCGATCAGCGAGGCGCCGATGGCCAGGCCGAAGTTCCGGTCCGGCAGCAGGAACCAGGCCAGGCCGCCGGCGGCGACCAGGGTGAGCAACGTCATGGCGGTACGCGCGACGACGTCGTCGAGGGTCATCCGACCCGTCGCCAGCGGACCGGCGGACGGCGCGCGGTACATCTCGACCAGCTGGTCGTCGGTCAGCGGCGCCTGACCCTGCGGCTGCTGGGCGTAGGGGCTGCCCGCGTAGGGGTTGTTGCCGTACGGGTTGTTGCCGTACGGGTTGCTCTGGCCGTCGTGACCGGTGGCGTACGGACTCCCGGCCGGCGGGGTCTGCGTGGTGCCGAAACCCGCGTAGCCGGGCTCGCGGGTGAAGGACCCCTCCCGCGAGAAGACCGGGTTGCTGCTTCTCATTGCTCATTCCCTCCGTGGCGGCACTGCACCGCCCGCACCACAAGGGTAATGGGTTGGCAAAAGAATGGGGATACGCCGCGAGGAGGATCCGGTGAACGGCACCCGGCGGGGACGCCGGACGGCGTCCCCGCAAGTCGAGCGGTGCCCGGAGCCGGACTCGAACCGGCACGGCCTCACGGCCAAGCAGTTTTAAGCTGCCCGTGTCTGCGTTCCACCATCCGGGCCTTCTCTGCGGACCTGCCCTGCCGACGGCCGGAGGTGGTGCTCCGTCCCCGTGCGGGCCATCCCCGAGCCTAGTCGCCCGCCTCCCCCTTTCGCATGTTCCCAGCCAGGGAAGTTGTCATGTTTCCTTGCCATCTGACGAACAGTTCGTGATTTGGCCAGCCAAAGCGTGCTATCCGGCCACGGGGCCCCGGTAAGGGTCGACGTCATACCGGAGGATGAGGGCTTTATCCGGGCGTACGCCCAGCGGTGGTCAGGGCAACCGTCCGGCGGAGCGACGAGAAACCGTGATCACGTGGCCGAGCATGGAAATACGGCCGGAACCCTGCGGTGACCGGCCGTCCAACGACCCCTCGCGCCCTCCCGGCGCCGTCCCGCAGCCCGACTCACAAGGAGCGTCCCCGTGACCACGTCGACCGCAACCGCCGTCCGTACCGGCCGGGCGGCCGCCCGCGCCACCGGCCTCAACAAGGTCTACGGGGACGGGGAGACCCGCGTCGTCGCCCTCGAC
>NZ_JBSFNM010000154.1:0-3177 GCF_053587085.1 Kitasatospora sp. NPDC003701
CGGTGTGCACAAGCTCTACGGTCGTGGTGACAATCGGGTGCGGGCGCTCGACGGGGTGGATGTCGGGTTCGAGGCGGGGACGTTCACCGCGATCATGGGGCCTTCGGGTTCGGGCAAGTCGACGTTGTTGCAGTGTGCGGCGGGTCTGGACCGGGTCGACGCCGGTGAGGTCCTGCTGGACGGGGCGCCGTTGCACAAGCTCCCGGAGCGTGCGCTGACGGAGTTGCGTCGTGAGCACATGGGTTTCATCTTCCAGTCCTTCAACCTGATCCCGGCACTGACTGCCCGCCAGAACGTGGAACTGCCGCTGCGGTTGGCCGGACGGGAACTCGACACGGCGGCGATCGGGCGGAGCCTGGCCCAGGTCGGACTGGCCGAACGCGGCGGGCACCGGCCCGGCGAGCTGTCCGGCGGCCAGCAGCAGCGGGTCGCGATCGCGCGGGCACTGGTGACCAGGCCGAAGGTGATCTTCGCGGACGAGCCGACCGGCGCGCTGGACTCCAGGACCGCCCGGGAGGTCCTGGCCCTGCTGCGCGGGGTCGTCGAGGAGCACGGGCAGACGGTGGTCATGGTCACCCACGACCCGGTCGCCGCCTCCTACTCGCAGCGGGTGGTCTTCCTCGCCGACGGCCGGGTGACCGGCGAACTGTTCGAACCGACGGCCGAGTCCGTCGCGCTGCGGATGGCCGCCCTGGAACCCGGCGAGAGCGGGACGAACCCGTGCTGAAGATCGCCCTGGCCACCCTGCGCCACCGCCTGATGGGCTTCGTGGGCGCCTTCCTCGCCCTCGCGCTCGGCACCACCATGATCGGCATGATGACGCTGACCCTGGCGGCCACCTTCGGCACCCCGCACCCGGGCCCGCAACGCTTCAAGGAAGCCCGCACGGTCATCGCCCCGCAGGGCTTCGAGGGACGCCCGATGAAGGCCCCCGCCGTCCTGCCCGCCGACGTCGTGGCCGACGTCACCGCGGCCGGCACCGCCACCCCCGACCGCAGCTTCCCCGTGCGCCTGGACCCCGGCCCCGCCGCGACCGGCCACCCCTGGTCCTCCGCCGCGTTCGCGGGCTACCGCCTGACGGCCGGACACGCCCCCCGGGCCGCGGACGAGATCGTCCTCGCCGGCGACCCCTCCCTGATCGGACGTCAGACCCGCGCCACCGCCCCGGAGAACACCGGACAGTACAAGATCGTCGGAGTGACCGACGCGCCCTGGTTCGAGAACCCGGCCTTCTTCAGCGACACCGAGGCCCAGCGCCTCTCCCCCGGCGTCAACGCCCTCGTCACCGACCAGCGCGCCGCACAGCTGTCCACCCTCCTGACCGGCCGGGCCACCGTCGTGACCGGCGACGACCTGATCCGCCTGGACACCGACACCACCGGCGGCGCCCAGGCCCTCGCCAACGCCCAGGCCATGGCCGGCAGCACCACCGGACTCGCCGTGTCCGTCGCCGTGTTCGTCGTCATCGCCACCTTCGCCTTCGCCACCGAACAACGCCGCCGCGAACTCGCCCTCATGCGCCTGATCGGCGCCGCCCCCCGACAAGTACGCCGCATGGTCCTCGGCGAAGCCCTCCTCATCGGCCTCGCCGCCGCCACCGCCGGCTGCCTCCTCGCCCCGCTGTGCACCATGCCCCTGCGCGCCTGGATGCTCGACCACAACGTCGCCCCGACCTGGTTCACCATCCCCCTCAACCCCCTGCCCCTGCTGATCTCCTTCCTCATCGGCGTGATCGCCGCCCTGACCGGCTCCGCCGCCACCCTCGTACGCGTCTCCCTCGTCAAACCCATCGAGGTCCTGCGCGAGAACGCGGTCGAACGCCGCGTCATGACCCCCCTGCGCTGGCTCCTCGGCACCGCCATGCTCATCGGAGCCGTCACCGCCGGCATCGTCATCAGCCGCACCGAGCCCTACCTCGCCGCCAGCGTCCGCAAATACGAGGCCGTCCCCGTCCTCTACGTCGGCGCCGTCACCCTCCTCGCACCGATCCTGCTACGACCCGTCACCCGCCTACTGCTCGCCCCACTGCGCCGCTCCACCAAGGCCGGCCCCGTCCTGGTCCGCGAGAACATCCTCACCTCCCGCCGACGCACCGCCGCCACCGTCGCCCCCGTCGTCGTCGCCGTCGGCCTGGTCGCCACCCTGCTGACCATGCAGAAGACCGGCGACGCCGCCCAACTGACCCGCCAGCAACAGGAAATCCACGCCACCGCCGTCGTCGTGCCCACCGGCCCCGGCATCACCACCACCACCCTCGACAGACTCACCGCCGTCCCCGGCATCCGCGTCACCCCCACCACCTCGATGAACATCCGCATCGGCACCCCCGACGGCGACCAGATCGACTCCCTCAGCGCCAACGCCGTACCCGCCGCCGCCCTCGGCACCACCATCACCCCACCCCTCGTCTCCGGCAGCCTCACCGACCTGCCCGACAACTTCCTGATCATCGACGAACACGCCGCCCAGTCGAACAGCCTCACCACCGGCGACCACGTCGTCACCCTCCTGCCCAACGGCACACGCGTGACCTGCGTCATCGCCGCCGTCATCGCCCGCGGCCTCGCCGGCGACGACACCTACCTCTCCGCCACCCTCACCACCACGACCACCCCCACCCGCCTCTACCTCGACTCCCGCACCGGCACCGGCCAACCCCTCGACCCACCACAGACCACCGCCGTCGACCAGGCCCTCACCGACACCGGCGCACACCTCGTCGACTACGACACCTACCTCGAGACCCAACGCGCCCACGCCGCCGAACAGAGCGACAACGCCGCCGTCGTCATCCTCGGCATCGCCCTCGCCTACGCCCTGATCGCCGTCGCCAACACCCTGATCATGGCCATGGCCGGACGACGCCGCGAATTCGCCCTCCTCGGCCTCGTCGGCACCGCACGCACCCAGATCATCAAGATCACCACAGCCGAATCAGCCATCGCCGTCACCGTCGGCACCCTCCTCGCCGCCATCGCCACCGCACTCGCCGCCACCACCCAACACCTCTCACTCACCAAACTCATCACCCACCCGTCAACCGTCGTCCCCTGGACCCGGATCACCGAGACCATCGCACTCTGCGCCCTCGTCACCCTGGCCACCACGACACAAGCAACCGCACGCGCAACCCGCCAACGAGCCATCGAAGCCGCAGGCAACCGCGAATAGAACACG
>NZ_JBSFNM010000155.1:0-2918 GCF_053587085.1 Kitasatospora sp. NPDC003701
CCGGGTTCGGTGGTGGTGTCGGGGGAGCCGTCGGCGTTGGCGGAGCTGCTGGCGGACTGCGAGGCGCGGGGGGTGCGGGCGCGGCGGATCCCGGTGGACTACGCCTCGCATTCCGCGCAGGTCGAGTCGGTGCGGGAGCGGCTGCTCGACGTCCTGGGGTCCGGCGGGGCGCGGGCGTCGGAGGTGGCGTTCTGTTCGACGCTGACCGGGGACTTCCTGGACACCGAGGGGCTGGACGGCGACTACTGGTACCGGAACCTGCGGGAGACGGTGCGGTTCGACCGGGCCGTGCACCGGCTCGCCGAGCAGGGCTACGGAGTCTTCGTCGAGGTCAGCCCACACCCGGTGCTCGGCCCGGGCGTGGAGGAGACCCTGGACGAACACGGCCACCAGGCCACCGTCGTCGGAACGCTGCGCCGTGGTGAGGGCGGCCTGGACCGCTTCCTGACCTCGCTGGCACAGGTGTGGGTGCGCGGCGTGCCCGCCGACTGGAGCGCCGCCACCGGCGGTGGCCGTCGGGTGGATCTCCCGACGTACGCCTTCCAGGGCGAGCGGTTCTGGCTGGAGCCGGCCGGTGCTTCGCCGTTGAGTGCCGTGGACGCGATGCGCTACCGGGTCGTCTGGCGGCCGTTGGACGCGGTGCCCGCCCCGGAGGCGTCCGGGGGCGAGTGGCTGCTGCTGGTGCCGGCCGCGGGTGCGGACAGTGGCTGGGGGCCCGCGTTGGAGGCGGCGTTCGCCGAACACGGCGTGCGCACCAGCACGTTGGCGGTGGGCGACGAGTGCGACCGTGAGTCGCTGGCGGCGGTGCTGAAGGATCGCGAGCCGGCCGGTGTGGTGTCGTTGCTGGCGAGCGGGCCGGGCACGGCGGCCGGTGGTGCCGCGGTGCCGTGGGGGCTGGCGGCGACGGTGGCCGTGGTGCAGGCCCTGGAGGCCGCCGGCGTTGCGGCGCCGCTCTGGTGTGTGACGCGTGGGGCGGTGACGGTCGGCGCCGGTGACCGGGTGCCCAACCCGGAACAGGCGACGCTCTGGGGACTGGGCCGGGTGGTCGCCGCCGAGCTCCCGGACCGCTGGGGCGGCGTCGTGGACGTGCCGGAGTCCGCCGGTGGCGAGGTGGCGCGGGCCGCGGCCGCCGCGCTGCTGGGCGGGCACGGTGAGGACGAACTGGCGGTCAGGGCTTCGGGGTTGTCCGTCCGACGACTGGAGCGGGCGCCGCTGGCCGGTCGGACGCCCGTGCGGGCGTGGGAGCCCCGGGGGACCGTGCTGATCACCGGCGCCACCGGCGCGCTCGGGCGTCACGTCGCCCGTCGGCTGGCCGCCGACGGCGCCGACCATCTGCTCCTGCTGAGTCGGAGCGGTCGCGCCGCGCCCGACGCCGATGCCTTCGAGGCCGAACTGACCGCACTGGGCGCGCGGGTCACCATGGCTGCCTGCGATGTGTCCGACCGGGTCGCGGTGGCGGAGGCGCTGGCCGGGCTGCCGGCGGAGTACCCGCTCACCGCCGTGATCCACACGGCCGCCCTGCTCGACGACGCCCTGATCGGTGATCTGACGGTCGATCAGATGGAGCGGGTATTGGAGGTCAAGGTCGGCGGCGCCCTGGTGCTGCACGAGCTGACCGAGGGCCTGGACCTCTCCGCCTTCGTGCTGTTCTCCTCGATCGCCGGCACCTGCGGTCTGGCCGGCCACGCCAACTACGCGCCGGGCAACGCCTATCTGGACGCGCTGGCCCACCACCGGCGCGCCAGGGGCCTGCCCGCCACGGCCATCGCCTGGGGCCACTGGGACGGGGGCGGCATCGCGGCACCCGCCATCGAGGAGCAGATCCGCCGCCGTGGGGTGCTGACCTTCCGGCCGGAACTGGCCCTGGACGCGCTCGGGGGCATCCTCGACCACGACGAGACCTCGGTCGCCGTCTTCAGCACCCGCTGGGACGGTACGGGCCTCGGCGCCGGAGCCCGGCCGGTCCCGCTGCTGAGCGACCTCCTCGCCGCCGATCGGCCGGAGGTCGAGCCGGGACGGAATCAGGCTGCCGAAGCAGACGGAACGTCACATCTGCTGCGCCGACTGGCCGGACTCTCCGACGACGAGCAACGAAAGGCACTGCTGGACATTGTCCGCCAGGTCGTCGCCTCGGTCCTGCGGCACCCGTCCCACGACGCCGTCCTGCCCGGCCGCGCGTTCAAGGACCTCGGCTTCGACTCGCTGACCGCCGTCGAACTGCGCAACCGCCTGCGGGCGGCGACCGGCCTGCGGCTGACCGCCACCCTGATCTACGACCGTCCGACGCCCACCTCCCTGGCCGACCACCTGCACGCCGAACTCTTCGGGCACCTGCCGGCCGCCGCAACCGTCCGTCCGGCCACGGCCGCCTCCGACGACCCGATCGTGATCGTGGGGATGAGCTGCCGCTTCCCCGGCGGGGTTCGCTCGCCGGAGGACCTGTGGCGACTGCTCGACTCGGGGGCGGACGCGATCTCGGCCCTGCCCGCCGACCGTGGCTGGGATCTCGACGGTCTGTACGACGCCGACCCCGACGCGTCCGGGCGGTCCTATGTCCGGGCCGGTGGATTCCTGGACGCCGCCACCGACTTCGACGCGGGGTTCTTCGGGATCTCGCCGCGTGAGGCGTTGGCGATGGATCCGCAGCAGCGCCTGTTGTTGGAGACGGCGTGGGAGGCCTTCGAGCGGGCGGGGATCGACCCCGAATCGGCCCGGGGCAGTCGGACCGGGGTGTTCGCGGGCCTCAGCATGCAGGACTACGCGGCCCTGCTGCGCGACGCGTCGGCCGAGGTCGAGGGCTACGCGGTGACCGGCAGCGCGGGGAGCGTGTTGTCGGGGCGGGTGGCGTATGCGTTGGGGTTGGAGGGGCCGGCGGTGACGGTGGACACGGCGTGTTCGTCGTCGTTGGTGGCGTTGCA
>NZ_JBSFNM010000156.1:0-2820 GCF_053587085.1 Kitasatospora sp. NPDC003701
GTCTTCCTCGCCGACGGCCGCATCGTCGACGAACTCGCCAACCCCACCGCCGACACCGTCCTGGACCGCATGCGCCGCTTCGACGCCAAGGGCCGCACCAGCTAGGCCCGGTCCCCGCGTAGGCCGACATCACCCCAGACCCTCAGGACTGACACCCCCTCATGTACCGCACCGCACTGCGCAACGTGCTGGCCCACAAGGCCCGACTGCTGATGACGGTCCTCGCCGTCATGCTCGGCACCGCCTTCGTGGCCGGCACCCTCGTCTTCACCGACACCCTCGGCAACGCGCTCAAGTCCCAGAGCGCCAAGAGCTACACCGACATCGCCGTCACCATCAGCGACCGCGACGCCGTCGGCAAGGGGTACGACCGCGGCGGCCGGGGCACCGCCGGGCCAGCCCTGACCGAGGACACGCGCAAGGCGGTGGCGGCCCTGCCGGGGGCCGCCGAGGCCCGCGGGGTGGTCACCGGCTTCGCCGGCATCGCCGACCGCAAGGGCGCCCTGATCGGCGACGGCTTCTCCACCACCGGCACCAACTACGTGCCCGGCGCCGACGGCACCGACCCGCGCTACCCGCTCGTCGACGGCCGGGGCCCGCGCGGCTCCGGCGAGGTGGCGCTGGACGCCAGGACCGCCGAGAAGGGCGGCTACAAGGTCGGCGACACCGTCCGCGTCGCCGTCAACGGCCCGGTGATGGAGCTGAAGCTCACCGGCACCCTGCGCACCAACGACCCGCGCGTCGTCTCCGGCGGCTCGCTCGCCGCCTTCGACACCCCGACCGCCCAGCAGCTCTACCTGAGCCCGGGCCGGTTCGGCGAGATCGACATCAAGGGCCGGCCCGGCGCCGACGACACCGCGCTGCTCACCGCCGTCAAGCAGGCCCTCCCGCAGGGCGGCGACTCGATCGAGGCGCGGACCGGCCGCGAACTCGCCGACGAGCAGGACCGGATGATCGAGCTGGGCACCAAGGGCCTGAGCAGCGTCCTGCTCGGCTTCGCCGCGATCGCGCTCTTCGTCGGCATCTTCATCATCGCCAACACCTTCACCATGCTGGTCGCCCAGCGCACCAAGGAACTCGCCCTGCTGCGCGCCGTCGGCGCCCGCCGCAAGCAGATCGTGCTGTCCGTCCTGGTCGAGGCGATGCTGGTCGGCCTGACCGCCGCGGTGGCCGGCCTGCTCGCCGGCATCGGCATCGCCACCGGCCTGCGCGCACTGCTGAACGGCCCGATGGAGGCCAACCTGCCGGACGGCCCGCTGGTGATCGCCCCGTCCACGGTGATCGCCACGGTCGGCATCGGCGTCGTGGTGACCGTGCTGGCCGCCTGGCTGCCGGCCCTGCGGGCGTCCCGGATCGCCCCGGTCGCGGCGATGAGCTCGGTCGAGCAGCCGGCCTCGCAGAAGAGCCTGCGGGTGCGCAACACGATCGGCCTGCTGTTCACCGCGGCCGGCGTCGGCGCCCTGCTGGCCGGCTCCGCCGCCAAGGAGGGCAAGCTGGTCGGCCTCGGCGCCGGCACGCTGCTGATCGGCGTCTTCGTGCTGACGCCGCTGCTGGCCCGGCCGCTGATCGCGCTGTTCGCCCCGCTGCTGCGCAAGCTGTACGGCACGCCCGGCGTACTGGCCCGGGAGAACGCCGTCCGCAACCCGCGCCGCACCGCGGCCACCGCCTCGGCGCTCACCATCGGCGTCACCCTGATCACCGCGCTGACCGTGGTCGGCGCCTCGGTGAACAAGGCCGTGGACGAGAGCACCGCGAGCGACCTGAAGGCCGACTACACCGTCGCCATGCAGAACTTCTCGATGCTCTCGCCCGAGGTCGCCACCCAGGTCGCCCGGACGCCCGGCGTCAGCGCGATGAGCGTGATGCGCACCGTCGCGGTCGAGACCGGCACCGACGGCGACACCGAGTACGTCACCGGCGTGGACGCCGCGACCATCGACCGGCTGGCCACCATCACGGTGAAGTCGGGCACCGCGGACGCGCTCAAGCAGGGCAGGCTGCTGGTCAGCTCCGGCTACGCCGAGCGCCTGGGCCTGAAGGTCGGCGACACCCTGGCCGTCACCTACCCGGACGGCGCCAAGGGCTCGCTGACCGTCGGCGGCGTGCTGGAGTCCACCACCACGCTGGCCGGCCTGGTCGCCCCGGACTCCCTGGTCGGCCCGCACGCCGCGCCCGGTACCGGGCTGGAGAAGGTCCTGGTCAAGGGCGCCGACGGCGCCGACGCCAAGCTGAAGCAGGCCCTGCGCGACGCCACCGGCGGCAACCCGCTGATCGCCGTCAAGGGCGAGAAGGACATCAAGGCGGAGAACCGCCAGATGGTCACCGCCGTGCTGAACATCATGTACGGCCTGCTGGGCATGTCCGTGGTGATCGCCGTCCTGGGTGTCGTCAACACCATGGCGATGTCGGTGTTCGAGCGCCGCCGGGAGATCGGCATGCTGCGGGCGATCGGCCTGGACCGTCGCGGCGTCGGCCGGATGGTCCGGCTGGAGTCGCTGATGATCGCGCTGTTCGGCGGCGTGGTCGGGGTGCTGCTCGGCATCGTGACCGCCTGGGCGGGCAACCGCACGATGGCGGACACCTTCAAGAACATCACCACCGTGCTGCCGCCGGTCCAGATCCTGGGCTTCCTGGTCGCCGCCGCCCTGATCGGTCTGCTCGCCGCCGTCTGGCCGGCCCGCCGGGCCGCCCGGACGGACATCCTGGGCGCGATCAAGAGCGAGTAGGCACCCGCCCCCCACCCACGCAGAACCGACAGCGCCGCCCGCCGACGGTTGCCCTGGTGTCGACGGTGACGGGCCGGGTGGTGTCGGAGCTGTG
>NZ_JBSFNM010000157.1:0-2802 GCF_053587085.1 Kitasatospora sp. NPDC003701
GCCAGGCGGACAACGTCGCCCGCCCTCTCCGCGCCGACGAAGGCCGGGCTCGAAACCCGTGTCGGTAGCACCTTGTTCCGGAACACTCGCGCGCCTTTCATCGGGGCATCGGTCGAGGGCATCGGTCGCCCGCCGCACCGACGTTAGGGCCGCGTGCGGTGTCCGTACCTCAGGACTGTCCCTGATTTCAACCCTGAGGAACCCCTGACAAGATCAGGGGCGGCCGGGCGGGTGGAGCCGCCCGCCGTGTGCCACTGGAGGCCTGCCGGGCAAGGCTGGTGACGGTGCATCCGCTCGAAGGACGTGCCCCGGCGCCGGGCGCGTCACCGACGGGGACGTGCTGAAGGGCGGACCCCGTGGGTCCGCGGTGCGTGGGTGCGGCGGCCGACCGGCTGCCGCGCTCCCCTTCCACTCCGGGTGGGCGCGTCGAATTCGGTGGGCACGCCCGTACGCGGAGCATCCGGCCGGGAAATGCACTGCCGTGCACCTTGGCGGGACATCTCGGCGCGCGAATTCCGGGGTGTCGAATCGATCGGCCCGCAGGCGGATCACGCCTTTGATTCCCGGGGGGAATCCAGGTCCTCTCGGGTCGAACCGCGGATTCAGCCCGAAGCGTGGCCCGCGAATGCGCGCGGCGGTAATCCCGGAATTCCCGCCGGTGCTTCCGGCGGCGATTTCCGCGACCGCGCGGAGTTCCGATCGACGCGGACCGGGTCGTCACCCGAATCCGGGTGGGGGCCATCGGCGGGAGTCACTCCCGCTGTTGTCCGAGTAACGACTGGAGCTCCGGTGCTCGGTCTCCACGATGTCCCGGACCCTGTGGGGGAGGGGCCGGCCGGGGTGGGGGCGACCCTGCGGCGGTTGCTCATCGTGACGGTTCGGTGACGTGGGTGGAGCGGGCGGTCCGGGGTGCGATCGTCGACCAGCCGCGCGGCCACCGTTCGCCGGTCCGCCCGTGACCGTGGGCGGACCGGCGCAGTCGGCGTCCGGACGGTCGCGGGGATCGGTCGACTCGCGGACGGTGTCCGGCAGTCCGACGGTCGCGCTCGGCCCCGGATTCGCGCGGGCGTGCTGACGGACAGTCAAATGTTCCGGCGGCCGGATCGAGGGGGCTCGCCCGGCGGCCGGGCCGCAGGTCGGTGCGGTCGGCTGAATTGACGAGGTCGCGCCAACTTTGCCCGTTCGGCGTCCGCGTCCCATGCCATTCCCGTGCGGGAGCCGGGCTCCGGCATCATTGCTCGTCGCTTCCAGGCGGGGCGGAACTAGCTTCGGTCGCGATGTAGTGCAGTGTTACGCTCGATTGCTGGTTGACTTACCACGGCGTCAGGGAAAAGACTGCCTGAGGTCAGAGTTTGAGACTTCATCAGACAGTCTGTCCTGTTTAAGCATTGCTTCGGCGGTCGTGGTGCCTGTGTCCGACTCGCAGGGCCGCGCTCCCCACCAACTGCCTGGACGCGGCTGTGGTCGGGGGGGTCGTCATTGCGGGACAGCCATAGACAAATGAGATCACAGGGGGACTCATGTCAGGATCGCGGGCAGTCATGCCCGGTGCCAGGAATGTGCCGGTGCTCAGAGGGGTGGGCACCTCCTTCCGCGGCCCGCTGGGTGATCGGTGATGGCGATGGAAGGTGTCGACGTCCAGGGTCCCGCCGTGGGGGAAGAGGTGCGGATCCGCATCCTCGGCCCGATCCGCGCCGTCATCGGCGGCGCCGAGGACGCCCTGGGCGGGGTCAAGCAGCGAACGATGCTCGCCGCGCTCCTGCTGGCCAACGGCAGGCCGTTGTCCGACACCCAAATGACCCGTCTGCTGTGGGACTGGGAGCCGCCCAGCACCGTCGGGGCGCAGATCCACACCTACGCCTCCAGGTTGCGCAAGCGCCTCGGCGTGCTCGTCCCGATCACCCGCCTGCGCTCGAGCTACCGGATCGACATGAGCCACGTCTGGTGCGACCACGTGGAGTTCGAGGCCCTGGCCCGGGCCGGTCAGACCGCGTTGGACGGCGGGCAGTGGGCCCGGGCGGCCGAGCTGTTCAGCCGGGCGCTGGACCTGTGGGACGGCGAGGCCCTGGCCGACGGCACCAAGTGGTTGGCCGACACCGAGGGGCCGGCCTGGGAGGAGCGGCGGCGCGCCGTCCACGAGTCCCGGATCGAGGCCGACCTGGCGCTCGGCAGGCACCGTGAGCTGATCGCGGAGCTCACCGGCCTGGTGGCGGCCTACCCGCTGCAGGAACGGTTCCGCGCGCACTTGATGGTCGCGCTCTCCCGGTCCGCCCGCCAGGCCGAGGCGGTGAGCCTGTTCAACGAGGGGCGGCGGCTGCTGGTGGACGAGCTGGGGGTCGACCCCAGCCCGGTCCTCACCAACACCTACCAGGAGATCCTCACCGGGGAGATCGTCCGGATCCCCTCCCAGACGAGGCCGGTGGCGTCCGTGTTCCGCGGCATCCCGGTGCTGGGCGGCGTGGCCTGACCGGTGATCCGGTGTCACCGTCCGACCGCGGGGCTCACTCGGGCTCCCGCGGTCGGACGGGGGCGAACGGCCGGGGGCGGGCAAGAGAAGGATCTTGGTTCGGCCTTGGCCGAGGTCACTTCGCGCCCGACCTGGAGCTCCTGTATCGAGGGAGTATAGGGCGGCCTCCTAGAAAGTAGGCAGGAGACGCGTTTGGCGGCGCCCCACGGGGAGCGGCCGCGCGTCAGCCCGCCCAGGAGTTCCGAGAGGGTCAAGGCCTTGCTGAGCAGAATCACGAACCGTGACCGCGGTGAGCGGGAGCGTGGCGCGCACCCGGGTGTGCTGGTGCGGCTCGA
>NZ_JBSFNM010000158.1:0-2740 GCF_053587085.1 Kitasatospora sp. NPDC003701
CGCCGTCGTCATCCAACAACGCCGCAACGGCGAACGCCCCATCGGCCTCCCCGCCTGACACCACCACCCCGAACCCCTCCGCACAGGCACCCGGAACAAGCGCCGCCCCAGAGCCGCGGCGGTGCGGGTCCCCGTCGGAGACGGGCCGGCGGCAGGCCGTTGAGGGTCGACCGCGCCGCCGAACGTTGCCGGGCCCCTGCACCAGGGGCCCGGCAACGCCGTGTTCCGAGGAGTGCGGGGGCGAACCGGAGGATCGGCCCCGCCGTCCGGGAGCCGGCTCCGCCGGGCCGCCGGCCGAGGACGTCAGCGGGCGCTGCCGATGCTCCGGTCGGCCTCGGCGCCCCGGAGCATGAGGGTGGTCTCCTCGACCCGGCGGAACCGGCCGTCGGGGGCGAACTCGGCGAAGAGGTAGACCTCCATCCGCACGGTGGAACCGTCGTTCTTGGTGACGTCGACGACGTGGCGGTCGGCGTAGCGGTCCCCCTGCACGAGTTCGTCGAGGACCTCGACCCGGCCGCTCGCGACGACCGTGCGCAGGTGGGCGATGTGGGCGACGAACTGCTCCCGGTCGTCCCAGCGGCCGTCGGTGCGCTGCCGGTAGTCGGGCGCGAAGTGCCGGTCGACGGCCTCCGCAAGGTCGAGACCGGGTGTGAAGAGCAGATCGGTGAGCGCGGCGGCGATGCTCGGGCGGGTGGCGGTGGTCATGGCGGTCCCCTGCGTGTCGGAGTGACGGAAGTGTCGGAGCGACGTGAGTGTCGGAGCGACGAACTTTGCGTGCGTCGAGCACGCATCCGAAGAGTACTCCACAGTACGTGCGTCGCGCACGTTATTCTTGGACGTATGCCGACCGACGTGGGACACGAGATCGCCGACGCACTCGCCGCCGTGCTCAGACGCAGCGCTCGCACACACCTCTACGAGCTGCTGACCAGCGGCCTGGACGACGCCCTGGACGCCGTCACCTACCCGGTCCTCAGCGCACTCGCCCGCACCGGGCCGTGCAGCGCCGCCGGACTCGCCGAGGAGATCGGGCTCGACCGCTCGGGCGTCACCCGCCGCGCCAGCCGCCTCGAAGCCGCCGGCCTGCTGCGCCGCGAACCCGACCCCGCCGACCGGCGCGCGACCCTCCTGACCCTCACCGAAGCCGGGCAACGCGTCATCGCCGCCACCCGGGAGCGCCTCGCCGGCCACATCGAGGCCTCGCTGGCCGACTGGCCCGACGACGAGGCACGGGCCTTCGCCCGCGGGTTCCACCGCTTCGTCACCGAGGGCTTCCTCCGGCCGGAGTGAGGCGGGCGCGGCGAACAGACCGCGTACCGCACACCCGCACACCGGCGCGGCCCGGCCACCCTCGAAGGGCGGCCGGGCCGCTGCGGGGCCGGCGTCACCGGCCGGAGGGTCAGCCGACGTCGATGCCGGTGACCACCGGGGAACCGATGTTCACCGCGCCCTCCTCATAGCCGGCCGCCGTGAACGCCTGCCGGACGAGATCCAGCGCCGCCGTTCCGGCACCGTCGCGATCGGCGGCCTCCACCTCCAACCGGAGCACGAACGTCCCCTCGGGTTCGTCGAGGGTCAGCACATCGAGGTCGGGCACCTCGGTCCCGACCACCTCCGGATCCGCACCGTGCACGACGGCGAGCAGGGCGCGGCGTGCCCGCTCGTCCATCGGCCGTCCGACGGTTCCGGGAACTGTGATCACGTAGTCACCCATGCCCCCAGTCTCACCCGCATGACGTGCCCAAAACCCGCCCAAGGTGTCCAATCGGGCACCGCCCCGGCCCCGGCCGGGGCCGCACCGCCGCAGGGCCGCCACCTCGGGACGGCGGTGGCCGCACGTCACAAGGTGGTCTCGACCCGGCCACGCCCTTGACGCGGATTCCGAAACAGAGGTGTCATATCCGCATCCCGTTCGGAACTGTTTGTTTCTGGCTATTTACGTTGGATTCACTGGCAAGGCGATGCGGTACCGGCCTCAAACCACCACTCGACCGCCGCTCCACCGGGATCCATCCCTGGCACCACACCCGCACGCCCCCGTGAATCCGCACCCCTCGCACCCGTTCCGTCGCCGTCGGCGGGTGCGGCCTCGAAGGAGTTCCCCCATGTTCCGTCCTTCCAGCCGTGTTGTTGCCGCGACCGGTCTGTTGTTCGCTGTGGGCCTGACGACCGCGTGTTCGACGGGTCAGGAGTCCGTGGCCGGAGGCGATGCCTCGGTCGCGCCGGTCAGCGGGAAGATCTCGATCACCTATCTGCAGAAGCAGGGAGACCAGGAGTACTTCGTCGGGGAGGCGGCCGGCGCGAAGGCCAAGGCCGCGGAGCTGGGCGTCGACCTGAAGGTCGTCAACCTGGGCAGCGACGCCAACAAGACGATCAGCGAGGTCCAGTCCGCGATCGCGCAGAAGACCAACGGCGTGATCATCGTCGTCCCGGACCCGGCCGTCGGCCCCCAGGTCGTCCAGACCGCCAAGGACGCCAAGGTCGCCCTCCTCACCTCCGACGACCAGATCTGCGCCACCGGCCCCGACCCGGCCGCCTGCGCCAAGGACGACCTCGTCGCCCGGATCGGCTTCTCCGGCACCCAGATGGGCTCCGAGGTCGGCAAGCGCGCCGGCGAGGAGTTCAAGAAGGCCGGCTGGAACCCGGCCGACACCCGCGTCATCTCCGCCTGGAAGCAGGACGTCACCGTCTGCGGCGACCGCGTCAAGGGCGCCAAGGAAGCCTTCGGCGCCGCCGTCCC
>NZ_JBSFNM010000159.1:0-2715 GCF_053587085.1 Kitasatospora sp. NPDC003701
GGGCCCAGGGCCCGCGCGCACTCCGCGATGCGCTCGGCGAACACCGGCGAGGAGTCCAGCAGTTCACGACCCATCCCGGCCCACTGCGAACCCTGCCCCGGGAACACCAGCACCGTCCGGCCGGCCGCCGCCGAGGAGGCGGCGCTGCCGGTCACCACCGCCGGGCCGCCCTCGCCGCGCGCCAGCGCGGCCAGCCCGGCCGACGCCTCCTGCGGCGAGCCGGCCACCACCACCGCGCGCTCGGACAGCAGCGCCCGCCGGGAGACCAGCGCACCGGCCAGCGCCGCCGTGTCCGCCGCCCCGGCGAGGGCCGTCAGCCGCCCGGCCTGGCCCGCCAGCGAGACGGCGCTCTTCGCCGACACCACCAGCGGGACCACACCGGTGGGCGCGGCCTCGACCGCGACCGGCTCCTCCGCGGGCGCCTGCTCCAGGATCACGTGCGCGTTCGTGCCGCTCAGGCCGAAGGAGGAGACCCCGGCCCGGCGCGGCCGGTCCACCTCCGGCCAGGCCCGTGCCTCGGTCAGCAGCTCGACGGCGCCCGCCGTCCAGTCCACCTGCGAGGACGGCGCGTCCACGTGCAGCGTCGCCGGCATCACGCCGTGCCGCAGCGCCTGCACCATCTTGATCACACCCGACACACCGGCCGCCGCCTGCGCGTGGCCGATGTTGGACTTCAGCGATCCCAGCCAGAGCGGCCGCTCCGGGTCGCGACCGCGACCGTAGGTGGCCAGCAGCGCCTGTGCCTCGATCGGGTCGCCCAGCACCGTCCCGGTGCCGTGCCCCTCCACCAGGTCGACGTCGGCGGTCGACAGTCCGGCCGAGGCCAGCGCCTTGCGGATCACCCGCTGCTGCGAGGGGCCGTTGGGCGCGGTCAGACCGTTGGACGCGCCGTCCTGGTTCACCGCGCTGCCCCGCAGCACGGCCAGCACCCGGTGGCCGTTGCGCCGCGCCTCGGAGAGCCGCTCCAGCACCACCACGCCCGCACCCTCGGCCCAGCCGGTGCCGTCGGCCGCGTCCGCGTAGGACTTGCACCGGCCGTCCGTCGCCAGCGCCTTCTGCCGGGAGAACTCCATGAACATGCTCGGGCTGGACATCACCGTCGAACCGCCGGCCAGCGCCAGCGAGCACTCGCCCTGGCGCAGCGCCTGGGCGGCCAGGTGGATCGCCACCAGGGACGACGAGCAGGCCGTGTCCACGGTGACCGCCGGGCCCTCGAACCCGAACACGTACGACACCCGGCCCGACGCCACGCTCGCACCGGCGCCGGTCAGGGCGAAGCCGCCCAGCTCCGCCGGCACCGTGCCGCCGGCGTAGTAGTCGACGCCCATGATGCCGTTGAACACCCCGACGTCGGTGCCCTTCAGCGAACCCGGATCGATGCCGGCCCGCTCCATGGCCTCCCACGAGGTCTCCAGCAGCAGCCGCTGCTGCGGGTCCATGGCGAGCGCCTCGCGCGGCGAGATCCCGAAGAAGACCGGGTCGAACAGCGGCGCCTCGTGCAGGAACCCGCCCTGGCTGACGTAGGAGGTGCCCTCGCTCTCCGGGTCGGCGTCGAACAGCTCGTCCAGGCCCCAGCCCCGGTCGGAGGGGAACAGCGACACGCCGTCCCGCCCCTCGGCGACCAGCTGCCACAGGTCCTCCGGGGTGGCCACACCACCGGGGAGCCGGCAGGCCATGCCGACGATCGCCACCGGATCGGCCGGGTCGTGCACGGCCGCCGCGGGCACGACCGGGCCGGCCGCGACCGCCGTCCCGTCGAACTCGCCGTCCAGGAAACGGGCCAGCGCGAGCGGGGTCGGGTAGTCGAACACGGCCGTGGCGGGCAGGCTGAGGCCGGTGGCCTCGCGCAGCCGGTTGCGCAGCTCGACCGAGGTCAGCGAGTCGAAGCCGGCGTCCTTGAAGGCCCGCTCCGCCGCGACCTTCGCCGCGCCCGCGTGGCCGAGCACCGACGCGACGTGCGTACGGACCAGCTCCAGCAGCAGCGCCTCGCGGTCGGCCGCCGCCAGCCCGGCCAGCCGGGCGGCCAGCCCGCCGCCAGTGCCCCCGGCCGCCGCGGAGCGCGCCGACTGCCGGCCCGGGCGGACCAGGCCCTGCAGCAGGGGCGGCACCCCGGCACCGGCCGTGGCGGCCGCGCGCAGGGCCCGCAGATCGAGCTTGACCGGCACGAGCAGCGCCCGGTCGGCGTACAGCGCGGTGTCGAAGAGCTCCATGCCCTCCGCCGCCGTCAGCGGCTGGGCGCCGCCGCGCCGGTTCATCCGGCTCCGGGACAGCTCGTCCAGGTCGGCACCCATGCCGTCGGCCTGCGCCCACGGGCCCCAGGCCAGCGACAGCGCCGGCAGACCGGCCGCCCGGCGCCGGGCCATCAAGCCGTCCATGTAGGCGTTCGCCGCCGCATAGGCGCCCGTGCCCGCGCCCAGGAACACCGCCGAGACCGACGAGTACGCGATGAACGCGTCGAGATCCGGGGCGAGTTCGCGGGTCAGCTCGTCCAGGTGCCGGGTCGCGGTCACCTTCGGCGCGAACACCCGCTCCAGCCGCTCCGCGTCGACCTCACCGATCACACCGCCGTCGAAGACGCCCGCCGCGTGGACCACGGCGGTCAGCCGGCGCCCGTCGCGCCGGACGGCGGCCAGCAGCTCCGCCACCGCCTCCCGGTCGGTCACGTCGCAGGCCGGCACCGTCACCGACTCCGCGCCCAGCTCGTACAGCTCGGCC
>NZ_JBSFNM010000160.1:0-2576 GCF_053587085.1 Kitasatospora sp. NPDC003701
TGGTTTGTGGTGCTGGTGGCCTGGTCAGTGCGTTGTAGATCTCGCGTGCGACGAAGCGCTTGAGGCAGCGTGTGATGTCCTTCTTGGACATGCCTTCCATTGTGCGGCGGGCGACGTAGGCGCGGGTGCGTTCGTCGTAGCGCATGCGGACCAGCACGATGGTGTGCAGGGCGTTGTTGGCGGCCCGGTCGCCGCCGCGGTTGAGGCGGTGGCGGTGGGTACGGCCGGATGACGCGGGTATGGGTGCGACCCCGGTCAAATGGGCGAACGCGGCCTCGGAGCGCATCCGTTCGGGGTTGTCCCCGGCCGAGGCCAGGAGCTGGCCGGCGGTCTCGGGGCCGACCCCGAACAGTGCGAGGAGTTCCGGGGCGGCCTGCTTGACCAGCGGGCCGATCTCGGCGTCGAGTTCGGTGATCTCGACATCGAGTGCTTGATGACGGCGGGCCAGGCGCCGCAGGGCCGCCTTGGTCGCGGCCAGTGGCGTGGACAGGTCCGTACCGGAGCGCAGTCGGGCGAGCGTGCGGATCAGCGCGGTCCGGTCCAGGTGGGCGACCTGCTCGCGCAGTGTCGCCGGCGCGGACACGAGCAGCCCGCGGATCTGGTTGATCGCCTGGGTGCGGGCCTTGACCGCGCTGCGGCGCGCACACCGCAGTACCCGGACGGCCTCGACCGTGCCGTCGCGGCTCTTGGGGACTGTGGTGGCCCGGCCGGAGGCGACTGCCATGGCGGCCGCGTAAGCGTCGATCGGGTCGGATTTGCCGCGCGTGCGACGGGTTTTGCGGTCCGGGCGGTCCACATCGACGACCGTGACCCCGGCGGCGGTCAGCACACGGGTCGGTTCGGCGCCGTAGGCCCCGGTGCCCTCCACCCCGACGGCGGTCACGGTGCCGTGCGAGCGTAGCCAGTTCAGCAGGTCCCGGTAGCCGTGCACGGTGGCCGGGAACTCCCGGTCGGCCAGGTGCCGGCCGAGTCGGTCGATCACCGCCGCGTGATGGGTCAGGCCGTGGGTGTCGACGCCGCCGGTGATCTCCGAGGCATCATGCGTCATGCTGGTCATGTCCGTCCTTGCCGCTTGTCCGAGCCGAGGGCGGCACGCGCCGGTCGGGCGGGTGGACAAGACAGTGACGGGGCCTCTGGCCAGGCTCCTGACTTGTTGAATCGGACCCAGGCGCTCGGTCTGCAGCCGTAGCGTCCAGGGTGTCGGTCGGCACGGGCCCGCAGTGCTCCTTGCCGCCCACGGGCTGGCTCTCTCATAGCGTGCCGCCGCCGGCCGACACCCGCGCGGTGTGGCTCGACAGAGGCATGAGGAGGACACGGTGACTTCAAGTCAGGATGCCCACCGCACTCCCTCCTCGGTCCCGTCGAGTGCAAGGCCAGCCTGTGATCCTGATCGGTATCGACCCGCACAAGTCCTCCCACACCGCAGTCGCCGTCGACGCCGCGGGTCACCAGCTGGCCCAGCGCCGGTTCGTCGCCAACGCCGGCACGTTCCGCCAGCTCATGGCCTGGTGCGAGCAGTGGCCCGAGCGGCGCTTCGCCGTCGAGGGCGCCGGCGGACTGGGCCGCTCGCTCGCCCAGCAGCTGGCGGCCGCCAGCGAGCAGGTGGTCGACGTGCCGGCCACGCTCTCCGCCAGGGCCCGGCTGCTGTCCACCGGCGGCAACCGCAAGACCGACGAGGCCGACGCCCGCCACGTCGCCCAGGTCGCCCTGTTCCGCCCCGACCTGCGGCAGGTCGCCGCCGAGGACCAGACCACGATCCTGCGGCTGCTGACCGAGCGCCGCGACGACCTGGTCCACGAACGCACCCGCGTACTCAACCGGCTGCACGCCGTCCTGCGCGACCTGCTGCCCGGCGGAGTCGCCACCGGACTGACCGCAGACAAGGCTGCCGCCGCAATGAAGGGCATCCGCCCCGTCACCGCCACCGACAACTGCCGCCGCGACATCGCCCGTGACCTGCTGGCCGACCTGCGGCGACTGGATCGCCTGGTCAAGGACAACGAGGTCCAGATGCGCGAGGCGCTGGCCGCCACTCGCACCACGCTCACCAGCCTGCCGGGCCTGGGCACCGTGATGGCCGCCAAGGTCCTCGGCCACGTCGGCGACGTCACCCGCTTCCCCACCGAGCAGCACTTCGCCAGCTACACCGGTAGCGCGCCCCTGGACGCCTCCAGCGGCAACAACGTCCGCCACCGGCTCAACACCGGCGGCAACCGGGCGCTCAACTCGGTCCTGCACGTGATCGCCGTCTGCCAGATCCGCGACGGCGGCCGCGGACAGGAGTACTACCAGCGCAAGATCGCCGAGGGGAAGACCCCGTCCGAGGCCCGCCGGGCACTCAAACGACGATTGTCCAACGTGGTCTACCGGATCATGAAACGCGACCATCGAACCCAACTCGCCGCAGCTGCTTGACACACAGAGGCGCTATGAAGTCACAAACGCCCGTCCGGCCGCGTGCGTGGTGATGCCACCGATGAGCCGACAAATCCCAAACAGGACAGTCGAGACGTCAGTCAGGCCACGGGTCAGACCCACCGACGACATCACCACGAACATCATCACTGTCAGGCCAG
>NZ_JBSFNM010000161.1:0-2255 GCF_053587085.1 Kitasatospora sp. NPDC003701
CTCATGGCCGGCTCCGTCCTCGCCGCCATCCCCGTCGTCCTCGCCTTCGTCCTCCTCCAGAAGACCTTCGTCAGCGGCCTCACCGGCGGCGCCGTCAAGGAATAGGTAGTCGATTGGGTCGACCGGGGAGCACGGGCCCGGCCGGATGCCAGAGACAGGCAGCCGGTCGGGCCCGTGGCGTCCGCACGTCGCACCCGCGGTGGTCGCCCCGGCCGCAGCCGGCTCGCCGTTGCCGGGGGGCGGGCGGCGCTGATGTCCGCGGTGGTGAGCGGGGCGCCGGCACCGAGGTCGGCGGCGAGGCCGGGTGACGCTCGGGCCCGCTCAAGAACCTTCGGGGCGCCGGCGGCGTTGGGTGACACCCCTTCGGGCGTCGATGCCACCGGAGAATAGGGTGAGACCCGCACCCGGGGCGGCGGCGGGGGCGGCGCCCGTCACACCGACCGGGATCCTGCGGGAGCGCAGGGCAAGCAACAGGCCGTCAGCTCGGACGGGGGCATCGGGGCGGGGCCGTCCGGGTCGGAGGCTTTGAGAGCCTGGAGCATCGTTGCGTCCAGTGCCTCAGGGGGCGCACTCGTGCACAGCCTGGGAGCCGATGTGGGCGCGGACCGCGGTCGCCGCCGACGCAGGGTCACGCCGGCGCAACGCGTCCACGATCACGTCGTGCTCGGTGGCCACGGAGCGCCAGTCCCAGTCGCCGGGCACCGTGATGCGGAAGCGGCGGATGGTGAGCAGCAACTGCTCGATGAGGTCACGCAGGACGCGGTAGCCCGCGCTGTCGGCCAGGGCCTGGTGGAAGCGGGAGTTCAGCTCTGCCATCTTCTCCAGCTCGCCCGCGTCCAGCGCGTCGTGCATCGCCCGCTGGATCTGCTCGAACTCGGCGAGCCGGGCGTCGTCCATCCGCTCGGCCGCGAGCTGGGCGACCAGCGCTTCGATCGCCTCGCGGGCGAGGAAGACGCCTCGCATCTCGGCGACATCGATCGAGGCGACGGTGACGCCCGCGTGCACCCGCGAGACCAGCAGCCCGTCCGACTCCAGCCGCTTCACCGCCTCACGGATGGGGATCTTGCTGATGCCGAACCTGCGGGCCAGTTCGTCCATGTTGATCCGCTCGCCCGGCCGGAGATCCCCCTGGGCGATGGCGCTCCGCAGGCTCTCGTAGACGAGGTCGGCCTTGCTCTTCACGGCGGGGATGCGCTCCGCCCAGCTGGTTCGGTCCATTCGTTCATGGTATGCGATATCCTGATGATCTGGACGGCTCCAAGGAGGTGAATTCATCGCCTTCACCTGGGATTTCAGCCACACCGCCTCCCTGCGGCGCATCACCTCCAGGCGTTTTCGCATACCAAACCTGTCATGTCCTCGCCTGTCAGCTGCGAGGCTCCGCGCGCACCCAGCCCCACTCGCACTCGCTCGCCGAGGCGAAGCCCCGGAGCGTGCGGCGAACGCGACCCCGCACCGGGCCCGAAGGTCGGGCCGCCGTCGCCCGCCGGCCGGGAACGCTCAACCGTGTCGCGCCGCGCCCGGAAGCCGCGTACTGCAGGGCCTTCCGGATCCCAGCCCTCCGACAACGGCGTCAGCTGGCGCACCACCCGCTCCACCACCGGCTGTGGTCCAGCTCACATTCCGGCCGCGTGAATCACTGGTTATCGTGCATGGAAAGCAACGCCCATGGATTTCCCCCACCGGCGTCGGTGATTTTCCCGCGGACAGATCAATCCCGCACGGGATCCTACCGTGACAGATTTCGTCGCCCGGCTGACGGACTGCAGTCAGCAATTCCGCGAAGCCGCACAATCCAAGGCCAAGGACCCTCGGGGCTCGTAATCCTCAGCACGCGGAGGGGCACTTGCCCTGGCAAATACAGCCGCCCGTCGACCTGCCACGGACCCTCCGAAGGATCTTCCGCGAATTCCCCGGGCGCCGCGCACCGCACCGGCCGTCGACCCTGCGCGTCGGCGCCGGCTCCGTGTCAGCCCCGCGGCCGTGAAGAGAGCGGCTCCGCCGCATCCCGGCACGGGCAGTCCACTACCCCACGAAGGAGGTGAGGACCGGTGACAGTCGACCGCAACGCGAACGCCCGCGGAACCGGCTCTCCGTACGTCCCGCCGAAGCCCGTCGAGCAGCGGATCATCGGGCTCCTGAACGATCTGGCCCGGGTCACCGCCCAGAACGAACGGCTCGCCTCCACCCTGCGAGAGGCCCGCGACCAGATCGTGGCCCTCAAGGAGGAAGTGGACCGGCTGGCACAGCCCCCG
>NZ_JBSFNM010000162.1:0-1949 GCF_053587085.1 Kitasatospora sp. NPDC003701
ATCGAGGACGCCGTCGCGCTCGACGCCTCGGTGGCGCAGGCCGCCGTGGTGGTCCGTGAGGACACCCCCGGCGTCAAGCGCCTCGTCGCCTACCTCGTCCCCGTCGCGACGGCCGTGGACCTCGCCGCCGTCCGCAACGAACTCGCCGCCCGGCTGCCCGAGTACATGGTCCCGTCGGCGTTCGTGGTGCTCGACGCGCTGCCGCTGACCGTCAACGGCAAGCTCGACCGCAAGGCCCTCCCCGCGCCCGCCGGCACGGGCACCGGCACCGGCCGCGCCCCGCGCGACGCCCGCGAGGAGATCCTCTGCGGCGCCTTCGCGGAGGTGCTCGGCCTCGCCGAGGTCGGCCCCGAGGACCACTTCTTCGACCTCGGCGGCCACTCCCTGCTGGCCACCCGGCTGATCAGCCGGGTCCGCGCACTCCCCGGCGGCGCCGGGCTGACCGTCCGCGACCTCTTCGAGGCGCCCACCCCGGCCGGGCTCGCCCACCGGGCCGGCTCCGGTGAGGACCCGCGCCCCGCCCTGGGCCGCCGCGAGCGCCCGGCCGACCTGCCGCTCTCGCACGCCCAGCGCCGGATGTGGTTCCTGCAGAACCTCGACGACTCGGGCGCCACCTACAACGTGCCCCTGGTGGTCCGGGTGACCGGTCCGCTGGACCGGGCCGCCCTCGGCGAGGCCGTGCGCTCGGTGACGCAGCGGCACGAGAGCCTGCGCACCGTCTTCACCGAGCGCGACGGCGACGTCCACCAGCGGATCCTGGACGCCCCGGCCGCCGGGGCCGCCGTGCACGTCGTCCGCTCCTCGGCGCAGACGCTCGACGCCGACGTCGAGGCCGCGGTGCGCCACGGCTTCGACCTCTCCGCCGAGCTGCCGCTGCGCGTCAGCCTGCTGGAACTCGCCCCCGAGGACCACGTGGTGGTGGTGCTCTTCCACCACATCGCCGGTGACGAGTGGTCGATGCTCCCCTTCATCGAGGACCTCACCACCGCCTACACGGCGCACGCCGACGGCCACGCCCCCGCGTGGGCGCCGCTGCCGGTCCAGTACGCCGACTACACGCTCTGGCAGCAGGAGCTGCTCGGCTCGGCCGAGAACGAGCGGAGCCTGCACACCCGTCAGGCCGGCTACTGGAAGCAGGCGCTCGCCGGGCTGCCGGAGGAGCTGCCGCTGCCGACCGACCACCCGCGCAAGCCGGTGGCCGGCCACCGCGGCGACACCGTGCGCGGCCAGGTCCCCCCGGCGGTCTACCGGGGCCTGCGCGAAGCGGCCCGGGCCACCGGCACCACCACCTTCATGGTGCTCCAGGCGGCCGTGGCCACCCTGCTGCACCGCCTGGGCGCCGGCACGGACATCCCCCTCGGGGCGCCCGTCGCCGGGCGGTCCGACAGCGCGCTCGACGGACTGGTCGGCTTCTTCGTCAACACCCTGGTCCTGCGCAACGACCTCTCCGGCGACCCGACCTTCGCCGAGCTGCTGACCCGTACCCGGGACACCGACCTGGCGGCCTTCGCCCACCAGGACCTGCCGTTCGACCGCCTGGTCGAGGCGGTCAACCCGCCGCGCGTCCCCGGCCGGCACCCGCTGTTCCAGGTGATGCTCGGCTACCAGCACAACGACGGCCGGGCCGGGCGACTGCTCGGCCTGGAGAGCCGGATCCTGCCCTTCGAGCTGGGCGCCGCGAAGTTCGAACTCGACTTCAACTTCGAGGAGACCTCCGCCACGGAGGAGATCGACATCGCCTTCGAGTACGCGGCCGACCTCTACGACCGCACCACCGCCGAGACCCTGGTCGAGCGGCTGCTCGCGCTGCTGGAGCAGGTCGCGGCCGACCCGCACCGCCGGATCGGCGCCCTGGACGTGCTGACGGTGCGTGAGCGTGGTCTGGTGCTGGGGGAGTGGGCGGCGACGGGTCGTGGGTTGCCGGAGGCGACGGTGGCGGATCTGCTGGC
>NZ_JBSFNM010000163.1:0-1849 GCF_053587085.1 Kitasatospora sp. NPDC003701
TGAAGAACGTCAACGTCGAGAAGGCCGGCGACGACCAGGCCGCCGTCCTGGAGGCCCAGCGCAAGACCCTGGGCCGCAAGATCCAGGAGCTGAAGATCGCGATCAAGCTCGAGGACGAGCTGACGAAGGACGAGATCCTCACCAACTACCTGAACATCACGTACTACGGGAACGGCGCCTACGGGGTCGAGGCCGCCTCCCAGCGCTACTTCAGCAAGAGCAACAAGGACCTCACCGTCGCGGAGGCCGCCACCCTGGCCGGGCTGGTGCAGAACCCCTCGCAATACGACCCGAAGCTGCACCCGCAGGCCGCGCAGAACCGCCGCGACGTGGTGCTCGACAAGATGGTCGAGAACAAGCACATCACCCCGGAGCAGGCCAAGGAGGCCAAGGCCGCCCCGCTGGGCCTGAAGTACAAGGACCCGCAGAACGGCTGCATCACCGCCCAGGCGGGCATGGGCTTCTTCTGCGACTACGTCCGCCACGTGGTCAAGCAGGACCCGGCGTTCGGCCAGAACGCCGCCGAGCGCAAGAAGTTCTGGGACCAGGGCGGCCTCAACATCTACACCACCCTGGACCCGGACAAGCAGGCCGCCGCCCAGAACGCCGTGAGCAGCAATGTGCGGGTCACCGACAGCGTCTCGGCCGCCGCCAGCATGGTCGAGCCGGGCACCGGCAAGATCCTGGCGATGGCCCAGACCCGCCCCTACGGCCTGGACAAGGACAAGAACCAGACCGTCGTCAACCTCAACGTCGATGCGGCGATGGGCGGCGGCAACGGCTTCCAGCCCGGGTCCACGTTCAAGCCGATCGTCGCGGCCGCGGCGCTGGAGGCCGGGCTGCCGGCCACCCAGGAGTACTCGTCCCCGAACAAGCTCGAGTACCCGACGATGAAGACCTGTTCGGGTACCTGGAAGAACGACGCCCGGCCCAAGTCGGTGGTGCCGAACGAGTCCGCGAGCGAGAAGGGCCCCTACCAGCTGAAGCAGGCGATGGCCCTCTCCGTGAACACCTACTTCGTGCAGATGGAGCAGGAGATCGGGCTCTGCTCGGTCAAGCAGATGGCCAACAAGCTCGGCATCACCGCGCGGGCCAGCGGCAAGCCCCTGGAGGAGGTCCCCGCGATGGCCCTGGGGGTGGAGGAGGTGAGCCCGCTGACCATGGCGAACGTCTACGCGACCTTCGCCGCCGAGGGCAAGTACTGTGCCCCGATCGCCATCAGCAAGATCACCACGGTGGACGGCAAGGACGTCCCCGTCCCGGCCGGCCAGTGCGGTCAGGTGTTCTCCAACACGACGGCACAGGCGCTGAACACCATCCTGAACGGCGTGACCGAGAACGGCACCGGCGCGAAGGCCAACCTGGAGGGCAACCGGCAGATCGCCGGCAAGACCGGCACCTCGGACCACAAGAAGGCCGCCTGGTTCAGCGGCTACACCCCGCAGCTCGCCACCGCCGTCTGGCTCGGCGGTCCGAACGGCGGCGTCGAGATGCGCAACATCACCATCAACGGGAAGTACCGTCCCGAGGTGTTCGGCGCCGACGGCCCCGGCCCGATCTGGCAGGACGCCATGAACCAGGCCCTGCGCGGCGCCCCCAAGCTGCCCCTGAAGATGGCCGACATCCCCGACCCGGCGCCCAAGCCCGAAACGGACCCCGCCGGGACCAGCGCGAGCACGCCGGCCACCACCCCGCCCGGCCAGCAGCGCTGACCGGGGCGCAGCACTGACCGGGCGGCACGACTCCCTCGGTGCGGGGCCGATCGCCCGGCCCCGCACCGGGCACGTGGCAACGGCGGACGCCGAGCTGGAACTGCCGCCCCAGCTCGCCGTAGCTGATCTCGCCCCGG
>NZ_JBSFNM010000164.1:0-1837 GCF_053587085.1 Kitasatospora sp. NPDC003701
ACCCGTCGAACACGCGGTCGTCAGGCCCACAGCGAACAACAGACCGGTCGCGGCAACAACACGGCTGGAAGGACGGAACATGGGGGAACTCCTTCACGCAGGCGCCGCTTCCGGTGCCCACAAAGGGTCGGGGGGTACTGCCCGTTCGGATCCCGGGGCGGAAGCCGAGCCGATCGGCCCTGCCTGCTCGACTGTGCGAGACAAGCGCCAGCAACCACCACGAATCAACATGTTCAAACGGGATGGAACATATGACATCCCTGTTGCGGGGCGGCGTCAAGGGGAAGTCGGGGACGAGACCGGCTTGTAACCTGCCAGCCCTCGGGGCGGCGGCCGTCGGCGCAGCATGACGTCACGCGGTCAGTCGTCCGGAGGTACGGGAGTGTTGACTTTTGTGTGCTCTCGTTTGAATATGAGCGCGACGCTTGCTCAGGTCGGGTAGTCGACACGGGGTCCCTGCAGGAAAGGAAGCCATGATCAAAACGTCGGACAAGCTTGCGGACGGCCGCGAGCTCCTCTACTTCGACCCGGACGATGCCGCTCCCCGGGAGGCCTCCGGCGACCTGCGCCCGCTGGAGCCGGCGGTGAGCCTGTCCGAGATCCGCAGGGATCCGATCACCGGGGACTGGGTGACCGTGGCCGCCCACCGGCAGGCCCGCACCTACCATCCACCGGCGGACGAGTGCCCGCTCTGCCCGTCCCGTGCGGGCAGGCTCAGCGAGATCCCGGCCTCCGACTACCAGGTCGTCGTCTTCGAGAACCGCTTCCCGTCCCTGGCCGGTGACGCGGACCCCGAGCTCCTCGGCCACCCGGTGGCCGAGTCCGCCCCCGGCACCGGGCGCTGCGAGGTCGTCTGCTTCACCGCCGATCACGGTTCGTCGTTCGCCGACCTGACCGAGTCCCGGGCCCGCCTGGTGCTCGACGCGTGGACGGACCGGACCGCCGAACTGTCCGTGCTGCCCGACGTCAAGCAGGTGTACATCTTCGAGAACCGCGGCGCCGAGATCGGCGTGACGCTCGCCCACCCGCACGGGCAGATCTACGCCTTCCCGTTCAACCCGCCGCGCACCGCCCGCATGATCGAGCAGGCCGGCCGGCACCGTGCCGCCACCGGCCGCAACCTCTTCGAGGACGTGGTGGCCGCCGAACGCGCCGACCCGGTCCGCGTGGTGCTGGCCGGCGCGTACTGGACCGCGTTCGTTCCGTTCGCCGCCCGCTGGCCCTACGAGGTGCACCTCTACCCGAACCGGCGGGTCGCCGACCTGACGCAGCTCGACGAGGCCGAGCGCGCCGAGTTCCCCGGCCTCTACCTGGAGCTGCTGCGGCGCTTCGACCGGCTGTTCGCCGAGGAGGGGCGGCAGGAGCCGGTCCGGCCGACGCCCTACATCGCGGCCTGGCACCAGGCACCTGCCGTGGGCGGCCACGAACTGGCCCTGCACCTGGAGCTGTTCACGATCCGCCGCACGGCGGGCAAGCTGAAGTTCCTCGCCGGTGTGGAATCGGGCATGGACGCCTTCGTCAACGACGTGTCGCCGGAGGCGGCCGCACAGCGCCTTCGAGAGGTCGCCTCATGAGCACGTACCTGGTCACGGGTGGCGCCGGCTATGTCGGCAGCGTGGTCGCCGCCCGCCTGTTGGAGGCGGGACACCGGGTGACCGTCCTGGACGACCTCTCCACCGGCTTCCGCGAGGGCGTGCCGGCCGGTGCCGAGTTCGTCCGGGGTCGGATCCAGGAGGCCGGCGCGGTGCTCGACGCCTCCTTCGACGGGGTGCTGCACTTCGCCGCCTCCTCGCAGGTCGGCGAGTCGGTCGCGGACCCGGAGAAGTACTGGCGCAAC
>NZ_JBSFNM010000165.1:0-1640 GCF_053587085.1 Kitasatospora sp. NPDC003701
CCGTCCGGAGCACCCACCACCACCTGCAACTGCACCGCACCCCGCTCCGGCAACACCAGCGGAGCCTCCAGCGTCAACTCCTCCAGCACCCCGCAACCCACCTGATCCGCAGCCCGCAACGCCAACTCCACGAACCCCGTCCCCGGCAGCAACACACTGCCCAGCACGGTGTGGTCGGCCAGCCACGGGTGAGTGGCGAGGGAAAGACGACCGGTGAACAGGACCTCGTCGCTGTCCGCGACCTCGATCGCCGCACCGAGCAGCGGGTGGGCGGCGGCTTCCAGCCCCAGGCCGGCCGCGTCCTTCGCGCCCGCCCCGGAGGCCTCCGGCCAGTAGCGGCGGCGCTGGAACGCGTACGTCGGCAGATCGACCCGGCGCGCACCCGTGCCCTCGAACAGAGCAGGCCAGGCAACCGAGGTGCCCGTGGCGTGCAGACGGGCCACGGCCTCGACGACGGTCCGGGCCTGGTCACGGCCCTGGCGCAGGGCCGGCACCACAGCGCGGGCCGGGCCGTCCTGCGGCAGGCACTCCGCGACCATCCCCGCCAGCACCGCGTCCGGACCGACCTCCAGGAACGTCCCGGCGCCAAGGTCCAGCATCGTCGCGACGGCATCAGCGAAACGCACCGCCTCACGAACCTGACGCACCCAGTACGCCGGATCCGTCCACAGCTCCGACTCCACCCGGCCCGTCACCGTCGACACCAGCGGCAGCACCGGCTCGCGCAGGTCCAGGCCCGACACGACCGCGCCGAACTCCTCCAGCATCGGATCCATCAGACCCGAATGGAAGGCATGACTGACCGTCAGAGCCTTTGTGCGGAAGCCGCGCTCGGCGAGGGTCGCCGCCACGGCCAGGACCTGCTCCTCGTGTCCCGAAAGCACGAGTGACGTGGGGCCGTTGACCGCCGCCAGCCACACACCCTCCGTGCCGGCCAGCAGCTCCCGCACCTCCTCCTCGGGTGCGCCGACCGCCACCATCGCGCCACCGGCGCGCAGCGCCTCCATCAACCGCCCACGCGCCACGACAAGCGCACACGCGTCCTTCAACGACAGCACACCCGCCACATGGGCGGCGGCGATCTCCCCGACCGAGTGACCCGCCAGCACACCCGCGGACACGCCCCACGACTCGAACAACCGGAACAGGGCAACCTCAAGGGCGAAGATCGCGGGCTGCGCGAAACCGGTGCGGTGGATGCCCTCGTCCGACGGCAGATCCACCCCCAGCTCCGCACACACCTCGCCATACGCCTGGGCGAACACCGGGAACAACTCGCTCAGTTCACGGCCCATCCCCGGCCACTGCGAACCCTGACCCGAGAACACCACCCCCAGCCGACCCGCCACCACAGTCGAGACATCCGCCGGACCCGACACCAAGTCCCCGAGACGGGAAAGGAGTTCCTCACGATCAGCCGCGACCACGGCCGCACGCTGCTCGAACGCCGAACGCGAGGTCGCCAGCGAGAACGCCGCATCCAGCGCCCGCACCTCACCCCCGCGCAGCCGCTCCAGCAGTGCAGCAGCCTGACCCCGCACCGCCTCCTCGGACTTGCCCGACAGCACCAGCGGCACCACCGGCAGTTCGACGACCTCCTCGACCGGCACCTCGACCGGCGCCTCGGCCTGCTCCAGGAT
>NZ_JBSFNM010000166.1:0-1628 GCF_053587085.1 Kitasatospora sp. NPDC003701
GGCCTGGACCGGCGAATGCCCCACCTGCCACCGCGAGTTACCCACCAAACACCGACCAGGGCGCACCGGACCACGCCAGACCTAACGAAGTACTAGTAGGTCTTGGTCTGCTGAAGGCCCGGGATGTAGGTAGTTGCCCACGTGTAGAGCTTTTGCGCGGTGGCTTCCATCTCTGCCACCTCCAGAAAGTCGGTGGGGAGGACTCCGCGGTACTCCTCCCACCAGCCCTTTCCGCGTGCGGTGATGATGTCGGCGAGTGCGTTGATCAGGGCCTGGTTGGTGCATTTGCAGGCCGCCGCGACCGTTTGGAGTCGGTCCAGGCTGACGCTGCTCTTGCCGTTCTCCATCTGTGTGACCTGAGCAGGGCTTACTCCAAGAGTGCGGGCGAGTTGGCTGCCGCCCAAGCCCGCCTGCTCTCGCATTCTCCGTAGCTCCGCACCAAGACGGCGCTGACGAAGAGTTGGGCTATGGCGACCAGGCATGGCGTCCTCTCGGCGTTTCGTGACATCAGTGTGCCGCGCAGCCGGCAGCCCCGGCCATCTGTCACACGGGAGGGGTAACTTCTCCGCATCTACTTAAGTTTAAGTGGACAGTGCGCTACGGTCGTCTCACATCGATCCGATGGATCGTCAGTAACGCCTGTTTCCAGGGCAGTAGGCGCCTGCTGCCCCCGCACCGCAGAGCAGCCACGCGTGGCATCCCGGTCCCGTTCTGGCTTGGCTCACGGCGACGTATCCACTGGTGAAACCCCACTGCATCCTCTTTTCGGAGGTCCCTGATGTGTGCCTTCACGCTGCCCGAACCGCCCGACTGGTCCGCCGCCCGCGAGGAGCTGCGCGACGCCCTCGCCCTCGCCGCCTGGCCGGACGACCTCATCCACGACGCCGAACTCGCCCTCTGCGAGCTCTACATCAACGCCTGGCGCCACGGCGCCACCCCCGCCCCCACCGTCGTCGTCGTCCTCCACGCCGGCCGCACCCTGCGCGTCTCCGTCGCCGACGACAGCCCCGTCCTGCCCGAACCGCGTCAGAGTGCCGACCCCTACGAGCTCTCCGGCCGGGGACTGCACCTCGTCCGCTCCCTCACCCACCGCTTCGGCACCGAACCCCGCAAGCGCGGCGGCAAGACCGTCTGGTTCGAGCTGGACGCCGCCGCGTGACCGTCAACCGCACCCCGATCGCGCCCGACGACCCCCGCATGCGCGACTACACCCACGCCCAGATCACCACCCTCCTCGGCGAACTCCACACCCGAGGCGCCAGGTTCGGCATCCAGTGGGGCTCCGCCACCACCCACCACAGCACCGTCGACGGCCGCATCCTCGTCGACTTCGGCAACGCCCCCCTCGCCACCCTCCTCAACCTCCTCCACCTGCTCCGCGACACCGAGAGGAACGAGCCGTGGGAGTCCTGATCCCGATGATCACCGCCGCCACGCACGTCGAGCGCACCACCGTCGCCTACCTCACCGTCGAACACACCCCCGACGCCACCGTCCAGCTCCGCCTCGCCGTCGACCTCGACATCCACACCGGCCCCGGCGAACAGCTCGCCCTCCCCCTCACCCACGACCAGGCCCACGAACTCCTCCACACCCTCGCCGCCCACCTCGGCCACCGCGTCATCGGA
>NZ_JBSFNM010000167.1:0-1599 GCF_053587085.1 Kitasatospora sp. NPDC003701
GAGGAGGGAGCCCCGCCCCCACAACCCCAACCACCACCAACCCGCACCCAACCGACCGGCCCCCACCCCCTCCGAGAGAGGACCCGCCGGAGGCACGAAGACCACGATCGGTGTGTCACCAAAGGGTGGGCTGGAGTGGGGAGACGGGGATGGGCCGGGCGCCCCGCAGTGCTCGACGGGGTCTGTGTGGAGTAGGTGCTGGAGCTCGCGGGGTGGTGGTCGGGGTGGGTGCCGGCTGTGGCAGGGCAGCGGCGGGGAGACTTCCGGTGCCGGTCTCCGGCGGGCTGGCCGGTGCGGGTTCGAGGGGTGTCTGCTGGTCGGGGTGCGCCTGCTGTTCGGCGATGGTGACGGGCTTCCGGTAGAGCTTCTGCGCGCTGGGTTCGAGCGGGGGCAGGCGGCGGGCGGCGGCTTTCTGGTCGTCGCGGCGCTTGTGGCGGCGGCGGACCCGGGCGAACCGTGCTTCGTAGGCTGCTTGGTCGGTGCCGTGGAGTCCGTCCTGGTGGAGCCGGGCGAGTTCCAGCGCGACGTGGCCCATCGGGCTCGGGGTGAGCACGCGGGTGCCGTCGCTCTGCTGGTCGGCGGTGAGGAACTTGGCGGTCAGCAGGGCCTGCGTCCTCTCCTGGCTGATCCGGCGCCCGCCGGTCCACTCGCCGTGGCGCGCCGCGAGCCGGGCACGGCCGCCGCGCCAGTACAGGCGGCCGGTCGCGGCGGTCTCCATCACCCGCATGTGGCTGGTGGTCCAGCCGAGTTGGGCGACGTGGTGTTCGGCGAGGTAGAGGTTCGAGGCGGCTTGCTCGCGGTTCTGGCGGTCCATGCCGGTGGCGGCCTGCTGCTCGGCTTCGCGCTGGGCTTCCTCCTGGCGGCGGATGTTCTCGCGCTCGGCCAGTTCCGCGGGGGTGAGGACGCGGTCCAGCTCGGCGCGCAGGCCGGCTGCCGTGGTCTCGACTCCGGCGGCGGCCTGGGCGAGCACGGCGTGGTGGACGGCTTGGCGGGCGCAGTAGGCGAGCGCGCTCGTCGGCATCTCGGGGTCGTCGGCGTACTTCTCGGCGTGGTCGGCGTGCCGGGCGGCCTCGACGGCTTCCCGGTGGGCCGCGTGCATGGCCACCTCCAACCGCGCGCTCCCGGAGCGGCTTCGGCAGACGGCGGCCATGGCGTCGTCGGCGGCGATGACGGCGAGCAGGGCGGCTTCCCCGGTGACTTGCAGACAGGTCTGCGGCGAGGGGTCTCCGAACTGGGCGGCGGCGCGCGCGGGCTCGGGCATGGGTGGTCCTCGGTGGGTTCGGCGGTGCGGTCGGGGGCGGGCGGCGCCCCCGTCCTCGGGGTGCCGCCTGGTCGCGCGGAGCGCGTTGGAGAGTGCTGTCGTGCCCGCCGGCCACGTCCGTTGGCCCGGCGTCCGGGTGGGGCGGGAGGGCCGCCTGCGGCCCGGACGTCCCGGCCGGCTGCGAGCCGGGCCAGGCTGCGCCGTCCCGCAGGGACGCCCTTTCCGGTCGGGGCCGTCCGGCGGCCGGCCGCCGGGCGGGGGGGGGCCCAGGGGGGGGGGGGGTGCGCGTGGGTGTGGGCGGGGGGCAGAGCCCCCGCCCCACGGGGAGGCGGACAGGG
>NZ_JBSFNM010000168.1:0-1440 GCF_053587085.1 Kitasatospora sp. NPDC003701
ATCTCCACGAAGCTTCTCCACCTCACCAAGATCCACAGACCGCAGCATGCACCGCCACGACCACAAGATCAAATCAACCTAACGAAGTACTACTACGCGTCTGCGGTGTTCGCCCGGATCTCACCGCCGCTGCCACCCCGCGACCTCGACGTCAGGACCACGTTTCGCGTCCAACGCCAGCGCGCCATTCAGTCGAGCGGAACGTCGTACGTCTCGTTCATCCACGAGGCCGCTCTGCGGATGCAGTTCGGCGGGCCTCAGGTACTCGCGGAGCAGCTCAGCCACCTGGTGGAGGAGTCCGAACGGCGAGCCAGCTCGTTGCGAGTGGTCCCGTTCGAAATGGACACCTTCCCTGGTGCGGGCGAGAACATCATGTTCGCAGAGGGCCCGGTGCCAGAGCTCGCAACTCTCCAGATGGACACCG
Organism: Kitasatospora sp. NPDC003701; assembly: GCF_053587085.1. NCBI lineage: Bacteria > Bacillati > Actinomycetota > Actinomycetes > Kitasatosporales > Streptomycetaceae > Kitasatospora > Kitasatospora sp. NPDC003701. The sequence goes on from NZ_JBSFNM010000168.1 coordinate 425, forward strand.
CGCAGGGCGTCCTCTTCTTCGATTCTCCAGCAGACCTGGCCAACCACCGGGCAACCTTCGCCCGCCTTGACTCCCTCGCGCTGTCGGATGATGACTCACGAAAGTTCATTCGATCTATCAGGGATGACATGAAGGGCAAGTATGAGTAGGTCAGAGTGGCAGAAGTCGAGCTACAGCGGTGCGTCGAACGAGTGCATCGAGGCGCGCGCTGTCGACGGGCTGGTCGAACTTCGCGAGTCCGACTCCGGCGATGTCATTGTCCGTACCACTCCCGCCAAGTTCGCCGCGTTCCTCCAAGGCGTCAAGGCGGGCGAGTTCGACCACTTCACCGCGTGACCTGACACACATGCGACACCTCACTACCTGGGGAGCCTCGATGTTCAAAACCGAGTGGCAGAGGTCCAGCTACTCCGCCGCAACCAACGAGTGCGTCGAGGTGCGTGTCATGGAGGGAGCGGTCGAACTTCGCGAGTCCGACTCCGGCGACGTCATCGTCCGTACCACCCGGACCAAGTTCGCCGCGTTCCTCCAGGGCGTCAAGGCGGGCGAATTCGACTACCTCACGACCTGAACCACCGGCGGCCCTGGGGCCGTCGTTCCCCTGGTGGCGCCATCTGTCCCCGCCTGGCCCTTCAGCGGGCCAGGCGGGGACTTCCAGCGGCTTGGGAGAATCTCCGAGAATCGGCACTCGCTCCGGAGCGATTCGACGGCATCCTGATCCAGCCCGACCGACAGCGCAGCTGTGAGCCGACGACCGCGCTACATCGGAAGCACCTCGGGGAACAACGGATGCCCGACGCTCTCTGATGCCAAAGGGATGGTCCGGACCACCGGGATCGACGGCTTCGGTGCCGTGGAGTCCGCCACGTCGGCAAAGAGCACGGATACCAGGTCGGACACGTCGGAGTGGGAAGTCGGCGGGTAGCTTCCAGCCGAAGTGGGTGGTGACCGCCTGGCCGATCGCCGCCAGCACGATGACCACCACGACGGCCACCACCGAGGCGGTGGTGCCGGGG
>NZ_JBSFNM010000169.1:0-1433 GCF_053587085.1 Kitasatospora sp. NPDC003701
TAGTAGTACTTCGTTAGGTTGATTTGATCTTGTGGTCGTGGCGGTGCATGCTGCGGTCTGTGGATCTTGGTGAGGTGGAGAAGCTTCGTGGAGATCTCGGTGACTTCGTGGCCGAGGTCTTCGCGTCCCTGGGGCGCAAGGATCAGCGCCGGCAGGGGGATTGCTATCTGCGCGGGCTGATGCTGGACGGGCGGCGCAAGTCGATCCAGCCGATGGCCGAGCGGCTGCCGGACGGGAACATGCAGGCCCTGCAGCAGTTCGTCAGCCAGTCGCCGTGGGACCACACGCCGGTGCTGCGGCAGATTGCGCGGAAGATGACCGCCGTGCTCGCGCCGGAGGCGTGGGTGATCGACGACACCTCGTTCCCGAAGGCCGGCGACCAGTCGGTGGCGACGTCCCGGCAGTACTGCGGGGCTCTGGGTAAACGCTCGCTCTGCCAGGTCGGGGTGAGCGTCCACGCCGTCACCGATCAGGCCTCCAGCCCGTTGTCCTGGCGGTTGTTCGTGCCGCCGGAGTGGGGCGACCGTGACGATGTCCGCCGCCGTCGAACCGGCCTGCCACCGGAGGTCGGGCATGTCGAGAAGTGGCGCCTGGCGATCGACACGCTCGACGAGCTGACCGCCTGGGGACTCGATCCCCAGGTCGTGGTCGCCGACGCCGGATACGGCCAGTCCGCCGCCTTCCGCCATGCCCTGCGCTCCCGGGACCTGGACTACGTCGTGGCGGTGCGCGGCGACGAGACCGCGCACCGCCACGACGCCGAGCCCGAGGCGTCCGCCTACCGCGGCGCCGGGCGCAGGACACTGCCCCGCTACCGCACCGAGGCCATCGCCCTGCGCGAGCTCGCCACCGCCGGCGGGCGCCGGACGTTTCGGCAGGTCACGTGGCGTCAGGGCAGCCGCGGAGCGATGCGCTCACGGTTTCGGGTCCTGCAGGTGCGGCCCGCTGGGAAGATCCCCCGGACGCTCGCCGCCGCCGAGGCCGGCGGAGGCGCCGCGTGGGACGGCGTCCTGCCGACCGAGACCCTGCTGGTCGAATGGCCTCCTGGCGCGAGCGCACCCACCGACTACTGGCTCACCAACCTGCCACCCGACACCACAATTCGACGGCTCGTGCGCCTGGCCAAGATCCGCTGGCGCATCGAGCACGACTACCGCGAGATGAAGCACGGCCTGGGACTGGACCACTTCGAGGGCCGCACCTGGCGCGGCTGGCACCACCACATCACCCTCGTCACCGCCGCCCACGCCTTCCTCACCCTCCGGCGCCTCGACCCAAAAGTCGAGACGCCGGCCTGACCTTCTACCGAGTCCTCGACGCCATCCAGGACCTGATACGGGCCTGGACCGGCGAATGCCCCACCTGCCACCGCGAGTTACCCACCAAACACCGACCAGGGCGCACCGGACCACGCCAGACCTAACGAAGTACTA
>NZ_JBSFNM010000170.1:0-1419 GCF_053587085.1 Kitasatospora sp. NPDC003701
GAGCGGCCGGACTCGGCGCCCTGCTTCCCGGTGACGAGCGTGCGGATGAAGACGATCCGCTCGCCCTTCTTGCCGGAGATCCGGGCCCAGTCGTCCGGGTTGGTGGTGTTGGGCAGGTCCTCGTTCTCCTTGAACTCGTCCACGCAGGCGGCGAGCAGGTGGGAGACGCGCAGACCGCGCTGACCGTGGTCGAGGAAGTCCTTGATGGCCATCTTCTTGGCACGGTCGACGATGTTCTGGATCATCGCGCCGGAGTTGAAGTCCTTGAAGTACAGGACCTCCTTGTCACCGTTGGCGTAGGTGACCTCCAGGAAGCGGTTCTCCTCGGTCTCGGTGTACATCCGCTCGACGACCGCCTGGATCATCGCCACCACCGTGGCCTCGACGGAGCCGTCGTGCTCCTTGAGGTCGTCCGGGTGGAACGGCAGCGAGTCCTTGAGGTACTTGGAGAAGATGTCCTTCGCGGCCTCGGCGTCCGGGCGCTCGATCTTGATCTTGACGTCCAGGCGGCCGGGCCGCAGGATCGCCGGGTCGATCATGTCCTCGCGGTTCGAGGCGCCGATCACGATGACGTTCTCCAGGCCCTCCACGCCGTCGATCTCGGCGAGCAGCTGGGGGACGATGGTGTTCTCCACGTCCGAGCTGACGCCCGAGCCGCGGGTGCGGAAGAGCGACTCCATCTCGTCGAAGAAGACGATGACGGGGGTGCCCTCGCTCGCCTTCTCCCGGGCCCGCTGGAAGACCAGGCGGATCTGCCGCTCGGTCTCGCCGACGTACTTGTTGAGCAGCTCGGGGCCCTTGATGTTGAGGAAGTAGCTCTTGCCCTGCGGCCGGCCGGTGACCTCGGCGACCTTCTTGGCGAGGGAGTTGGCCACCGCCTTGGCGATCAGCGTCTTGCCGCAGCCGGGCGGGCCGTAGAGCAGCACGCCCTTGGGCGGGCGCAGCTCGTACTCCTTGAAGAGCTCGGCGTGCAGGTAGGGCAGCTCGACGGCGTCGCGGATCAGCTCGATCTGGTTGCTGAGGCCGCCGATCTGGCGGTAGTCGATGTCCGGGACCTCTTCGAGGACGAGCTCCTCGACCTCGGACTTGGGCACGACCTCGTAGACGTAGCCCGAGCGGGGTTCGAGCAGCAGGGCGTCCCCCGCCCGGATGGTGAGCTCGCGCAGCGGTTCGGCGAGGCGCACCACCCGCTCCTCGTCGGTGTGGCCGATGACCAGGGCGCGTTCGCCGTCCTCCAGGACCTCCTTGAGGGTGACGATGTCGCCGATGCGCTCGAAGGCCATCGCGTCCACGATGTTGAGGGCCTCGTTGAGCATCACCTCCTGGCCGCGCCGCAGCTCGTCGAGGTCGACGTTGGGGCTGACGTTCACGCGGAGCTTGCGACCCCCGGTGAAGATGTCGGCGGTGCCGTCCTCGTTC
>NZ_JBSFNM010000171.1:0-1408 GCF_053587085.1 Kitasatospora sp. NPDC003701
ACTCGCGGCCCGAGGGTGTGGGTGCGGATGGGGTCGAGGAGCCGTGGCGTCGGCATGCGGCGGGTTCGTTGGCGGTCGGTGCGGGTTCGGCCGACGTCGTGCCCGTGGCGGTGGGTGACTGGCCGCCGGCCGGCGCGGAGGCCGTCGACCTCGACGGTTTCTACGAGCAGGCGGAGACGCTGGGTTTCGCCTACGGGCCGCTGTTCCGCGGCCTTCGCCGGGCCTGGCGGCACGACGGCGACCTGCTCGCGGAGGTCGCCCTGACCGAGGGCCCGGAGGTGCGGGCCACCGGGTTCGGGATGCACCCCGCACTGCTGGACGCAGCGGTGCAGGCTGTCGGCCTGACGTCGGCGGAGACCGGCGGGACCCGGCTTCCGTTCTCCTGGTCGGGGGTGTCGCTGCACGTCTCCGGCGCGTCGAGCGCCAGGGTGCGGGTTTCCGCGGCCGGTCCGGACGCGGTCTCCCTGCAGCTGTCGGACCTCTCGGGGCGGACGTTGGCCTCGGTGGCGTCCCTCCTGCTCCGGCCGGTCTCGGCCGAGCAGATCGAGGCGGCGGGCACGGCTGCGACCGCGCCGCTCTTCGCCCTCGACTGGCCCGAGCTTCCGCCGGTCGCCACCGCCGTCGCCACCGCGACCGGCCCCGGTGCTGCCGCACGGTACGCCGTGGTGGGTGCGGATGCCTTCGGGCTCGCGACCGGCCTGCCTGCGGACCAGGGCACGGTCGACAGCCACGCGGACCTCGATCACCTGCTGTCCGCCGTCGCCTCGGGAGCGGATGTTCCCGACATGGTGCTCCTGCCGGTTCCCGGGCTCGCCGTAGCCGGCTCCGCGACGACCGGCTCCGATGTGGCCGCTGCCGTCCGTACGGTGACGACGGACGTGCTCGCCGCACTCCAGCGCTGGTTCGACACCGAGTGGGCATCGCGCGTCCCGCTGGTGGTGGTGACTGCTGGTGCGGTGGGTGTGGGGTCGGGGTCGGATGTGGTGGATCTCGGTGGTGCTGCGGTGTGGGGGTTGGTGCGTTCGGCGCAGGCGGAGTTTGCGGGTCGTCTGGTGCTGGTGGATGTGGAGGGTGCCGGGTGTTCGGTGGGGTTGTTGGCGGGTGTGGTGGGTCTGGGTGAGCCGCAGGTGGCGGTGCGTGGTGGTGTGGTGCGGGTGCCGCGGTTGGTGCGGGTGTCGGGTGTTGCGGGTGCTGTGAGTGTGCCGGGCGGCCAGGGTGGTTCGGGGGAGGTTGTTTCTTCGGGTGGGTTGGCCGGGGGGACGGTGTTGGTGACGGGTGGTACGGGGGCGTTGGGTCGTGTGGTGGCGCGGCATCTGGTGGTGGGGCACGGGGTGCGGCGTTTGGTGTTGGTGAGTCGTTCGGGGGCGGCTGCGGTTGGGGTGGGGGAGTTGTGCGGGGAGTTGGAGGG
>NZ_JBSFNM010000172.1:0-1392 GCF_053587085.1 Kitasatospora sp. NPDC003701
TCGGCGCCGGCACCTTCCGCACCAGCCTCCTCAACACCGCCGTCTTCACCGCCATCACCATCGCCGGCACCTACGCACTCGCCCTCGCCACCGCGATCGCCGCCAACCGCGAACTCGCCACCGCCCGAATCGTCCGCACCATCACCGTCCTACCCGCCGTCATCCCGATGGTCGTCGCCGGCCTCGTCTGGAAATGGCTCTACGAACCCGACCACGGCCTCGTCAACACCCTCATCGGCCTCCTCGGAACCGACGGCGCCCGCTGGCTCTTCGACAACGACCTCGCCCTGCCCGCCGTCGCCGTCGTCAGCATCTGGAAGGAATTCGGCATCTACGCCCTGATCCTCCTCGGCGGCCTCCAACGCATCCCCGACGAGATCTACGAAGCCGCCACCATCGACCGCGCCGGCCCCTGGCGCCAGTTCCGCTCCATCACCCTGCCCATGCTCAAACCCGCCACCGCCGCGGTCTTCCTCCTCCTGCTCTTCAACTCCTTCAAGGTCTTCGACCAGGTCTGGGTGATGACCGAAGGCGGCCCCGGCACCGCCACCCTCACCGTCGTCACCTTCATCTACACCCGCCTGCTGAGCGACGTCGGCGTCGCCTCCGCCGCCTCCGTCGTCCTGTTCGTGATCCTCCTCGCGATCACCCTCGTCCGGCTGAAGCTCACCTCCCGGGAGGAATCGTGACCAAGGCCCCGACCCGTCTCGCACCGACCCGTCTCGCACCCGCCCTCTGGCTCACCACCGCCACCGTCTTCGCCGGCCTGCCCGTCCTCTGGATGGCCCTCACCTCCTTCCAGCCCATGGAAGACCTCGTCGGCAACGGACGCCACCTCATCCCCGAACACCTCACCACCACCGCCTACCGCGAAGTCCTCTCCGCGTTCCCCTACGGCCGCTGGTTCCTCAACTCCGCCCTGGTCGCCCTCGCCGTCGTCGCCGGCAACCTCGTCCTCGACACCCTCGCCGCCTACGGCCTCTCCCGGATCCGCTTCCGCGGCCGCCAGGCCGTCCTCACCCTCATCCTCGCCACCCTGATGATCCCCACCCAGGTCATCCTCGTCCCGCTCTACCTCGTCATGCGCGACCTCGACTGGATCGACACCTACTGGGCCCTCATCGTGCCGTTCCTGGCCAGCCCCACCGGGATCTTCCTGCTCCGCCAGCACTTCATCACCCTGCCCGTCCAACTCGACGAAGCCGCCGCCATCGACGGCGCCGGCCGGCTGCGCACCCTGGTCAGCATCCTGCTGCCCAACTCCTGGGCCGCACTCGGCACCGTCGCCGTCCTCAAATTCATGTGGACCTGGGGCGAGTTCGCCTGGCCCTCCCTCGTCACCAACAACGAGCAACTCCGCACCCTGCCCGTCGGACTCGCCCAGTTCCAGAA
>NZ_JBSFNM010000173.1:0-1377 GCF_053587085.1 Kitasatospora sp. NPDC003701
TTCTGGAACTGGGCGAGTCCGACGGGCAGGGTGCGGAGTTGCTCGTTGTTGGTGACGAGGGAGGGCCAGGCGAACTCGCCCCAGGTCCACATGAACTTGAGGACGGCGACGGTGCCGAGTGCGGCCCAGGAGTTGGGCAGCAGGATGCTGACGAGGGTGCGCAGCCGGCCGGCGCCGTCGATGGCGGCGGCCTCGTCGAGTTGGACGGGGAGGGTGATGAAGTGCTGGCGGAGCAGGAAGATGCCGGTGGGGCTGGCGAGGAAGGGCACGATGAGGGCCCAGTAGGTGTCGATCCAGTCGAGGTCGCGCATGACCAGGTAGAGGGGGACGAGGATGACCTGGGTGGGGATCATCAACGTGGCGAGGATGAGGGTGAGGACGGCCTGGCGGCCGCGGAAGCGGATGCGGGAGAGGCCGTAGGCGGCGAGGGTGTCGAAGACGAGGTTGCCGGCCACGACGGCGAGGGCGACCAGGACGGAGTTGAGGAACCAGCGGCCGTAGGGGAAGGCGGAGACGACTTCCCGGTAGGCGGCGGTGGTGAGGTGTTCGGGGATGAGGTGGCGTCCGTTGCCGACGAGGTCTTCCATGGGCTGGAAGGAGGTGAGGGCCATCCAGAGGACGGGCAGGCCGGCGAAGACGGTGGCGGTGGTGAGCCAGAGGGCGGGTGCGAGACGGGTCGGGGCCTTGGTCACGATTCCTCCCGGGAGGTGAGCTTCAGCCGGACGAGGGTGATCGCGAGGAGGATCACGAACAGGACGACGGAGGCGGCGGAGGCGACGCCGACGTCGCTCAGGAGGCGGGTGTAGATGAAGGTGACGACGGTGAGGGTGGCGGTGCCGGGGCCGCCTTCGGTCATCACCCAGACCTGGTCGAACACCTTGAAGGAGTTGAACAGCAGCAGCAGGAAGACCGCGGCGGTGGCGGGTTTGAGCATCGGCAGGGTGATCGAGCGGAACTGGCGCCAGGGGCCGGCCCGGTCGATGGTGGCGGCCTCGTAGATCTCGTCCGGGATGCGTTGGAGGCCGCCGAGGAGGATCAGGGCGTAGATGCCGAATTCCTTCCAGATGCTGACGACGGCGACGGCGGGCAGGGCGAGGTCGTTGTCGAAGAGCCAGCGGGCGCCGTCGGCGCCGAAGAGGCCGATGAGGGTGTTGACGAGGCCGTGGTCGGGTTCGTAGAGCCATTTCCAGACGAGGCCGGCGACGACCATCGGGATGACGGCGGGCAGGACGGTGATGGTGCGGACGATTCGGGCGGTGGCGAGTTCGCGGTTGGCGGCGAGCGCGGTGGCGAGGGCGAGTGCGTAGGTGCCGGCGATGGTGATGGCGGTGAAGACGGCGGTGTTGAGGAGGCTGGTGCGGAAGGTGCCGGCGCCGA
>NZ_JBSFNM010000174.1:0-1374 GCF_053587085.1 Kitasatospora sp. NPDC003701
CGCCGTCGTCATCCAACAACGCCGCAACGGCGAACGCCCCATCGGCCTCCCCGCCTGACACCACCACCCCGAACCCCTCCGCACAGGCACCCGGAGGCCGGGTCAGCCACGACACCGCACTTCCGACACCGTGACTTCCACCAGGACCCGAACCAGCGCCGGCCGTTCCACGACCGGTACGACCGGGGCGGTCGCCTGGCGGAACGGCGAGGGCCGCCGAGGGTCGGCCCGATCGCCACCGTCCGCCGGTGGCGCCCGTTCGGGACGGGCGCCACCGGCGGACCGGTACCGACCGCGAGCCGGTCCGAGCCCGGTCGCACGGCCCGGCGGCGCGCCGCGGGGAGAGCGGGCGGCGCCCGGTGCGGGCTCTCCGATCCGCTCGTCTCGCACCCATTGTCCGAAGGTCCTACTGCGCTATATTCGATCCGTTCGAGGGAGTCGACGACAGGTATGGGGATGTCCGATCAGGGACTGCTCGTCCAACAGCGCCGCGCCCTCATCCTGGAGGCGGTCCGACGCGACGGCGCCGTGCGCGTCTCCGATCTCGTCGTCGCGTTCGGGGTGTCGGACATGACGGTCCGCCGCGACCTCGACGCGCTGGCGCGGTCCGGCGCGGTGGAGAAGGTCCACGGCGGCGCGGTCGCGGCCGGCACCAGCGAAGAACTCGGGTTCGAGGTGAAGTCGACCCTGGAGTCCGCGGCCAAGGCCGCCATCGCCGAGGCGACCGCGGCCCTGGTCAATCCCGGCACGGTGGTGGCCATCAGCGCCGGAACCACCACGCACGCCGTGGCGGCACAGCTGCTGAACGTCCCGGACCTGACCATCCTCACGAACTCCCTGCCGATCGAGCGCCTCGTCCGCGGCGCGGCGGACGGCGCCCACCGGGCCCCCGTGGTCCTCCTGACGGGTGGCAGCGCGACCCGCTCCGAGGCCCTCGTCGGCCCCATCGCCGATCACGCCATCGCCTCCCTCCACGTGGACCTGCTGATCCTCGGCACCCACGGCGTCACCGAGCACCAGGGGCTGACCAGCCCCAACCTCGCGGAGGCGCAGACCAACCGGATGTTCCTCTCCCGCGCCCGCCGCGTCGCCGTGGCGGCGGACCACACCAAGTGGGGCATCACCGGGCTCAGCACCTTCGCCGACCTGGACCAGATCGGGTGGTTCATCACCGACGACAGGATGCCGCCGGAAGCCCGCGAGGTCCTCGCCGACCGGGTCGGCGAACTGGTCGTCACGGGCGCTCCCGAGAGCTCCACGGGCACCGACAACCGGTAGGGCCCGCCCGCCGGGTGCGCGGCCCCACCGGGACGCGCGCGCACCCGGCAGGAACGAGGCGACAACGAGTAGGGCGCCTGCGGGGTGATCACCCCG
>NZ_JBSFNM010000175.1:0-1142 GCF_053587085.1 Kitasatospora sp. NPDC003701
GTGATGTCGACCCCGGGGATGTTCGTGGAGTTCTCGCGGCAGCGGGGGTTGTCCCGGGACGGTCGGTGCCGGTCGTTCTCGGTGGATGCCGATGGTTTCGGGATGGCCGAGGGTGTGGGTGTGCTGTTGGTGGAGCGGTTGTCGGACGCGCGGCGGCTCGGGCATTCGGTGCTCGCGGTGGTGCGGGGCAGTGCGGTCAACCAGGACGGGGCGTCGAACGGTCTGACGGCGCCGAACGGGCCGTCGCAGCAGCGGGTGATCCGGCAGGCGTTGGCGAACGCGGGGTTGTCGGCGCGGGACGTGGACGTGGTGGAGGCGCACGGGACGGGGACGACGCTGGGTGATCCGATCGAGGCGCAGGCGTTGCTCGCGACCTACGGTCAGGATCGTGCCGAGGGTGCGCCGTTGTACCTCGGGTCGGTGAAGTCGAACATCGGGCACCCGCAGGCGGCGGCGGGCGTGGCCGGTGTGATCAAGATGGTGTCGGCGATGCGGGCGGGTGTCCTGCCCAGGACCCTGCACGTGGGTGAGCCGTCGCCGCACGTGGACTGGGCCTCGGGGGCCGTGGAGTTGCTGACGGAAGCCCGCGAGTGGCTCCCCGGGGAGCGGCCGCTTCGGGCCGGGGTGTCGTCGTTCGGGATCAGCGGGACCAATGCGCACGTGGTCCTGGAGCAGGCGCCTGCGGAGGAGCCGCTCCCGGTCCGGGACCCGTCGGTCGTTCCACCAGTGGTGCCGTTGGTGGTGTCGGCGCGGGGCGGGTCGGCGTTGCGGGGGCAGGCGGAGCGGTTGTCGGCCTGGTGGGAGGGCCGGGCCGAACTCGGCGCGGTGGACGTGGGGTTCTCGCTGGCGGCGGGCCGGGCTCAGCTGGAGCACCGGGCGGTGGTCGTCGCGGGGGACCGGGCCCAGGGTCTGGCGGGCCTGCGCGCGCTGGCCTCGGGCGAGCCCTCGCCCGAGGTCGTGGAGGGCACGGCCGATCTGCGGGACGCGGCAGGTGTGGTGTTCGTGTTCCCGGGTCAGGGGGCGCAGTGGGTGGGGATGGGGGCGGAGCTGTTGGGTTCCTCGCCGGTGTTCGCGGCGCGGATGGGGGAGTGTGCGGAGGCGTTGCGGCCGTTCGTCGGTTGGGAGTTGCTGGATGTGGTGCG
>NZ_JBSFNM010000176.1:0-1092 GCF_053587085.1 Kitasatospora sp. NPDC003701
CATCTCGGGTGCGATCCAGCACCGGGCCGGCATGCAGACCTCGAAGACCATCGTGGCCGTCAACAAGGACCCGGAGGCCCCGATCTTCGAGCTGGCGGACTACGGCGTGGTCGGCGACCTCTTCGCCGTGCTGCCGCAGCTCACCGGCGAGGTCCAGGCCCGCAAGGGCTGATCCGCCCGCCCGAGCCCGATACGCCGGAGGGCGTGGCACCGAGTACCCGGTGCCACGCCCTCCGGCGTATCGGCTGCTGCTTCGCCCGGTGTGCGTCCCGCAGGTGGTCCGAGCCTGCGGGACGCCGTCCGGGCGGTCCGCGCGTCCTACTCGGCGTACGCCGCCAGATGCTGGGTGAAGCCGCCCTGGCACGGCGGCAGCGGGCGCGGCTCCGCGGGCTCGACCCGCTCCGGCTCCTCCTGCGGCAGCAGCGTCAGCTCCGGCTGGTCGGAGTCGGCGGCCGGGGTCAGCCGGACCCGCGTCCCCACCGGGACGGTGCTGCGCAGGCCGCTGACGATGCACCACACGTCGAAGCCCTCGGCCATCCGGATCAGCGACTTCTGCCGCGCCAACGGGGTGCGCGCCTGTTCGACGGCGCACCGGCGCACCACGCCGGTGCCCTCGCTGCGCTCCAGCCGGAGGTCGGTGGAGCCGCAGGTGGGGCAGAGCAGCCGCTGGAAGGTCGGGTTGCTGCACCACGTACAGCGCTGGAAGTACAGCGGGAGGTTCTCGATGTCGGCGTCGATGGCTGAGTGGACCACGGTGTCATCTCCCTGCACTCGGACTGGGCTTGCGGCTCGCTGTGCGCCGCCGGGGTACGGCCGGCCCGGACGGCCGGGGCGTGCTCTCCGGTACTACGTCCGCGGTACGGCCTCCGTACGCCAGCAAAAGGATAGGGAACTCAGTACCGCCCTGTGAAGGCACTGAGTTCCCTTTTTGCTGCGCGCATGCATAATGAAGGGTACTGAGTACCGTCGTGAAACAGGAGTGCCGATCATGAGCCAGGACTTCGATCTCTTCCGGATCTCCGAGGAGCACGAGATGCTCCGTGAGGCGGTGCGTTCGCTGGCCGAGGCGAAGATCGCTCCGTTCGCGGCGGA
>NZ_JBSFNM010000177.1:0-1031 GCF_053587085.1 Kitasatospora sp. NPDC003701
GGGCGAAGCTGAGAACTTAAGCGCCAGTAAACGGCGGTGGTAACTATAACCATCCTAAGGTAGCGAAATTCCTTGTCGGGTAAGTTCCGACCTGCACGAATGGCGTAACGACTTCTCGACTGTCTCAACCATAGGCCCGGTGAAATTGCATTACGAGTAAAGATGCTCGTTTCGCGCAGCAGGACGGAAAGACCCCGGGACCTTTACTATAGCTTGATATTGGTGTTCGGTTCGGCTTGTGTAGGATAGGTGGGAGACTTTGAAGCAGCAACGCCAGTTGTTGTGGAGTCGTCGTTGAAATACCACTCTGGTCGTGCTGGATGTCTAACCTGGGTCCGTGATCCGGATCAGGGACAGTGTCTGGTGGGTAGTTTAACTGGGGCGGTTGCCTCCTAAAGAGTAACGGAGGCGCCCAAAGGTTCCCTCAGCCTGGTTGGCAATCAGGTGTTGAGTGTAAGTGCACAAGGGAGCTTGACTGTGAGACTGACGGGTCGAGCAGGGACGAAAGTCGGGACTAGTGATCCGGCGGTGGCTTGTGGAAGCGCCGTCGCTCAACGGATAAAAGGTACCCCGGGGATAACAGGCTGATCTTCCCCAAGAGTCCATATCGACGGGATGGTTTGGCACCTCGATGTCGGCTCGTCGCATCCTGGGGCTGGAGTAGGTCCCAAGGGTTGGGCTGTTCGCCCATTAAAGCGGTACGCGAGCTGGGTTTAGAACGTCGTGAGACAGTTCGGTCCCTATCCGCTGTGCGCGTAGGAGTGTTGAGAAGGGCTGTCCCTAGTACGAGAGGACCGGGACGGACGAACCTCTGGTGTGCCAGTTGTCCTGCCAAGGGCATGGCTGGTTGGCTACGTTCGGGAGGGATAACCGCTGAAAGCATCTAAGCGGGAAGCCTGCTTCGAGATGAGCACTCCCACCTCCTTGAGAGGGTAAGGCTCCCAGTAGACGACTGGGTTGATAGGCCGGATATGGAAGCCCTGTAAGGGGTGGAGTTGACCGGTACTAATAGGCCGAGGGCTTGTCCTCAG
>NZ_JBSFNM010000178.1:0-1010 GCF_053587085.1 Kitasatospora sp. NPDC003701
GTGGCGTTGGGGTTGCCGCGTTCGCTGGAGATGGTGGCGGCGTTGTTCGCGGTGCTGCGTACGGGTGCGGCGTATCTGCCGCTGGAGCTGGACTATCCGGTGGACCGGCTGGCGTTCATGGTGGAGGACACCGCCCCGGTCTGCCTGGTGACGGACTCCGTCGCCGCCCCGAAGATGCCGTCCTTCGAGGACGTGCTGCTGTTGGATTCGCCGGAGGTCGTGGCGGAGTTGGCGGCGTTGTCGGACAGCGCGCCGGGTGTGGTGGTGGACCAGGACAGTCCGGCGTATGTGATCTTCACGTCGGGTTCGACGGGCCGGCCGAAGGGTGTGGTGACGCCGTACCGGGGTCTGACCAACATGCAGTTGAACCACCGTGAGGCGATCTTCGACCCGGTGGTGGAGTCCGCGGGTGGGCGGCGGCTGCGGATCGCGCACACCGTCTCGTTCTCCTTCGACATGTCGTGGGAGGAGCTGCTCTGGCTGGTCGAGGGCCACGAGGTCCACGTCCTCGGCGAGGACGACCGCAGGGACGCCCAGGGCCTGGCCGACTACCTCGACGTCCACGAGATCGACGTCATCAACGTCACCCCCTCGTACGCGCAAGCCCTGGTGGAGAGCGGTCTGTTGGACGAGGACCGGCACCGTCCGGTGCTGGTGCTGCTCGGTGGTGAGGCCGTGGCGGAGACGCTGTGGTCGAAGCTGCGGGAGACCCCGGGGGTGATGGGGTACAACCTGTACGGTCCGACGGAGTACACGATCAACACCCTGGGTGGCGGCACGCTGGACTCGGTGACGGCGACGGTGGGCCGGCCGATCTGGAACACCCGGGCGCATGTGCTGGACGCGTACCTGCGGCCGGTGCCGGTGGGTGTGGCGGGCGAGTTGTACGTCTCGGGTGTGGGTCTGGCGCGGGGTTATCTGAACCGGGCGGGGTTGACGGCGGAGCGTTTCGTCGCGGACCCGTTCGGTGAGCCGGGTGCGCGGATGTACCGCACGGGTGATGTGGTGCG
>NZ_JBSFNM010000179.1:0-1004 GCF_053587085.1 Kitasatospora sp. NPDC003701
CGCCGAACGCACCAACCCCCACACCGCAGCACCACCGAGATCCACCACATCCGACCCCGACCCCACACCCACCGCACCAGCAGTCACCACCACCAACTGCGAATCCAGGAAGGCCTCGTCGTCGACCCACTCCTGCACCACGGCCAGCGTGTCGCCCACCAGCGACCGGACCGCGTCCGCGCCCACCCCGGCCGTCCGCCCGGCCTCGCCGGCGCACTCCAGGAGCACCAGCTCCGGTCGGGCCACCTCGCCGCGCGCCACCTGCTCGCGCAGATCGGCGAGGGTCCGATGGAACGTCGCACCGGCGTCGCCGGACGCCGCCGCGAACCGGGACGCGCCGGCCGAGCTCAGAACGGCGACCCGGACGGACCCGGTCGGGACCGGCGACGTCGGCAGCGGCGTCCAGTCGAGCTCGAACAGGGAGTCGGGCCCGGTGGCGGCGTTCCCGCCGCCCACCTGGTCCGCGGAAACGATCCTCAGCGCCAGGGAGTCGACCGAGACCACCGGCAGCCCGGTCGAATCGGTCATGGTGAGCGAGACCGCCTCCTGGCCGACCCGCTTCAGCCGCACGCGCAGGGCACCCGCCCCGCTCGCGTGGAGCCGCACCCCGGACCACGCGTAGGGAAGCCGGGCCTCACCGACCTCACCGACCAGACCTCCCAGTCCGACGGCGTGCAGAGCCGCGTCCATCAGCGCGGGGTGCAGGCCGAACGACCGCGGGTCGGACCCGGCGTCCTCCGGCAGCACAGCTTCGGCGAACACCTCCTCGTCGGTCCGCCAAACCGCCCGCAGGCCCCGGAAGAGCGGCCCGTAGGCGAATCCGGACTCCAGGAGATCGGCGTAGAAGCCGTCGAGGTCGACGGCCTCCGCACCGGCCGGCGGCCAGTCGCCCACCGCCACGGGCACGAGGTCGGCCGAACCCGCACCGACCGCCAACGAACCCGCCGCATGCCGACGCCACGGCTCCTCGACCCCATCCGCACCCACACCCTCGGGCCGCGAGT